>DYEP01000036.1 GCA_020725675.1 Symbiobacterium sp. | reverse complement strand
TATGATAACATAAGCGTAGATGAAAGGCCATGAAAATCTTGGCCGCGCCTAACTCCCCAATGAATTGGGAAGAATGCGCGCGGCGTATCTTCAAGGAAACCTAAATGCAAATGCGGCTTGGGGGCAGGCAAGAGCACGACGTCTGGTGGTGTGCAAAACGGCTGATTGCCAAAAGGGTTGCTCCGTCTCAGTGCTCTGCTGGATGCGAAGAGAGCAGTACGTCCACAATGAGATCCCATAGCGGCGGGAGGGACGTTTCCTTACCCATCCCGTTCCTGTTCAGTATGCCACTGTCAAGCGACGGGAATCTCCTGTCGTCTCTAGACTCTGCCATGGATAGCCCTCCTTTAGCTACTTTGGGTATGTACTAATCGCTGGTGCTTGCTCCTATGGTTCCTCGACTAAAAGGTACACTTGTATACAAGTACGCAATACCATTATACTACGAGTCTGTAAAAAGATCCACTGTATGGGAGAACAGATTTTGAAGATCCTGCACGCTATGCCGGTCCGGTGTCCTCAGGGAGGGCTTCATCTTTTGCTTCACAACTTAGGGGAAATACGTTACGATAGCTCTGGTAAGTTCGTTCGCTCTATGAATTGAGCGCAGGTCTCTGCGCGATTTTGTAAGATCAGGTGACTTGTGTGAAGGACTGGAGACGCAATTTATACTTGATCTGGGCCGCACAGCTTCTTGCTCTTCTTGGCTTCAACTTTCCAGTATCGTTCATTCCCTACTACGTGATGGAACTGGGTGTTCAGGATCCAAGGCTGGTGACGGCGTGGTCGTCTTCGCTGACTGCTGTTCCCGCGTTGTTGCTCGCGATATTCAGCCCAATATGGGGCTTCGTGTCGGATAAGTACGGCAAGAAGATGATGGTGAGCCGAGCGATGCTAGCAGGCTTTATCACCTTTTTCTTCATGGCAAAGGCACAGTCGGTGGAGGGCTTTTTCATACTGAGGCTGCTTCAGGGGGTGTTTACAGGAACTATCGGCGCCTGCATGGCCATGGTGTGTTCAATGGTCCCTCCGGAGTATCTCAGTAGCAGCCTTGGCCTGATGCAGACAGCGGTGTTCACCGGTACAGCCTTCGGACCTTTGATCGGCGGGATCGCCGCCGATGCCTTGGGAACCCGGGTGTCTTTCCAGGTTGCGTGC
Source organism: Symbiobacterium sp. (assembly GCA_020725675.1). GTDB lineage: Bacteria > Bacillota > Sulfobacillia > DUSP01 > DYEP01 > DYEP01. Next base: position 19,188 of record DYEP01000036.1, on the reverse strand, counting down.
GTCTTACTACTGTCCGGTTTTACTGTGGTTACCTGGTTGGTGAGGGAGGTAGAAGGGCCTGGTAAAAACCCGCATGAAGCCAGGGTAAGTTCGCCGTTTATCGGTCTTTCTATGCTATTTGCATCCAGGGTGCTACTTGCCATGAGTTTTGCCCTGCTGGTGTCCCAGGTATCCATCAAGGCAATGGCTCCTGTGATGCCTCTGTTTGTAAAGGAATTATCACCTGAAACGAGCAGTCTCTCCACTTTGAGCGGTCTTGTCATATCCATTACCGGACTTTGTGGAGCGCTGTCTTCGACTTTCCTCGGCCGGCTTGCCGATTCCGCCGGGCCTCACAGGATACTCGCTGCCTGCACGGCAACGACGGCTCTGCTGTTTTTGCTGCACGCGATTGCGCGCTCTATCACTGGTCTGCTGGTGCTTCGAACCCTGACCGGGTTTGTACTGGGTGGGATCTTCCCCACAGCCAACACCATCATCGGTGCCGCGGTGCGTGAGGAAGAACGGGGAAAGGCATACGGCGTAGCATCGAGCGCTTCGTACTTTGGGAACTTCGTAGGTCCGCTTGCAGCGGGCGTTTTTGCCTCATATCTTGGAATTCGCTCGGTCTTTATATTAATCTCCTTCCTGTTTTGCATATCGCTTATTGCTACAAGGCGTGTCGCCAGCTCGAAAGCAAACGGCCGTTTGGGTGCACCTGAACCTTGAGAGCATACTGGGTCTTGAGGACGGGGGGTGGTTTGTGTGAGCTTTGAGTTTTGCATAAGAGGTGTAAACCGAGACGACTATGCCGACATCGCTGGGCTGTGCTGCCAACTGGGATATCCCGCTACGCCACGGCAGATAGAACTTCGAATCGCCCACATCCTTGCCTTGGACAACCATAAAGTATTTGTAGCAGAAGCTACCGGAGGGAATGTTATTGGCTGGGTGCATGTGCATTCTTATCCCCTGATTGAGTCTGACCTGATGGCAGAAATCGGCGGCCTGGTGGTGAACCGGGATTTCAGGAGAAAAGGGGTGGGACGCGCGCTCGTTAAGCATGCAGAAGAGTGGGCCAAGGCCGCGGGCTGTGCCAATGTGAGTGTACGCTCGAATGTCATCAGGCAGGAATCCCATGCGTTCTACGAGGGAGTGGGGTATACAAGAGTAAAGGCGCAGTACACTTACAGAAAACAATTTTGGGGTAGTGAACGAGGATCGGAGTAGACTGTTTGGTTGCTGCGCGCCTTCGTAATGTAGGTCCGCATACAGAGTATCCAATTCACTGATGGAACAACCGGAAACCAGCGTAGTGTTCAGAATTCAAAACCTGCTCCTTTTCCCCCGAAGCCAGTTTCGGGGTTTATTAACCCCTTGTTAAACATCTTTCTCTCCACAACCTTCGGAATGGGCAGTCAATTATACCCGTATTCAAATTGAGGTCCCTTACGGGCACGGTCTGGTACTGGGATTTCTTCAGCACGCTCAGTTTGCTGTCAGGTTCAATGATCCGGAATTCCACCTCGTTTGAGTCAAACACACCTTTTTTCCTCATAAGCTCAAGGACGGTGTCCATAGGGTAGCGGACCCGTTTCAGGCAACTTGTCAACAGCTGGTCCAGGCTGAGGTGGTTAAGAATGCGGCTCTTGGTGACACTGTATGAGACGGCGAGATGTGGCAAGGCCAACACCACAATTGCCAGCAAGTCTTGAATTGGACAAGGCCTACATTGTTGTGCGCTATCCCAGCGCTCACCCCGCGGGTTCGCCCCGGGCAGGTATGCCGCTACTGAAGCAAAGAGGTTGATCGGTCATGCCGAGAGGATTACCAGGTTCTGCGAAGGTCTATTATCCCTGATTCGCAGGGAGAACCGGCTCAGCAGATCTGAAGAGGGGAAGGGAGGGGCTAAACCTAGTCTGCCACTTCTAACGTCATTTGTGACCGGCAACCGTAATATCGACGCCTTTACCGACTCCCGAAGGTCTCCACTCTCAATCAACCATGCTGCCACCGTCATCTGTGAGAACGAGGTGAGCAGCTCCGAACCGGGCAAGAGAGGGTTCACTTGTGCTGCCGTATCAGGCGCCAGGTGGAAGATGCCAGACAGCACAAAAGGCACAGAGGAGACTCACTCCGTGCCTTTTAGCTTCGCGGTTGGATCGTCTTAAAACAGCAGGTGCATGAAGATGGCTACGATGGGTATGGCGATCAACGTACGCTCGAGGAACAGGATGATCAAGTCGGTGATGCTTACAGGGATGCCCGTAGCTAGCATAACTGTAGCAGTCTCGGAAAAGAAGATAATTTGCACCAAAGCAAGGGTAACTACAAAGTAGCGGGCTGCCTCAGACAGGCCGTGTTCGGCGACTACCAGAACTGGCAGGTACATTTCTGCAATACCCACCAATGAGGCGGAAGCTACCCGGGTTGCGTCTGGAATCCTAAGCAGATTGAGGAGGGGTACCAAGGGCGTACCAAGCCAGGTGAATAAGGGGGTATACTCGGCGATTATCAGGCCGGTAATGCCCACCGCCGCAAGGAAGGGGATAACCTTAGGCATCAACTTGGCCCCATCCAGCATACCAAGGTACAGTTTTCCGATTACGCTGCCTGCTTCGTTTGCCTTATTAACAGCACGGTCCAATCCTACCTTGAACAACCTCAGGCTGAAATGAGTATCGCTCTTTCTCTCCTCTTCCGTCTGGCTCCGTCCGTCAAAGTATACATCTGGCTTCTTTGATAGGGGCGGGATCCTGGCGATAATAATAGTAATCAAAAACGCTATAGCAAACGCAGTGAAGTAAATGAGGGTGAACTTGTGCAGCAGGCCTACAGTACTTACAGAAAGGGCGGCAAAGCCAACGCTGACTGCACTGAAACTAGTTGCTATGACACAGGCCTCCCGCTTGGTATATACATTACTCTTGTACAACTTACTGGTTATGTAGACAGCAATTGAAGATGAACTGACGAATGACGCTGTAGCATCAATGGCACTTTCGCCTGGCAGTGTAAAAACTGGTCGCATGAACGGCTGGAGTAATGAGCCGAAGAAATCGATGCCTCCGAAGTTGAGAAGCAGTGGAACCAGCATACCGCCGAGAATCAGGATCCAAGCGGTCTGCATGACGATGGCTTCGAGGACGACACCCCCGGTAGCCGAGCCGATAATTTGTTCAGGACCAAGTTTGAACACAAACATGACAGTGTAGACCGCACCTATGAGGTATATAAGAGCGTGGGTCATGCTGTCATTCTTATAGTAGTCATATATAAAGCTGTTTTTCCGGGCCATGAACTTTCCATAGAAGAAGCCCACGCAGTTGAGTACCATCACCCCCATAAGAAAGTAGAGCCAATATACTCCTAACAGGCGTACCAAGCTGTTAAGTATGGTACTGAAGAGAATGCTACCTTCATGTCCAGGAATATTCAGAGGAACAAAGAATACTAGTATCCCCGCAAGGGTGCAAAGAACCGTCTTGACAACACCAGCAGCATAGCTTCCTTTTCGCATTTGTGCCTCAGGGTCGACAACGGTTAGTTGACCCATTTATTTCACCCCCATTTCTTCTTTCTGGCCAGCAGTGAGATGAATTCGAAGCCGATGTTTGCAGCCATATACGCCGTGATTTCTGCCCAGTCATAAGCAGGAGCAACTTCAACAATGTCAAAACCAACAAAACTGATATCCTTCGTTTCCCGGATCAATGCCAGTGTCTCATACGATGTAAAGCCTCCTACCTCTGGGGTGCCTGTACCCGGGGCATACGCGGGGTCTACGAAATCAATGTCGAATGTGAAGAAGGCTGGATTCTGCCCTACCCTCTCCCGAATCAGGCGGCCAGTCTCTTTGATTCCCAACTCCCTGACTTCATCAGCAGGAATCACCCTAAAGCCGAGATCGGCTGCAATTTCGAAATCGTCAGGGTTATAAAGGGAACCCCGCATGCCGACCTGGATAGAACTATGAGGATCAATCAGACCTTCTTCCACTGCGCGTCTAAATGGAGTGCCGTGATTATGTTTCTGGCCAAACACCTCTGTGTTCAGATCCAGATGGGAATCGAAGTGAACAAGCGAAATGCGACCGTGTTTTCTGGCGATGGAGCGCAGTTCTGCAAGGGTGATTGAGTGGTCGCCCCCCAAGCATATCGGTACGATACCAGCCTTGACGAAGGGATCCAGATACTTCTGTATTTCCTCAAAACTGGCTTCGATGTATCCAGGAATGATGGATATATCTCCGCAGTCCGCACCCCGGAGGATTTCAAAGACATTGACCTGCATCTGTACATTGTTGGGTTTAATCATGGCGGAGATACTTCTGATAGCGGAGGGACCAAACCGGGCACCTACCCTGTATGAACTACCGGTATCGAAGGGTATTCCGATAATGGCAAAATCCAGACCCTCTGTCGCACGTAAAGATGGCATACGCATGAATGTTCCTGTGTTGCAGAATCTTGGCGACGACGAAGCGCTAGGTGGTTGTGTCACGACATTGTTCATACTATAACCTCCTGTCCATTACCTTTTCCAGATACTTCTCTCAGTCTTCCGCTTCTAATTCCGACCCCCTTGTGCGAATTCTCCGACTTGCCAGTACATGGTACTAACGCACGTTTTGTGCCAATAGCTTACGGCCGTTAGACGAGGGGTTTTATGAGGATAGATCTTGTAATCGAAGGCAAGACTGCACTCCGATCGATGGAAACCTCGGATTAGAGGTACTGTTGATCTAGCATTTCCAGGCTGATTGTGCAGAAGGCAGGTCTGCCTCCTCAAGAGGCAAAACAGCCTCTTACTTCACAGAGAGTCCGATGGAATAGACTCAACGGCACTCTTACAGATGAGTCACGTTCGTATCGGTAGGTGGACCGCCGAGCGTAAGATGCAGACTATCCGGGATACGGGGCGATCTTTGGGCGAGCCAAGAAGGGAAGAGTGGTAGATGGTGGCCAACTAACTGGTTGTGAGTAGCGAACCCCCGTCTATCTAAAATGAAGATAGTGGCGCTATGCAGGAAAAACTCGGCGTCTGAAGGGGCGTAGGGCGAAGGATCATGACATAGTACCTATGAAATAGGATTTCCCGTTTCTTTAGCCAGTGGGTATGCCCCCAGCCGTGTACTAGGATGGGCTGCTCGATTTTGCGAAAACGGTAGCAACCGAGGTTCGCTGGCGCTGCCTGCTTCACTTGATGAAAGAGATCTTGATATTGTGCTTTTTTAGTTTCCTACGGACGGTGCTGACGTCTATTTTCAGTAGTTGGGCTATCTCATAGGTAGAGCTTGCAGAGGCCATCACTTTAAGAAGCAGATCCCGTTCGAACTGAGTGACAATCTCTGCCAGACCTAGACCGCGATGTTCCAGGAAAAAGCAGGAGTCCCGAGTTCTTCGCAGAGCCGCGGGCAAGTCATCAACTCTTATTACATCACCTGCCGTTGTAACAATCAGTCGTTCTACCATATTTTCCAGTTCTCTGACGTTACCTGGCCAATCATAGTCCAGTAAGACACCTACGGCCTCAGGGTCGAAAGTCTTTGCATAACCGAACCGCTTGTTATAACGGTCGGTGAAGTAAGTGAGGAGGGGCTGGATGTCTGCTCTTCGTTCTCTTAAAGGGGGGACGTAGATTGGGACGACGTTTAAGCGGTAGTATAGGTCTTCTCTAAACAGGTTAGCCCGGACCATGTCTTCCAGCTTTCGGTTGGTAGCAGCAATAATTCTAATATCTACAGGGATTGTTTTGATACTACCCAGCCTGCAAATTTCCCTGTCCTGAATCACCCGGAGTAGCTTGGATTGAAGATTCAGGGGCAACTCCCCTATTTCATCGAGGAACAGAGTCCCTTCGTGTGCGAGCTCAATCAGGCCCAGTTTACCGGTCTTACTAGCCCCGGTGAAAGCCCCCTTCTCGTATCCAAAGAGCTCGGATTCCAACAGGCTTTCTGGGAGCCCTGAACAATCTATCTTTATGAATGGCTTGTCCTTACGGGCGCTATTCATATGGATAAACTTACTGACAACTTCTTTGCCAACCCCGGATTCTCCCTGAATCAGGACTGTAGAATCCACCCCTGCAACCCGTAAAGCCAGATCAAAGACTTTCTCCATCTGTGCGCTACGGAAAACAGGCGTGTCGTTTCGCGTGTATACCTTACGCAGATAGTTGAGTTCACACTTGATGCGCTCAGTCCTGTACTGCTCATCCCTGAGGGCATTCTTGAGAGCGTTAAGTTCGGTGATATCCCTGCTATTGACCACTACCCGGTACAGTTTCCCATTCTTGTACAGCGGGGTACCGGTAGCCATGATTTCTTTGCCAGTCTTTGTCTTTTGAAGGATCGTAACAGGCGCCCCGGTCTCAATGACCTTCAGCGTGACCGATTCCGAATAAAAGCCCTGAGCTACCAGGTCCCGTACATTCTTGCCCAGTACTTCCTCGGCACGACAATCATCTATCCGCTCGCTTGCTTTGTTTATCCTAATTACTGTGCCATTTCCGTCAGCAATAAAGATACCATCGTTTGATGAACGGAAGATTGCATCAAACTCTTCCTGTAGGTCCTTGTAATACTGCATCTCCGCAGCCAGCCGCCTGCAAATCAGGTCCTTCAAGAGATCGCTTTTACGCATATAACCGACGTAGGTGCCTGAGGCATTCTCAAAAGGAAGGATATCCTGGTCAAGTAGCTGGTACTGGCAGACATCCTCTCCCTCTTGTGCCACTACTACGTCCCGATCTATTGGTAGATCTGGCCCTTCTGCTTCCCTGAAAGTTAATAGGTCAAGAATGTTCAACAGTCCTACCACTCTGCCCTGCTCCACTACCGGTAGCTGTAGCGTCCGGGCATTTCGGAAAGACGCCAGGATTTCGGACATATTTGCGCAATTAGTACGATCAATGAAATAACGGGTCTCCAAACCCAGAGGACTTTCCATGTGATCTCCACCTTTCCAGAAGGGGGTGAATCTATACATTCGACACCTCGCGTTCATCATTCCTTCGCAACCGCCCAGCCATTTGCAGAGTTGGTGACAGAACTTCGCGCCGAGTAGATGGATACTGGGGGGTAGGATCGTTCACGGTTCCTCTACCCCTGACCCCTGGAGCCGCTGCAGTACAGCATAAGCTGCAGCGATATTCGCTTTCACTGAGCCATATACATCTGTAAGTATTCCGTGGGAGGAGGGTCTCTTCCGTTGCTCGTTCAAGACTCGGATAGAAAGGACTTCCCCCTGCGCGCGTTGAACGAACAAAGAGGTCACTTGACAGTTTTTCCCGGTCTCCTTATGTACGACCCGACTCAATGGATGGATGAATCTCCGGGAGGTGGTTTTCATGAGACGTTGGAACGGCTGGGGGGACGAGGCATTTACGTATCCGCTTTCGGCGAAGTCTCTCAGGTTTCTTATAGAGGAAGTGGGTCCTGGCACGGCCCCGCAAGATGCGTCGCTGAAGGATGTGCTGGCCACGGTACCGCACGCCCGGATCAGCCCGCACCCGCTGATCAGTACAGACCCTGAAGACCGGCTCAGGCATTCACGGGGTCAGAGCCTCCCGGACTGGATCGCACTGCGCAGCGGGCGGATACCCGCATTCCCCGACGGTGTGGCGTACCCGAGCTCGGAGGGTGACGTCGTGGAGCTCTTAAGATATGCTCGGGCAACAGGTACAAGGCTGATCCCTTATGGGGGTGGCACCAGCGTGGTGGGACACATAAACGTTCCAGACGCGGGAACGACCACCGTCAGCGTGGACATGTCGCGGATGAGCGCACTCATATCCCTAGATGAGCGCAGCCGGCTGGCGACGTTTGGTCCAGGGGTGAGAGGGCCGGAACTTGAGGCGTCACTTCGCGCCAGGGGATATACCCTTGGCCATTACCCGCAGTCCTTTGAATACTCTACCTTAGGAGGCTGGATCCACTCGCGATCCAGCGGCCAGCAGTGTCTGGGCTACGGAAGAATCGAGCGTCTGTTTTCAGGCGGGAAGGTCGAAACGCCGGAAGGCACGCTCGTGCTGCCCCCATTTCCCGCTTCTGCTGCAGGACCTGATCTGAAGGAGCTGGTGCTCGGGTCCGAGGGCAGGCTCGGTATCATGACAGAGGCGACCGTACGAGTCAGTCCTGTTCCGGAGGCAGAGGACTTCCAGGCGGCGTTCTTTCCGGACCTGAGTCGGGGAATAAATGCTGTAATGGATATGGTGACGTCCCGGATCCCCCTGTCCATGCTGAGGCTCAGCACTTCGCAGGAGACCCGTACTACGCTGGCTATGGCGGGTCATGAGAGGCTGATCGGCCTTCTTGAGAACTACCTGAGGTACAGGGGCATAGGGAAACACAAGTGCATGATGATATTTGCCTCGTCAGGCCGCAGGTCGCTGGTCAGGTTCGCTATGGCGCGCGCAAAGGATGCGGTCTGGTCTCACGGAGGCATAAACGTGGGCAGGACCTTCGGGAGAGAGTGGGTCAAGAACCGGTTCCGCACGCCTTATCTCAGGAATACGTTGTGGGAAGCGGGATACGCCGCAGATACGCTGGAAACGGCGACCACGTGGGATCGGCTCCCTGCATTACTTACCGCGGTGGAGAATGCACTTTGTAGCGGCCTTTCCCACATGGGCGAGAAAGTGCTGGTGTTTTCCCACCTTTCGCACGTGTACACGCACGGCTCGAGTATTTACACGACCTACGTCTTTCGCTTGGCGGCGGATCCCGAGGAGAACCTTGAAAGATGGCGCACACTCAAGCATGCGGCGAGCCAGGCGATCGTCGCGTCAGGCGGAACGATCAGCCACCATCATGGAGTGGGTACGGACCACCGTGAGTACCTTCCTGCAGAAAAGGGCCAGCTTGGTCAAAAGCTAATATCCGAGTTGATCACCACGCTCGATCCTTTAGGCATCATGAACCCGAACAAACTGGTGTAAGGGGGAACCTGGCGTGTGGCAGGTCGGCTGGAGAGAGCACATCTGGTCTTCAATAGAGGGCCCGTGGGACATTGTGGTTATTGGAGGCGGCATAACAGGAGCAGGTGTGTTGAACCTGGCATCGCACACAGGGCTTTCTGCGCTGCTTCTGGAAAAGGGCGACTTTGCGTCAGGTACCTCCAGCGCCTCGGGTAAAATGGTTCACGGAGGGCTCCGATACCTGAAGCAGGCGCAGGTGAGGCTCACATGGCACTCGGTGCATGAGCGCGAGCGGCTGATTGCTGAAGGCAGAGGGCTTGTTGAGCCCATGAAGTTTTTGCTCGCGGTCTATCAAGGCGACAGGCCCGGAAGAGCCATGTACAAGGCAGGTCTTATGCTTTACGATATGATGGCGGGGCGGCGCACTCACTGGTATTGCCCTGCCGCTTTGCTGTTACAGATGGCGCCACACATACGCAACACAGGGCTCTTGGGGGGGTTCGGGTACGAAGACGCCCGGACGGACGACTCCCGCCTCGTGCTGCGCGTCATCCGGGAGGCAGTAAAAAGGGGTGCGGCTGCATTGAATTATGCCGCGGTGGAGGGACTGACAAGGACTGCATCAGGGCAGGTAGACGGGGTCATCGTGAGGAATATGGTGAGCAATGAGACGGCCTATGTCAAAGCGTCTGTTGTGGTGAACGCTACGGGCGCGTGGGCAGACGGCATCCGCAAGGAGGTGGGCGGAAGACCCCGTCTTCGGCCGCTAAGGGGGAGTCATCTGCTGTTCCCAGGCTGGAGGGTCCCTGTGGCACAGGCGATGACGTTTCTCCATCCTGTGGATCACAGGCCTTTGTATGTACTCCCGTGGGAAAATGCGACACTGCTTGGTACTACCGACGTGTTTCACGAAGGGTCCCTGGAAGACTGCCGTATCAGCGCGCAGGAGTTTGATTACCTCATGCATGCCGCCAGGTATTTGTTTGATAGGCTGGACATCACACCGGAAGACGTGATCTCTACGTTTTCGGGAGTGAGGCCCGTGGTCGGTACAGGAAAGTCAAACCCGTCCCAAGAGTCCAGGGACCACATGGTGTTCAAAGAGTCCGGGCTGGTGACGGCGACAGGAGGAAAGCTGACGACCTTTCGCCTGCTCGCTGCGGATGCGATGGCCGCGACCGGGATGCTTCCGCGGACGCCTCGAGCATATGTGAGGGCGCTTGATGAAGTGCACGCGCTCGCAGACGTGCCGGACCGGTTGCTCGGAAGGTACGGTAGCGATGCAGCGCAAGTGCTGGAGTGTGCGAGGGACGGAGAACTCAGCGAGATTCCCGGAACTCCCTATCTTTGGGCAGAGCTGCGATGGGCCGCCCGATCCGAAGGGGTCGTCAGGCTTGAGGATTTGCTCTTGCGACGCCTCAGGCTTGGGCTCTTGCTACCGTCGGGCGGGGCGGACCTGTTGGGGCACATCAGGGCTGTGGTCCAGCCTGAGCTTGGTTGGAATGATGAAAGGTGGGAGACTGAGGAAATGGAGTACCGGAAATGCTGGCGAAATAACTACGCGCCGGGTACTGCCGGTGCGAAGGGGGAGTAGGCATGGGTCAAGACCTACTTCTATCTGTGGACGTGGGTACCCAAAGCGTTCGGGCTATGTTATTTAATGGAGATGGAGAGCTGCTGCACAGAGTCAAGGTGGTCATCCAGCCATACGTCTCCCCTCATCCGGGGTGGGCCGAGCAGGATCCAAAGTTTTACTGGGAGCGTGTAGGCGACGCCTGCAGGAGGATTTGGACTGAATCTGAATACACGCCCAAACAAGTGGCTGGGGTGGCGATCACCTCTCAACGCGCCACAGTGGTGAATGTGGATAACAGGGGTGAGCCTCTCCGACCTGCGATGCTGTGGGCGGACCAGCGGCGTACCGAAGGGCTACCCCCGGTAGGAGGGCTATGGGGCCTTGCTTTCCGTATTGCGGGTATGACAGAGACTGTAGCGTATCTCCAGGCGGAGGCAGAAGCAAACTGGATCCGTACACACCAGCCTGAAATATGGGAAGCCACCCACAAGTACCTGTTTCTCTCCGGGTACCTGACGTTTTGTTTTACCGGCAGATTTGTTGATTCAGCCGCCTGTCAGGTAGGGTACATGCCTTTTGACTATAAGCACTTTACCTGGGCTAAAAGCTGGGACTGGAAATGGCGAGCGCTGCCTATGGACAAACAAAAACTTCCTGATCTGGTCATGCCCGGCGAGATCCTGGGGCATGTAACAGAGGAGGCAGCTGAGCACACCGGCATACCGAAAGGTACACCGGTAGTGGCAGCAGCCGCGGACAAGGCGTGTGAAGTGCTGGGCTGCGGTTGCATCGAACCAAGTGTAGCGAATGTGAGTTATGGAACCACTGCCACTATCAATCTGACGTCCAACAAGTACATCGAGCCGATTCCCCTGATCCCGCCTTACCCGAGTGCCATTCCTGGCGCCTATAACCTTGAGATACAGATCTACCGCGGCTTTTGGATGGTGCCCTGGGTCCTCCGGGAATTCGGTGAGGCCGATGTGGAACGGGCCAGGAGGGAAGGAGTAGCGCCTGAAGTGGTGTTCGATAGGATGGTCGCGGAGACGCCCCGGGGTTCGATGGGTCTTGTGCTCCAGCCTTACTGGGCACCGGGGCTTCGAGTACCGGGACCCGAGGCCAAGGGTGCAGTCATCGGCTTTGGAGATGTGCACGGGAGGGCACATCTGTACCGGGCCGTGCTTGAAGGTCTGGCGTATGCGCTTCGGGAGGGCAAAGAGAGGCTCACACAGAGGACCAGGTCCGAGGTCCGGGAGCTCAGAGTGTCAGGCGGCGGCTCGCAGAGCGATCAGGCCATGCAGATCACTGCGGATGTGTTCAATCTTCCCGCTGCACGGCCCCACGTACACGAGACTTCAGGGCTCGGGGCGGCCATTGTGGCGTCCGTTGGGCTGGGAATTCACCCGGACATATCCAGCGCGGTGTCCCGCATGACCCGCATAAGCCGGGTATTTGAACCCGACCCAGAGGGTGTGAGCATCTACGAGCAGATCTACCAGCGGGTGTACAGGAAAGTGTATGCGAAGATTCGACCTATTTATAACGCTATTCGCGACATTACCGGGTACCCTCCAGTGTACGGGCGGAAAGGCTAGGGCTGGCGCATGAATTGACACCTCAATGCGTATGATCCCTGTGGTGATGAACGTGTCTGCTCATCGAGAACACTGGGGTTCGCGCATAGGGTTTATCTTTGCCACGATGGGTTCGGCAGTGGGGCTTGGGAACGTCTGGCGGTTTCCCACGGTGGTTGTAAGGAACGGGGGAGGAGCCTTTGTGCTTCTGTACCTATTGATCATTCTTGCCATTGGTGTGCCAACCATGATCGCCGAACTTGTGCTGGGGAAGAAGACCCAGCGCAATGTGGTGTCCGCATTTGGCCAGATCAAGCCCGGGAGCCGCTGGGGGCTGGTCGGGCTGTTAAGTATGGCTGCAAGTTTTGTCGTGCTTTCGTTCTATGCAGTTATAGCGGGGTGGACTGCCATCTACCTTCTGGGTAGCCTGTCAGGCCACCTGATCACAGGAGACGCATCTGCTCTCAAGGTGCTATTTTCGCGTGTCTCATCCCACGGGATCCTGTCAGTGACCGGACAGGCCACTTTTCTCCTGTTCACTGTTATCGTAGTGGTCGCAGGTGTGACTGGCGGAATCGAACGCGTAAACAGTGTGCTGATGCCGGGGATCGTGGTGATCCTTACTGTACTCCTTGTTCGCACACTGCTTCTGCCCGGTGCCATTCCCGGAGTATTCTGGTTTTTGAGGCCGGACGTATCCCAACTGTCCCTTAAGGTTGCGCTTGATGCGCTGGGCCAGGTGTTTTTCAGCTTCAGCTTGGGTATGGGTGCTATTGTAACCTACGGAAGTTACCTGCCCCGCGACCACTATATACCTGGCAGCGCGCTCTGGATCGCAGGGTCCGATCTCGCGGTGGCGTTGCTCGCGGGGCTCACTGTGATTCCTGCGCTGTTTGCATTCGGGATACCCCCAGAGGGCGGTCCGGGCCTTATCTTCGTCACGCTACCAGCCATTTTCTCAACGCTCCCCTTCAGTATGATCTGGGCGTCGCTGTTCTTCACAATGTTGCTGTTTGCCGCTCTGAGCAGCTCCGTTTCCATGCTTGAAGTAGTGGTGTCGTACCTCGTGGACGTACACCGCTTTACCAGGGTGAAAGCAGCCTTTGTTTCAGGCATTGCCGTGTTCTTCCTCGGGATACCATCTGCCCTATCCACCGGCAGGCTATCAGGATTTCTCATATTCGGGCGTACCTTTTTTGACCTTGTGGATTTCATCGCGTCCAACGTGTTCTTGCCTGTTGCCGGGTTTTTTACAGCGGTCTTCGTAGCGTGGGTGTGGGGGGTGGACCGTGCGCTGGCCGAACTTGAGATCGGGCAGCGCTTCACCTGGGGTAAAGCATGGGCTCTCGCCATGAAGTATCTGGTGCCCCTAGCTGTGTTGTATGTGTTTGTGAGAGGGCTTCTGGGATGACGCAGGCGAGTCGCCTGTGAGCTCAGCACGACGGGAGGTGGGGAAATCTCCAGGTAAATCCATTGCAGTGTGTAGACGAGCACCAAGCGTAGTCCCCTCAGGACAAACAATCTTTGGCTCAAAGCAGGATACTTCGAAGCGGCAGCGAATTTGTGAATAAAGACAAGTTGAAGCAGGCGTCCACAGGGGAGCTACGGCTGAGAAAGGCGCGGCAAGCGTCTGACCCTACACCTGACCTGGGTAATGCCAGCGTAGGGAGATGGGCGTGATGGCCAGTAAATCTGGGCCACCAGCTGATATCCGCTGGAGGCTTTTTCTTTTGCCAGAATACATGGGACGCCTCGCGGACTTGGAGCAAAAAGGAGGTGTTCTCAGTGAATAAGGCAAGTGCAAGGCTACTGTCGGAAGTTGCTATGAGCGCGGCGCTGTCTATGGTGCTCAGTCTCTTAGTGTTCTATCGCCTGCCACAAGGTGGTACAGTGACCTTCGCCATGCTACCTATTTTCTTCCTCGCCTACAGGAGAGGCGTGTGGTGGGGACTCGCTTCAGGGGTGGTCGCAGGTGCGCTTCAAATGATCGTTGACCCGTACTTCGTTCATCCCATACAGGTGACCCTCGACTATTTCCTGGCGTGGGGGGCGCTGGGGCTTGCAGGTCTTTTTTCTCATATGGCATCCAAGACACCTGCAGGAGTTGTGCTTGGGCTGGTCGTAGGTACCACGGGCAGGTTTGTCTTTCACTATCTTTCCGGCATATGGTTCTTCGCGCAGTTCGCACCTGCCGGTATGGCGCTTTGGTACTACGTCAGCACTTACATCCTGTCTCACCTTCTTCCTGAGGCAGCATTGTGTCTTGTGCTGCTTGTGCCCTCTCTAAGAAGGCTTTACGTGACAGGGCGATAATCCGTCGGGCTTTTTGGATTTGCCGCCGGATACGAAACGCTCCCCCTTGGCAAGAAGTACGGTGCCGGCCCTGTGTAACACCGGTCGCCCGTACTTTTTTCTGAGCTCATCAGCCGCGCGGGAGATCCGCTCTTCTCGGACTTCGTCCGGTCCATGAAGCATGTTGAGCTGGTTAAGATGGTCACGGACAAGGTTAGAGGCCTGTACACCGGCCAGTCTCCAAGGCGGCCGCCCCTTATGCTCAACAAACAACTGGCGCGCCACGTGGTATATCGTTGAATCGGTATTCACGGGCTCGCTTAAGGTCTTCGATCTTGTGATAGTTGAGAAGTCGGAAAACCGCAGCTTCAGTGTGACAGTCTTTGCCCAGAGCCCGTGTTTGCGTAGCCGAAAGCCCACCTCTTCGGACAGAAGGGCGAGCGTGGCGATGACCTCTGCAGGGTCGTGTTTGTCTTCGGGGAAGGTGATCTCCTCACTCACGGACTTGACCTCTCTCTCGGTTTCAAGGGGGCGTTCATCTATCCCGTGTGCATACATGTAAAGCACAGGCCCGAATTTACCCAGTTTTGCTTGCAAGTGGTCGGGCGAGCACTGCGCCAACTGGCTGATGGTCCGGATGCCCGCGTCATGGAGCCTTTTTGCAGTATTCGGGCCGACTCCGGGCAGTGTTTCGACGGGCATGGGCCAGAGCACTTCCTCTACCTGCCCTGGCAACAGGCATCTGATCCCGTCCGGTTTGGCCAGCCCACATGCGATCTTGGCGAGCAGTTTGTTGACAGACACGCCCACGGACACAGGCAGCTGCAGTTCATTCCGAACCCTGCTGCGGATGAGACATCCCATCTCCTGGCCCAACCCCCTGGGTACGGCTACATATGCTTCGTCAATGGACACGATCTCCAGTGCACAAGCATAATGAGCGTAGATCTTGGTCACTTGCCTTGAGACTTCCTGGTATTTTCTCATATCACCTGCAAGCACGACGGCTTGAGGGCAGAGCCTCATCGCTTGCGACATGGGCATTGCGGAGCGTACTCCGAACGCCCGGGCCTGGTAGGAGCAGGTGGAGACCACTCCGCGGTGCTCTGGACGGCCGCCCACTATCACAGGCTTATCCCGGAGCTCCGGGTTGTCTCTTTGTTCCACGGATGCAAAGAAGGCGTCCAGGTCACAAAGCAGTATGTCATACTCCATGCAGTTCACCCTCCCCGGCTGGACTTCGCGGGGGATTACTCACGGGATTTGCGCGTATCACAAACAGCATTCCCGAGGTCAGCGTTATCCGGGCGTGTTCACTTAGAAACTCGTTTGAGATGCCGAGCGATTCCCCCCACCTTAAGGTACCGTTCTTGAGCGGGTACCGCAGGCCGGAGGTGGTAATGCCTCGGGCCTCTGGGGTCACAGGAAGGAGAGATACGTACTCGCCCGGGCGCCCGTGCATAGAGATTTGGTCTTTGACCAGATGCACTATATTGTCATCCCCAACGACGGTTACCGGACAGCCTGCGCTATGGTATGCAGGGAGGAGCCAAAGGTTGGCAAGCGCGTGGTCTATCCTTCCGCCCAGGGCGGCAAGCATGATCACTTCCGAGGCGCCGGATCTCACTGCGTATTCGAGCGCCAGGTGAGTATCTGTCTGATCCTTTTCCCGAGGATAGCGCATCACGCGTACGCCTGTGCCCACAAGCTTCAATGCTTCTTTCTCAGGCAGCGAATCAAAATCGCCAAGGAGCATGTGCACACGCACCCCGAGACGCTGTGCCTGCTTGAGACCTCCGTCTACCGCGATGACGTAGTCGGAAGAGCGGATGAAGGGTGCAACGGATGAAACGTCGCGCACCTGTCCATTCGAAATGATGACTACCCGGCGCCCTGCCGGTGCCGGGCCTTCCGTCCGTGCTGCCATGCCAGCTATTTCGTCCCTTCTCCTTCGGTCTGGTGGCAAGTGCAAGAGGTCGACTCCTCCTCCATTATACCACACCTCATACGGGGTGAACGAAGCGGCAGAAGCAGGGCAGAGGGGGTTTTAAACAGAACTCTAAGGCAGTGAAGGCATCATACGCTTCTGCGAGCCTTGGTACCATAGTGGATTAAGAAGGGGGAGAATCCTATGTCAGCACACCGGGATCGGATCATGCAGATGATTGACGAAGAAGAACTCTTGTGGCTCACGCAACAGCTCATATCCATACCCAGTTACCACGGGCTCGAAAACCCGGAGAAGGAGATTTCCGCGTTCATTTACACTTTTCTTGAGGACAACGGCATCGCTTCCGAGCGGGTATGTGTGGTGGACGAGAGGTTCAACGTCGTGGGTACCTACGGCTCAGGAAAGGATCCCGAAAAGAGCGTGATGCTCTGTGGGCACATGGACACGGTAGGCGTTGACAACATGCAGATAGACCCTTTCTCGGGGTATGTGCGCGACGGCTGTATTTTCGGCAGGGGCGCGGTGGATATGAAGGGTGCATTGGCGGCCATGATTATGGCCCTGGTTACTCTGAAGAGATCGGGTGTGGAGCTTTCGGGGAGCGCAGTGTTTGCGGGAGTCATTGACGAAGAGTGGTGGAGCCAGGGCGCTCGCCACCTGGTCATGCACGGTCCGCGTACGAAGTATGCGGTGGTGGGTGAACCCACGCAGATGGAGATACACAACGGGCACCGGGGTCTTGAATGGCTTGAGGTGAAGGTGACCGGGAAGTATGCGCACGGCGGGACACCGGAGCTCGGAGTCAATGCCATCGTCATGATGAACAGGGTGATCACTGAACTGTACCAAACGCTGCTCCCTGAGATCAGTACGCGATATGACCCCATCACGGGTCCCGCCACACTCAACCTGGGCCTGATCAAGGGCGGTACTCAGCCCAGCACAGTCGCCGGCGAGTGCATACTCCAGCTGGACCGCAGATTGGTCCCAGGGGAGTCTACCGAGAGCGTGACGGCCGAGATCGCTCAGATACTGGATAGACTTGCATCGCGGGATCCCAAGTTCCGCGCCGAGGTGCGCAACATGCGGGATATCCGGGCAAACCCTGTCGGCAACCCGCCGCTTCACACCAGTGCGTCCTCCCCGCTCGTGGCATGCCTCAAGTCTGTGTCTGAGGCAGTGAGAGGTCACGCCAGAACCGGCTGGTTCCCCGCATGGACAGATGCGGGCATCCTGAGTTGTGTCGGCGGCATCGAGTCGGTGGTACTGGGCCCGGGGCATCTCTCTTCTGCACACACAGAAGAGGAGTACTGCCCCATCAAGGACATAGTGGACTGCTGCCGCATTTACACAGGAGCGCTGTTTGACCTGTGCAAGTAGCTCGAGACCTTTGCGCTTTGCACGAGAGAGCAGGTCTGTTTGATCCTCATGGGATAGAACCTTTCCCCCCCGCCGGCTGTCGATATGAAGTAGCAGTCCAAGGGAGGGAGCAGCATGTTCAAAAGAATAGTCGCCATAGCCGCCATTTTTGTACTCACCAGCATGGCATGGATGGCGCTCGGCGGTGTGATCGAGGTGAGGACGCGATCTACTTACCGGGATCTTGCGGGTCGAGTCAGCGAGCTGTGGGGTGCGCCGCACGTACAGGAGGCGCCGCGGGCTGCGTACAGGGTGGAGGCCGTATTTGAAGAGGACGCAAAGGAACCAAAGAGCAAGGTAATAGAGGTGGACGTGCCGCTTGAAAGCAGCGATATAAAGGTAGATCTAAATCTTGAGCAGCGACGGAAGGGGCTGCTTTGGTACAACACCTACAACGTCGCTTTTGACGGTATCTACATGCTGAAGAACACTACCGGCCAACCGAGGGAGTTCTCAGTGTTGTTTAGCTTTCCCACCACAGAGGCCATCTACGACGATTTCGTTTTTGAGATCAACGGGCAGGCGCCAACCACTCTGAGTACAGCGTACAGCGATATAAGCGCACAGGTGTTCATTCCGGATGGAGGTGTCGCGTTCCTTCGCGTAGCTTATAAATCCAGAGGCATGGATAGATGGACTTACTCATTCGGGCAAGGTGTTCCCCAGGTGAAGAACTTCCAGCTGGTGATGAACACAAACTTTGATGCCATCGATTTCCCGCCAAAAAGCATTTCCCCCGGCATTGTGGAAAAGACCCCGGAGGGCTACAGGCTGACCTGGAAGCACGAAAACCTCATCTCTGGTTTTCAGGTGGGCATGGTCATGCCGGAGAAGCTCAACCCGGGACCGCTCGCCAGTCAGATCAGCTTCTTCGCTCCAGTATCGCTCTTGTTCTTCTTCTTCGTCATTCTTGTGCTCAGTGTCATAAAAGAGCTGCGCATCCACCCCATGAACTACTTCTTCCTCGCAGCGGCGTTCTTTGCGTTTCACCTGCTGTTTGCCTACCTTGTTGACCACATCGACATACACGTAGCGTTCATCCTATCCTCGGCAGTATCCATCGGACTTGTAGTATCCTACCTCAGGCTTGTTGTGGGTACGCGGTTTGCGCTTATAGAGGCCGGTCTATCCCAGTTCATTTACCTGGTGCTGTTTTCTTACGCCCACTTTTTCCGAGGTTTGACAGGTCTTACGGTCACGATAGGCGCTATCCTCACGCTGTTTGTGATGATGCAGCTTACAGGAAGGATTGACTGGGAAAAGAAATTCCAGACCAGGTGAAACGCTCACTGTGAAAGAAAGGGAATGGAAAGCACAGGGAAGTGCCGACACGTGATGCGTGACATCCTCCCCTCACTAAAGTGAGAGGCATCCATCGGGATGCGAGAGGTTAGCCAGCATTCCGGCGGTGGACCGCCATCATCACCTTGGCCATGAGGGGTGCCACCCTCCCCTTTCCCACAGGGTCATGCCCCGCG
>DYEP01000230.1 GCA_020725675.1 Symbiobacterium sp. | reverse complement strand
AAGGCAGGGGCATTCTGGCGAATGATTCGTAAACTTTGCATAAGTGTAAATGGGGATTGCAGAAGCTTTCAGTGACCATCCATCGCACCCGATTGGGCGTTTGTAGGCATAACCGGTGCCTTCATGTATGCAGCTGGGCAAGAACCCGCCCGTCCCGGGAAAACCCGGTCTTGTAGTGGGCGAAGGCACCGCGGCCCAACACTGTGCCTTCAAACATTTCCTCTCGTGTCAAAACCAGCTTTATGTAGCGTCCCGGTACTTGAGATGCAACGTAGGCTAACAGAGGTTCGATAGTAACATCGGACTTCCCACCGAATCCCCCGCCCACATAAGGTACCCTCACCCGTACCTTACTGGGTGACAGCCCGAGCAGATGCGAGACTTCGTTCCTGACATCAGAAGATGATAGATTGAAACTACAAAGATTCGCCAGTGTCCAAAGGTCGGTAACCCAGCCGTCGATGCCCAGCGCTCGGGTGGTTTTCCACGTTTTGGATGGGCAGTTTACCGCTGAAATCACCATTAGCATACCCTATGGACATAGCCACGGCAATCTCTATTTCAATGCCTTCAATTGACAACATAGACTTATACATCTCTAAGCTATTTAGAGCCGGTCAAACAACACAACCTTGAGATAGGTAAATGCTGACCAACTGGCGAATACATGAGTAAGTGCCCAATTGCTTATGGTAAAGAAGGGTCGGATAAATGTCCAGCGATGATGCGCGTGTGACTATCACAGTGGTCGGGCTGCCGTTAGGACGGCGGTGCGGCTGTAACCCATCGGGCTGCAGTAGTTTTACACAATCGGATCTAAATCTTCTCGAGCTCGATATGAAAGAAAGGTTCGGCAACGCAATTGCAGTCACTTACCTGAATATTTACGGCGCCGAATTCAGCCGCTCCTCCTTTGCATCGCTCATCGAAGGAAAGGCTTTGCCTTGTATATTCGTAGGTGAGGAACTGGTATGTTCAGGCGAGGTGCGTTATAGAGACATCGAGGCGCAAGTACGAGCCGCTCGTAACCGGCACGTATAACCGGCACCTGCAAATAATTTACGACTGCAGCAGGAAACCGCCGCGGAGCCCGGTATTGTGTTACCATTATCGTACACGATGGGAGATGTATTACAAATGACACTCAAGGGCTTGCAAATTGGTAAAAAGCGGGCAAGGTACTGTATCGTTCAGGGCGGCATGTCCATCCGCATCTCGCTGGCACCGCTTGCTGCAGCAGTGGCAAATGAAGGCGGCGTGGGCACCATCGGAGGCATGGGTATTTCCCCCGCAGAACTGCAAATTCACATCAGGGAGGCCAAGGTTAGGACTTCTGGCGTGGTTGGCGTGAACCTTATGTACGTGGGTTCGCTGTTTGACCAGCTGCTGGATGTATGCATCCGCGAAAGAGTGGATTTCGTGGCCATCGGTGCGGGTTTCGCCCGGGGCCCTTTTCAAAAGCTACACGCCCACGGAATCCCCGGGCTCGCTATCATTAGCTCAACCAAGGCTGCACGCATCGTCGCTCAAGCACAGGGGGTGTCAGGCGTCATCGTTGAAAGCGGGCAAGCAGGAGGCCACCTGGGCCCGAAGGATCCCGAGGTCTCCACCTGGGAGCTGTTCCCAGAAGTACTACAAGAGCTGTCTGCCGCGGGATTCAAGGGCCCGATAATTGCAGCCGGCGGGATGCTGCACCGCGCAGACGTCGAAAGGGCGCTCGCCATGGGAGCCGACGGTGTGCAGCTTGGAACCAGGTTTGCCATGAGCGAAGAGTCTTCCGCCTCTTGGGAGATGAAAAAGGCCTGGGTAGATGCAACAGGAAGCCAGGTCGAGTGGTGGAGCCCTACGGGTTACGCGTCCCGCGCAATAGTACCTCACATGGACACCGACCTCCCCAGGATCGACGGGGTCACCATCCGGTGCAACGGTTGCCTCAAAATCTGCATGCACCGCGAAAACCATAACCTTAGCCATTGCATAAGCCGGGCGTTGATTAACTCCCAATCGGGAGACGTAAAGCACGGCCTCGTGTTCGCCGGTGCTCGCGTCGGCGAGATCAACGATATACTCCCAGTTAGAGAGATATTCAAAACCCTTATTTCATAAACTAACCTCTGCTGACGCGTCCGGTTAAGCACGTGAGTACAGGGGCACGAAGCGTTAGGACTGGCGATCCCGAGCCAACGCCTTATTCGGGTTCTGCGGCGTTTGCATTTCCTCTGTTACAATCAACCCCTCGATAACAGTGTGTCCGCGCGAAGGGCCCAGCTATTGAGCGATCTTCGGCTCTTGTATGCTCCACAACGAAACCCGGTTATGTTACTGTTAGCGAACGTACTTAGGCTTGAATCTATTGCCAGCGAACAAACTCATAGTATAATAGGTTCAGGAGGTGCAAACACATGAAACCGCTTCAGGTAACACAGGAGGCCAAGGATTTCCTGGCAAGACATGGTTACACGCTCACAGTGAAACCGGAGCTGTGCGGCGGCTGAGCTGGCACTACATTAAGACCTGCCGTGTATGCAGGTAAACCTGACGAATTAGGTGACTATGACGTCTACTCCGACGGCGAAGTGACTGCGTATGTCCACAAGTCGCTCCGTGTGGCTTCAGACGGTCCGTCGCTGTCCATGTCCGGGTTCAACTTTTTCAAGAGGTTGAGCGTTTCGGGAATATCGATCTAGGGGTGCCTACTCGTTGGAAAGAAAAGTCTCTGTTGTGGACCCAGGCAGATGCCAAAGGTGTCACCCCTGTCCCGCGGTGTGCCCTTCCTCAAACCTGTTCAAGGAAGAGGGCGATATCCCGGTGGTGCTGCCAGGATGCACGGGGTGCGGCGTGTGCAGACGCTCCTGCCCGCATGGCGCCATATCAATGGTGTAAGGAGAGAGGGTTAACACATGGTCTTAGACCATGGCAGTCTTCGGGCTGCGCGGGTTTCGAGAGGATTCAGTCTGAGACGGCTTGCAGCAATGGTGGGCCTTTCCCCGTCCTACCTATCAGAGGTAGAGTCTGGAAAGAAGGATCCCTCTCCGGACGTGCTGCTACGGCTGTCGCTTGTTCTTGGGCTGCAGGCGGAACAGATGGTCCAGTCCTCTCCGGGCGAAATCCTCGCCCTGCTCATGGAGTGCAAACAGATAAACATAGAAGAGCTGTCAAATAAGACAGGCATTCCCGAGGATACGCTCCAAAGAGCTGCATCGGGCCGCTGCGCGCTCGACCCCGCTTGGGTTGCCACACTTGCTCGAGCGCTGGACGTGGACCCGTGTGTTTTTGCAGGAGTGCATACAGTACTAAGTAGCCGAATCCGCAAGCTGAGAGAGCAGCAGCATGTAACACAAAGCGAGCTGGCAAAGAAAGCAGGACTGTCCACCGCACTGATCAGTGCGGTAGAAAACGGGCGTGTGAGGCCATCGCTTGCATCCCTGAGGCGGATTTCTGATGCCCTGGGGGTGTCCCCGTGTGAGTTCTTGCGCACTACGACAGTCGCTCCGCCTGCCGGAGGTCTCTTGGAGCGACTGCTACGTGAAGTCGAGACGCTGGATGAAGATCAGCTCAGGTTTGTGTACGACATAGTACTTCTCATCAAGAAACACCGGGCGGACCGGTAGTACACAGGGGAGGCGGGCGTACATGCCGGCCTCCCTTAACCTGTCGCTACGTCTTGTTCGAATAGATGGTGCATAAATGGCGGCAATGCAAATGACGCCAAGTGGACTTCCCGCGAATAATACCGGAGCCCTGTGCACCTTGTGGGCATTACATTCTCTGCATGCTCGCCCTTGGACGCGAAAGTGAAGCACCAGCTCCAGGACGAATAAGTGGGGATCGTCGCCAGGTAAGGCCGGGCGACGGGAAACGCCTGGCTGATCATGTGAAAGATCCGGCGTACCAGGTCAGGCTCAAAGAACGGCTGCTCCGTCTGGGCTGCGAATACGCCACCATCCCTCAACACCCTGGCCACGTTGGAGTAGAATTCTACATTAAACAATCCAAGAGAAGGTCCGGATGGATCCGTAGAGTCCACCAGCACAGCATCGTATTCTCCCGCTTTGTCCTTCACGAACTCAACACCGTCATCAATGATCACGCGTACCCGGGGGTCTGAAAGCGCGCACGAGATCGAAGGCATGTAGGTGGTACACGCTCTCACCACCGCCTCATCTATCTCCACAAGATGCGCCTCTTTCACCGTAGGATGCCTGAGCACTTCCCTTATCGTGCCTCCGTCGCCGCCTCCTATTACCAGCACTCGCTCTGGATTTGTATGCACGTGCAGGGGGACGTGTGCCAGCATTTCGTGATATATGAATTCGTCTCGTTCCGTAGTCTGGATGACTCCATCCAGGATGAGCGCGCGTCCAAACTCGTAGGTATCCACTATGGCGAGATCCTGGTATCTTGTTTTCTCCCTGTAGACTGTCTTTTCTACCTTAACATTCAGGGAAAGCCTGTCCGTGTGTCTTTCGATCAGCCAAAGTTCCATTCTTAGCTCCTTTCCAAGGGAATCTAGCCACCCGAAAGCGGGGTGAATAGGGCGACCTCGTCCCCATCTTTTAGTTCTTGATTCATCTCCCGCCTAACGCCGTTGACAGCCCCGAAGGACACGTACTGCCGCGGTATGCCGATGATGTCTATCAAATCAGCCATTGTCCTCCCCCGCGGCAAATGCACGATCATCCGCCTGCCCTGACCCGGAGGGGCATACCTTTCCAGGCTACCGTGAAGCACTACCATGACACCGCAGGAAGGGATCTCGCTCACACTTTGACCGTGTTCCATGGGGGCATTTCGATGAAACATTTCATGCTGGTAATATTCCATCTGGGAAATGCTCCAGTCCCTCTCTGCCTGAGCCAATTATACCACAACCTTCCTAACTGATTTCCAGTTCTTCGAGTTTGGTCGGAGTGGGTACCCCTTCTTCATCCCAGCCGCGGAGGGCGTAGTATTCGCTGAGCATCCGCTCGAACTCCTCTTTCGGGTATGTCCTGCCTGCAGCCCTTCCAGTCTTTAGCGTTTCTTTGAAGATGCGGTCAGGAAGAGTATCGGCGGCTCGCCTAAAGCCAGCTCTCACATTAAACAGCCTGGTTGTGTTGTAGATGCGTTCTCCCGCACGTTCCAGCTCCTCCGAAGTCACATGGCGTCCTGTAGCCGCCGAAGCGAGCCTGGCCATGTTCTCCATTGATATGGCCCAGAAGTCACACACGATCAAAGAGAACTTGATGGCATTGTAGTGCTGTCCTCCGATCACGAGCGCGGCTTTACCCTCGGTCGTAAAGGGGTCTAAAGTTCCATAAGCTTCGTCCGCTACTGGCCATGCCCTCATATGGCATGCACCTCTGTCAGAGGTCGCATAGGCAAGTCCCATGCCCCAGGCGCCTCTGGGCTCGTAGCCGGGGATCTCAAGCCCTTTCACTTCCATAGCGAAGTTGCGCCCTCCGTATTTTTCTGCCACGTACCGCACGCCCTGAGCGAGGTCTGACCCGATCCCTTCACGGCGTGCGATAAGTCCTGGGACCTCAAGGTAAGGTCGTATATCCCCAAATCGCATTCCGAAATCATGGATCCCTCTTTCGGTCAGTTCCATGGCAAACGCCACTACGTTCCCAGTGGATATGGTGTCAAGCCCAAGATCGTCGCATGCCGCGTTGAACCGAATCACCGCATCAAGGTCAGAAATGCCACAATTCGAACCCGCGAGAGCCAGTGTCTCGTACTCAGGACCTTCGACTACCGCCCCTCCCGAGCGGACGTAATTTCCACAGGCGAGCGTACACGCAAAGCAGGCGTTCTTACGCTGCCTCACGCTTCTTACACTTTCTGAATTGATGGTCTTGAACCCTTCGAATACACCATCCTGGAAATTCTTTGTGGGCAGTATTCCTGCAGAATTGGACGCCTCCACCAGAAGAGGTGTGCCATCTGTACGGGCCCAAAGGTTCGTGTCGGTAAGGCAGTCTTCCCGCATCAGCTCCCCGACTACTTTCATGAACTCCGTCATGTCCGGAACGCGCACAGGTTTTCTACCCCGGATGCACAGAGCCTTCAGCCGCTTGGATCCGAAGACGGCACCAACCCCGCCTCGGCCCGCCTGTCGATACAGTTCGGACGTGAGGCAGGCCATAGGTACCAGGTTCTCACCAGCCTGGCCTATGGATATGACACGGAACTCCTCGCCCAGCCGGTCCTTCAGCATAAGTTCGGTATCATGGCAGCCTCTGCCCCAGAGGTCCCCAGCCGGGTGCACCGAGACCTTGTCATCGTCGACCACCGCGTACACCGGATCATTCGCGCGTCCTTCGATGATGATTCCGTCATATCCGGCAAATTTAATCTCCGGCCCCACCGTGCCTCCTACACCACACTCCAGTATGGTGCCTGAAGCAGGTGACTTGGTTGTTACGCTGAGCCTGCCAGAGCACGGCGCGATGGTACCAGCCAGAGGACCCGTCATCAGCACCACCCTGTTCTCGGGAGAAAGCGCGTCAATACTGGGGGCTGTCATGCTCACAAAGTATTTTACTCCAAGGCCCTTTCCGCCAAAGTATAGTTGGGCCCACGTCCTATTCAGCTCTTCCGTGCGATGCGTCCCAGACGTAAGGTCAATAAACAGAACCTTACCCGCATATCCCATGGCGTTACACCTCCCATCGAAGTGCTTCTGCAGGGCACCAGCCGGCACAAGCAGGAGACCCTCCGCAGAAGTCACAGATCCGGGCCTTGCCTTCTTCATCCTGCAAGATGATCCCCTGTGGGCACTCCTCGGCACAGAGCCCACATGACGTACAAAGATCGGAGTCGATCTTAGGTCCGCAACGCATCACGATAGCTTCCACCGGGCATACATCCGCACACCTACCGCACGCATTGCATACGAACCCGAGCACAGACCTGTCCGTCTTTGAGAACCGGACGGAGACCTTAAGCAATGATAGTCTAGGAGAAAATACACCTAGCTTCTCCGCCGAACACGCCAGCTGGCAAGCCTGGCAGCCGAAACATTTGTCACCGTAAAACTTCAGCACTTTGGCATCTCCCTCCTCACGCTCGCCATTTAGAGATGTTTTCCAGTACGTCGCCAAGCACGTTCAACACCCTGTCGATCTGTTCCCTACTAATAGTAAGAGGCGGTTCAAATCTGATGGTCTTCGCATTAACCAGCGTGCCTGCCACTAGTACTCCCTGCTCAAACAGCCCTTTGGCCACCATGTACCCGAGTTCATCCGAATGAAACTCCATTCCGAGCATAAGTCCCATGCCACGCGCTTCAATGCATACGGCATTGTACCGGCGAGCAAGATCGGTAAGACCCTGGAGGAAGTAGCCGCCCAGCTCGGCCGACCGCTCGCACAGGTTTTCTTCCAGGATGACGTTGATTGCAGCTATGGCTGCAGCGCACGCAATGGGGTTTCCTCCAAATGTGGTCGTGTGCAGGAACGGATTGGGGGTCATTTCCTGCCAGATCTCTTTTGTGGAAACAAAGGCACCGATCGGCATGACTCCGCCTCCGAACGCTTTACCCAGGCAGAGTATGTCAGGAACCACGTCATAATGCTCATAACAGAACATCTTTCCCGTTCTGCCCATCCCGGTCTGCACCTCATCGAGAATCAGGAGCACGTCGTTTTCGTCGCAGATCCTCCTTACCTCTTTTAGATATCCTGGAGGCGGGATGATGACTCCGCCCTCCCCCTGGATAGGCTCAAGGAGTACTGCCGCAATTTCCTCGCCGGTAAATCGTCCCGCCTTAATCAGTTTGTCGATGATGTCCGCGTCGCCGAAAGGAACGTGCACAACTCCGGGCAGCAGCGGCAAATACGGTTTTCTGAATACTGCCTTGGACGTGGCTGAAAGCGATCCCATGCTCTTTCCGTGAAATGCACGGACAGCTGCGATGATACCCTTCCTGCGCGTATGAAGCCTTGCCAGTTTCATGGCTCCTTCTATCGATTCAGTGCCACTGTTGGTGAAAAAGGAGTACTGCAGGTCCCCCCAGGTAATCTGCGCCACAAGACGGGCGAGCATGGCGCGCAGGGGATCTAGCAGTTCCTGGCTGTGAAGAGCCTGCCTGCTCAACTGGTCAAGAACCGCTTTCAACACTTTTGGATGGCGGTGTCCGCAGTTGTAGATACCATACCCTCCCAGGCAATCGATAAACTCCCTGCCGTTTACGTCCTCGAACGTAGCCCCCGAGTCCGTCCATTCCACAGCAGTATAATCGGTGGACACGGACTTTCGGTACTCGAGAAACCCCGGATTCACGTGATCCCTGAATCCACGCACTGTCTCTTCAACCACCCAGCGACGCTCTTGTTCGTCAAGGTCCTTCTTTGCTATCAAGTCCAAAACCTTTTGAGAGTCCGCAATAACTTGCCGAAAATCCGGTTTATACATCTGATACCCTCCTTTGTCTCGCCACATCTGGATTCATCTTCAAACCGTGCAGCTTCTGTGCCATATACCAAAAAACAAAAAGGCGTGCAGTCACGCCTTTTTCCATTAAACAGCCGGAAGAGTTCTCAATCTTGGTACTGGAGGCCTTTGCCGCAATTTAAAAAATGAGGTCTATCTGGGGACATAAAATGGACTCAGTATATGCCTTCAGTCTCAATCGTGGGAATCTATCTTAAATCCTGTACTGATTCCCTTATGTTGAGTTCCTTTAGCTTCCTGTACAACGTGGCTCGACTGATCTGGAGGCTTCTCGCAGCAGCTTCTTTTCCCTCCTTGGTATAGCCAAAGCGCTTTAGTGATTCCTCAAAAATCTGCTTTTCAAAAAGGTATATTCGACGCCTTAGCGACATGCCTTCCTCTTTTGTCACAAAAGCGGTCTTCTTAATTCGGGGAGGTACGCTATCCACAGTTATCACGGGTCCTGTTTCCATATTCACTGCATACTCCATTGCGTTTTCCAGTTCCCTGACGTTGCCTGGCCAGTCATAGTTCAAGAATACATCCCAAACAGCGGAAGATAACCCCTCCAGGGCCTTGCCTGCGAGCGAATTGTATTTCTGTAAGAAGAACGGGATGAGAACCTCGAGGTCCTCCCTCCTGTCCCGAAGCGGCGCAATGTGGAGAGGGATGACGCTCAACCTGAAATACAAGTCGCTTCTGAACTCTCCGTCCTTTATCATGCTCTCCAAGTCCCGGTTGGTGGCAGCTATTACCCGCACATCAATGGGGATTACCCTGGTACTCCCTATACGCTCAACCTGTTTCCTCTGTAGCACGTGCAGGAGCTTTACCTGAAGGTGGAGCGGAAGGTCACCGATCTCATCAAGGAATATGGTGCCCCCGTCCGCCAGCTCGAACTTACCCGGCTTGCCTTCCTTTCTCGCACCAGTAAATGCCCCCGCGTCATACCCGAACAACTCACTTTCCAGTAATGTCTCCGGGATGGCGCCGCAATTTACGGTCACAAAAGGTCCGCCTGCCCTCGGCGAGGCGAAGTGTATGGCGCGGGCAAATAGTTCTTTGCCGGTACCGCTCTCACCAGTGATAAGAACAGTGGAGTTGGCTCTGGCAACACGTTCGGCTTGCTCCTTCAGTTTCTGAATCGCGGGACTTATGCCGTGAATGTCAGAAAAGCTTGATGCCTGAGATTTCTGAGATATGTCATATACCAGCCTTCTGATGTCCGCGATATCCCGAAAGGAGACTACCACTCCGAGAAGCTTCGAACCAGCACGAATAGGCCTTGCCGACACCAGAAAGTGCATCCTCCCTGATGGTGCCGGATAGATCTCCTCCTTCTCAGTATATCCCTTTCCTGTCCTCAACACGTCCTGTATGGGCGAATCTGGCCAGATGAAAGCAAGCGGCTTGCCAATAACCGCTTCCCTGTTCATGCCTGTGAGCATCTCTGCCTTCTTATTGAAATGCGAAATAATGCCGTCTGCGTCCACGGAAAGTACGGCCTCGTGGATAGTATCGATAATGGTGAGCAGATGGCTGGAAATGGCACATAATTGATCCAGCATTTCTCTTTCTGATACCTTGCTCGCCAAGAGTTCTGCCATGCGGTTTAGAAACGTCAGAAGCTGGGTCTTCTTCCCCAAGAGCGCCGCCCTCTGGGTTGCATCAAAAGCGACCAGTGCCATCACACCAATAACCCTACCGCCCTGCACCACCGGGACACAGATCTCACCGCACTCTTCGGTGTCCCCTCTCAATGAGGAAGGGTCATAACCCATGTCGTTTGCCGGGTCTTCTACTACGTGAGGTTGTCCGGTCCTCAGTACCTTCGAGTAAAGGAATTCCCCTTCTGTAAAGGCCTCTTCATCCTTGCTGCCGACTCGCGCAGAGTATTTGCCAGTACCCGCCACGATAGTGAGCTCGTCGTCGACGATCTCCGTCTCTACGCCCAAAGCGGCCGAGACTGCCTCCGCCACCTGCTGAACAGTGGATTGAATTTGGCCAAGCTTCGACATGAGAAACAAACCCTCGCTTCTCAAACCGTTTGGGGGTCAAATTCTCTGTGTAATGTCCATTTCCTTCCTGAGACAATTTCTGAAGGAGGGAATGCTCTGCAGTCCCATCAGCAGTTCCTTCTAATTCATATTATGACAAACTGAAAAAACTGATGATCCAAAGAAGGATATCTCAGCGCTTCCTCGAATAAGTAGAACATCAATTTCGAACAAAAAACATCAAGATTGAACATTGGTGCTCAAACTTGGTAAAGGAGGTTGGTCATGTGCTTCCAGAGGAAAGGCGAGCACGCATGCTCGAACTGGTGCAGAAAAACGGGACTCTATCAGTTCGAGAGCTAGCCCAGGCTCTCTCTGTGTCAGAAATGACCGTCCGCCGCGATCTTAGAACCCTCGATCGGAGAGGACTCGTAAAGCGGGTGTTCGGTGGCGCATCCGACCCGGCGAGCACAGCCTACGAACCCCCCTTCTCTATACGCGAGGACACATTCATGGACGAAAAGGCGCGGATTGGAAAAGCAGCCGCTTCGCTCGTCTCCGATGGAGAATCATTGATCCTGGATGTAGGTACGACCACGCTCGAAGTGGCCAGAAACCTTCACGACAAGCATAACCTCATGGTCATCACAAACTCGATAAAAATTGCGCTGGAGCTGGCCCCGCGAAAAGACTTCACGGTTGTCCTGCCTGGCGGAGTGTTCAGGCCGGACGAAATGTCCATAAGTGGAAGCCAGGCTGAACGAATGGTTGAAACGCTTTACGTGGACAAGCTCTTTTTGGGGACCGGTGGGTTTACGTTAAACAGGGGCCTATCCAACTTCGACTTATCCGAGGGTTACCTTCGCCGTGCGATGATCCGCGCAGCCAAACAGGTGATAGTTGTAGCAGATCACAGCAAGTTTGGCAAGGAAGCTCTCGTGTCCATCGCGCCCATTTCATCAGTACATACCGTCGTATCTGACTCAGAGATGCCTCGTGAGTACGTGCGCGCGCTTCGCGAAATGGGTATTAAGGTAATCCTCGCAGAGTGACCCATTAGGAGGTGATGCCTGGAGTTATTAATTCTAAGCCGCCCGGAAAAAACGAAGCCTAAACGAAGGAGGATCAAAGAAGTGGCAGATACCAGTGCTATGCTCAAACCGCAGGATGATACCTATCATATTCCTGAAAAAGAAACGCTGGCCAGAGTGGTCCCCTGGTGGATGCTCATTCCCTGGTTGATAGGAGGCGTGACCGGAGGAGACTTCTACATTACTAACACGTTCATCGTCGCACAGGGTGGCTCTCTCACCATCTGGGGTTATTTCTTTGCCGCACTGTTCGTCGTTATGATGTCCCTTATTTACTGGGAGCTTCTCGGCGCATTCCCGTACTCCGGAGGCGAGTACGTGTACATGTCCCGTGCGCTAGGAAGCTTTGTAGGCTACAGTGTCTTCTTCCTTTACGCGTTCAATTTCGTTTTCTGGATACCGCTTAACCTCTCGGTAGGCGGGTCGTACCTGTCGTGGATCACGGGCTGGAACATTTCCCCCACTGTGTGGAGTATAGTGTTCTGCCTGCTCTTCCATTATGTAGTGTACAGAGGCATCCTGTTTTCCACCATTGTCCAGGTGGTGCTGAGCGTCATCACCATTTTGGGCACCACTCTCCTTGTGTTCGTACCGATGCTCACCAACCCCACGGAGTTCCTGAGGCTTGCCGCCTCCAACCTGCCCTCGGACTACTTGTTCCCCACCTTCCCAAGCAAGGTCACGGGCGCGCTGGCGCTGGCAGGTCTATGCATAACCTACATGGTGGGCTTTGAAGTTGTTCCGCAAATAGCAGAGGAGATCAAAGCATCACGCAAGCGGTTTGGGTATATTCAAACGATGGGTTCGCTCGGAATGGGTACCATCCAAATGCTGTGCGCCCTTGGCATGATCTCCATCATCCCTTATAGCATGTGGATACTGATGGCAGGGAGCGAGATCAACATACCCGCTGCTGCAATGCAGGTAGCTCCTCATCTGCTGCCACTTTGGGCAGTACGGATCATCCTGGTATCTGCGATGATGAGCGGGTTTGCCACGATGGTAACTGCCATCACAGGCTTCACCAGATCTTTGTACGTGATGGGCAGAGATTACCGGCTTCCGGCAGTCTTCTCCTACCTGCACCCGAAATACAAATCGCCCGTGTTCGCTATCGCGCTTTCCTTCGTCGTTGGTATGTTTGGTTCGTTCCAGCGCTGGATAGTGGATTACGCCTTCGCGCTGGTGATGGCTACTATGTTCATGTATATCCTCATGCCCATCGTCCACATCATGCTGAGAAAGAAGGAACCGAACGCAGAAAGACCCATAAAAACACCGTTTTACCCATACATCAACATCATTATGACCATTTGGGCAATATACATGTTCTGGTATCAAGTGTCCACCGTACCTATATCAGTATGGTACTTCCTCATAGGAGTTGTGGCGCTGGGTACGGTCCTTTACTTCTTCTACAAGGATAAGAGGCGGAAGGCGCTGCGCGAACTGGGTTATACAGACACGTACTATGGTCTGCCTGTCTAGGCCATCAGGAAGGAGGAAAACCAATGTCCACACATACGCTGGCTACATTACTGGTAGTCGCTTCGATGATAATGCTCCTGGCCTGCTGGGCAGTGCTGTTCTTCTTCGTGGCTCCTATGGCATTTCCCAAACTGACCGCAGCATTCATGGAAAGGCTGGGTATTAAGAAGAAGGGTTCAGCAGACTCCCTGGAGCATTGAAGCACCAAAGCCGCCCTGTGCTGAAAGGGTCAAGGAACAGGAGGAATGTTGTTGCGCAGGTCAACACTGTATATCACCCTTATCATACTGGTCCTGGCTGTATCTCAAACGGGTTGTCTGAAGGAGGACGCGTACGAGA
Source organism: Symbiobacterium sp. (assembly GCA_020725675.1). Taxonomy (GTDB): domain Bacteria; phylum Bacillota; class Sulfobacillia; order DUSP01; family DYEP01; genus DYEP01. The sequence goes on along the minus strand of DYEP01000230.1, from coordinate 13,705 downwards.
TCCGCAGTATCACAGCGGATCCCGCAGAAGTGGCGGCGGGTTCCACGACAACTATCACCGTGGAGGTGGGCAAAGCCGCAGGACGCCAGCAAGTTCAGCATACCGATACTGTATCGGTGAGACTTTCTGCTCCTTTAGGCGTGAGCGTCACCCCTGTGATCCTCGGTTTTGAGGAGGATATAGGGGACAATACCCTCCGAATCGTGATGAGGCCGGGAGCCGTGCTGCCAAGGTCGTTCAGTTTTGAGGTGACCGTACCTCCCTCCGCTCCAAAAGGAGAAATGAAACTGACAGCCACAATGCAGTTCAAAGCAAGGACTGATACAAGAGAAGTAATAGTGCTCGTCAAGTAGGTCTTGGATTTTCCAAAAAGGAGAGCTGGATATGGAACCGTCTGAAACAATAACAACACAAGTGGCGCTGCAGAAAGACCGCGACTACATTGTGAGGGCGTGGGATTCGGTGGCGGAGCCGACCGTCATAGTTGAGGGAGACGGCGCGGTGGTTCGTGATCTTGACGGCAGAGAATACATCGATTGCTCCTCTGGTCTGTTCGTCATGAACTTGGGTCATCGTCCAGACAAGGTTATCCGTGCAATATGCGAACAGGCAAACCGCGTCATCCAGGTATCCATGAGACAGACCACACTACCTGCTATACACCTGGCCGAGATGTTGGCGAAGATCACTCCCGGCCCGCTCTGCAAGACCTACTACACAACAAGCGGGACGGAAAGCAATGAAGCCGCCATCAAGATGGCGAAGATCTTCACCGGGAAATACGAGATCATAGCCTTGAAGAACGCCTATCACGGGTTGACGCTTGGGTCTTTGGCTGCCACATCCAGCGCCAGTTACCGGAGCAAGGTAGGCCCGCTGATGTACGGTGTGGTCAGAGCGCCCAATACGTACTGCTACCGCTGCCCGTTTTCGTATCCGGCGTGTGACATCAAGTGTGCCCGAGAAATAGAGGCCATTCTCAAGGATGAAGCATGGTCAACCTGCACCGAAAAGAACGTGGCTGCGGTGATCATAGAGCCCGTCCAGGGTGCAGGTGGGATCATTCCTCCACCCGAGTACCTCCCGATGGTACGTGAGATATGTACGCGCTACGGCATACTGCTCATCCTGGACGAAGTCCAGACGGCTTTCGGGAGGACAGGCCGTATGTTCGCGTGTGAGCGCTGGAACGTAACCCCCGATATTCTCACCCTGGCAAAAGGGGTGGGCGGCGGCATTCCGCTTGGCGCGGTGGTCACCACCAGCGAAATTGCCGCCAAGTTCATCCACGCGACTACTCCGACCAGCTCAGGGAATGCGGTCGCCTGTGCAGCGGGTCTGGCCACAATCCAGACCCTGATGGAGGAAAACATCCCTGCGCGTGCTGAAGAAATGGGACAGTATCTGAAAGAAGGTCTGTCTAACATTGAGCCTTCAGAGTATGTTGGTGAAGTCAGGTTCCTCGGGCTCATGGGAGGAATAGAGTTCGTGACAGATAAGAAGACGCGGGAGCCTTTTTCCAAAAAACAGATGGCTCTGCTCAAGCAAGCTGCGCTGGAGCATGGGATCATCGTATCAACCTCGGGCCCGCTGGGCAACGTGTTCAGGGTCCAACCGCCCCTTACCATTACTAAGGAGCAGGCCGACCGTGTCATATCAGGCATTGAACAGGCATTAAGGGTGGTAGCGTCAGCCTAAACGATATTACGGAGGCGACAACGCATGAATGCTGATCAGGAGATCATAAAAGGTGGATTATACGTGTTGGGTTTTCTATCCTCGATTCTGGGCCTTTTCCTGGCAACCGCCTGGATCATGCACAGAACCGAAAATAGTCAGTAAGTAAAAAGGTCACGGGAGGACGTGCGATGCCAAGGTATGTCTTAGGATGCGACGTAGGTTCACAGGGCTTAAAGACCATTCTCTTGAGGGAAGACGGCACTGCAGTGGCAGAAAGCTACGAAGCATATACGATAAGCCATCCACGGCCCGCTTGGGCAGAGCAGGACGCAGGAACATGGTTTTCCGCGCTCACCAATACCATACGGAAAGTAGTGCAGGAGACGTCGGTAGACCCCTCGTCCATCGTGGCCTTGGGTGTGGACTCCCAGGTGGATGGAGTCGTGGCAGTGGACAGACGCGGAACCCCTCTTTACCCCGCCATCATCTGGATGGACCGAAGGGCCACGAGAGAATGCGAAATGCTGGCAGACCTGGAACAACGCATCTTTGACATAACGGGTGTGAACCTTGATGCATCGCACGTCGCTCCTAAGATCATGTGGCTCAGGAGCAACGAACCCTCGGTTTACGAAAAGGTATGGCGTTTTCTTTTACCCGGGAGCTTCATCCTATACAGGCTTACCGGCCAGCTGGGCGTAGACTATTCGAACGCATCGTCCACCATGCTGATGGATGTAACGAAGAAACAATGGAGCGATGAACTCCTGCAGGCGACCGGAATCGACAAGGACCGCCTTGCCCCTATTCTCCCGGCGACAAAGGTGGTGGGCACGCTGCTTCCGGGGGTAGCTGACTTACTTGGACTTTCCAGTCAGGTTCAAGTTGTGGTCGGGTGTGGCGACGAACACGCCGCGTGCGTGGGCGCCGGTGTCATCTCCAAGGGCTACCTCTGCGATATCGTAGGTACTGCAGAGCCAGTGTGCGTTGCCTCCACTCACCCTGTGTTCGATGAGACCAAACTGGTAGAAACCCACTGTCACGCCGATCCGGAGCTCTGGCTCATCGAAAACCCCGGATTCGTTTCTGGAGGCAACTATAACTGGTTCAAGAGCCACTTCGCTTCAGAAGAACAGTCCGTTGCAGGGCGGATGGACAAGAGCCCGTACGACTTGTTGAACGCGGAAGCCCTCCACGCCCCACCCGGCTCGGAAGGGCTGGTATTCCTGCCGTGCCTCATGGGCGCAATGACACCTGAGTGGAACAGCTATGCCCGCGGCGCATTTTTCGGGATCACTCTAAAGCATGGCAAAGGTCATTTTATCAGGGCGATTATGGAAGGATCCGCGTACGGCCTCAAGGACATACTGACACGCATAGAAGCAATGGGCATCCCGGTGGACGAGATCAGGGTTGTCGGAGGCGGCGCAAAGGGAGACCTGTGGCGACAGATCAGGGCAGACGTCACAGGGAAGGTAGTGGCAGTGCCCGCGATCACAGAAACCACTTCGTTAGGCGCAGCGATGGTAGCAGCTGTAGGCACCGGGATATTTGCCTCGTTCAATGAGGCAGCAAGCGCCTGCGTCCGAATTGTGGAAAGGAGGCAGCCAATAGAGAGGAACGAATCCATGTACCAGGAGATGTACCAGCTCTACCGGCAGGTTTACGCAAGCTTGAAGCCATGCTTTAAAACCCTGGCTGACATCCAGGCGCAGGAACATTGTCTCAAACAGTAAAGGGAGGAGACCAAGTCGTGAGAGTCGGAGTTCCAAAAGAAATTAAGAACAACGAAAACCGGGTGGGAATCACACCTGCCGGGGTACAGATGCTGGTCCGGGCAGGACATGAGGTGTTCATCGAAACCCGGGCAGGCGAAGGCAGCGGGTTTTCCGACGGGGAGTATCAGTCTGCCGGTGCCTCCATTTTGGATACGGCCGAGGAGGTGTATGCGCGGGCTGATATGATTATGAAGGTAAAAGAACCTCTTCCTGCTGAATACGGGCTTTTGAAAAAGGACCAGATTGTATTCACATACCTTCATCTAGCTCCGGAGCCTCGCCTTACCAAAGCACTACTTGACGCCCAAGTCGTAGGCATCGCTTATGAAACCATCCGGTTGGACGACGGTAGCCTGCCTCTGCTCACGCCCATGAGCGAAGTGGCAGGCCGGATGGCAGTGCAGATAGGCGCATGGTACCTGCAACGCCCCAACGGCGGAGTGGGAGTGCTGCTCGGCGGAGTCCCCGGAGTGCCGCCAGCAAACGTCACCATCATCGGAGGAGGCGTGGTGGGCACGAACGCCGCGAAAATTGCTCTTGGCATGGGTGCCAAAGTCACGCTGCTTGATATCAATATTGAAAGGCTAAGATACTTGGACGATATTTTTGGGCAAAGGATTGTGACTTTGGTATCAAACTCTTACAACATCGCTGCCGCTGTGAAAGATGCCGACCTCCTCATAGGCGCTGTGCTGATCCCAGGCGCGCGGGCTCCCAAGCTGGTGACCGAGGAGATGGTAAAGACCATGAAGCCGAGGAGCGTCATCGTGGATGTCGCCATAGACCAGGGCGGTTCTGTAGAAACCATCACGCACGCGACAACCCACAGCGACCCTGTATATGTAAAACATGGTGTAGTGCACTACTCGGTTGCCAACATGCCCGGTGCAGTCCCAAGAACCTCAACCATCGCTCTAACCAATGCTACTATGAAGTATGCCCTGGATATCGCTAACAAGGGCTGGAAGAAGGCGTGCATGGATGATCCCGCGCTAGCTCGCGGTGTGAATGTGCTGAAAGGACACGTTACGTGTCAGCCAGTAGCAGAATGCCAGGGCTACGAATATGTTCCGCTTGAGAATCTACTTCAGGCTTAACAGAAAGTAAAAGAGGCGGGTGCCCACATAGGGCATCCGCCCGACCCACCCCTGCAACTTCCGCGCTTTTTTTCAGACCGCTCGTGAACTTCCATGCGTTGACAATCCAAGTAACCAAAGGAACGAAAACCTGCTTCTATCAAAACGCAAGCACACCCTTGTTCAGGTCTTCACAGCGCTTACTTATGGGAAACCAGGTTCCATTTGTATACCCCAAAATGTCAACGTACAGTTCTCTTTTTTGGTCTATTCGGATGCAAAGTGTCTGAACTCCGATACATTGGTTTATCTGTTCCGTCATTCGGATACGATAGATCGCCGGGTGGATACTGATTGGTCCGCTTGTAAACAGGTATACCTGTACTGGAATCGAAAACGCTACATTGACTCGGCTTCAGTATCCGTTTGACTAAACGACAGCAAAAACGATAACGAGCTGAAAAAAGGATGGTGCCGAGAGCATGAACGAGTCTCAAGAACTGGACTGGGTGGACAAGAAGATACTCGATATGCTGACCCAGGATAGCAGAGTATCCTACGCCGAGATATCCAGGCAGACCTATTTGTCCCGAGCAGCTATCAGAAGGAGGGTCAACTCCCTCATGAAACGCGGGGTCATCGAGAACTTTTCAATTGTCGTTAACTCTGCAGCTCTTGGATTAAACCTCGCTGCTTTCCTCGAGATCGAGGTTCAACCTAACAAGATGGAATCTGTGGCGCAATCGTTGTCCGAAAAGGACCGGGTCAACATTGTGTACCAGATGACAGGACCGACCACACTGCACGTCCATGCGTATTGCTATGATGCATCTGATTTGGCCCGATTCCTCCAGGAGGAGGTATACAGTATACCTGGCGTAGTGGCTGTGACCACTCAGCTGCTGCTACGGAGGTACAAATCAAAGCTCAACATCAGGTGAGAAAGGCGGTGATACAAGTGTTCGGGATGGATTTTGGAGCAACAGTCGTTCTTTATGGTCTACCGTTCGCTTTGCTCCTGGCCCAGTTCGTCTATGTCCTTGCAGCATCAGGAAAAGACAAGAATTAGTCGAAGAAGGGAGGATACCAAAAGATGCTATCTGCAACAGGATTTGTAGTACTGGCACTGTTCTTATTGAGTCTCTTGGTCATCGGGTGGTTCACCTCTAAGTTGCAAAAGACTACTGCAGACTACTGGGTCGCTGGTCGAAGCTTCGGCGTAGTGGTGCTTTCGTTTGGTATTGTTGCCTCCATTATGCACGGCGGAACCATGTTGGGCGGTGTGGGCATGACGGCCGCTCGGGGAGCCATCACGCTAAACAACCTGAGTTTCGCCGCAGGATTTTTCATAGTTGTCGCTTACCTTGCGCAGAAACTGCGTCACCTGGGTGCTTTTACACTACCGGATTTCATGGGTGAAAGGTTCGAGAGTAACACTCTGCGGGGAGTCAGTGCTCTAATTATACTTGTCGCTTCAGTGGTGACAGTGATCGCTCAGACCAAGACAATGGGGATCGTACTGTCGCAAATGACGGGGATGCCTCAGATATATGCTACTGTCCTTGGGACGACCATCTTCGTATTGTATACGGCGATGGGCGGCTTGATGGCCGTGGTATGGACCAATATCATTCAATATGGTTTCATGATGATCGGCGCAGTTATTCTCGCAGTAAGCATTTTTCAACGGCTAGGGGGATTAACTGCGGTGACTCAGGCGGCGGCTGCCGTTGCCCCCGGTTGGAATACTCTCGGTGGAGTAGGCTGGGAACCGATGGCGTTGATCTCCTGGTACGTCGTGTGGTTCATTGCTTACTTCACGCGGGTCGAATTTGTGACCAAACTGTATTCTGCAAAAGATGAGAAGACAGCCAAATTGGCCGTACCTCTATCACTATTCCTACTCCTGATCTTCATTAACTTCGTAGTCTATTTTGCAGGTGCAGCCCGGGTACTGGTATGGGATAAGGTGGCCAACCCCGACATGGCACTACCTGTTCTAATGAGCACCCTGCTGTCACCGCTTGCATCGGCTTTTGCGTTGGCGGGCGTAGCCGCAGCAGCGATGTCCACCACTGACTCGTTGCTGCTCATTTCAGGTGCCGCCATCGCTCATGACTTGGTCAGGAAATCCTATGACGAACCACGAGGCATCAAGCGGGACGAACAGTACTACGTCAAGTTATCGAGAGTTGTGGTAGCGCTCGTCGGGATAGTCTCGCTCGTAGGCGCCCTGCGCACACCGGGCATGGTGCTGGTCATCGTATCATACGCGGTGGCTCTAACGGGTGCAGCGTTTGCAATGCCGATGGTACTTGGACTAAACTGGCAAAGGACTTCGGCAGCCGGAGCCCTGGCTTCTACCGTCGGGGGCTTTTTGGGTGCAGCGATTTGGGCTCTCTTCACACAGATGGGCTACCCGTGGGCCAAGACGATACACCCGATCATTCCAGGGTTCATCATTTCGCTCGTCCTAATCTTCGCGGTAAGTTCTGTGACAAAACCGGTATCAGAAGAGACACTTCAGAAGTTCTTTAAGTAAAAGTCCGGAAGGGGAAGAGTCATGTTCGAACTCAAGCTCTATGGGCGGGGAGGCCAGGGCGTGGTAACAGCCGCAAAGGTATTGGTGTCAGCTGCTGTTTTGGGGGAAAGTTTTGCTCAGGCGATCCCTGCCTACGGTCAGGAACGGCAGGGAGCACCAGTGTATGCCTGCGCCAGGGTTTCACACAGCCCGATAGAGATTAATTGTTTTGTGTACGAGCCCGATTGCGCTGTGGTGTTTGATATAAACATCAAGGAACTTGGCGTCGATTTCGAGCACGGACTTAAGTCCGGGGGCATAATCATCGCCAACACACAAAAGTCCCTTGAGGAACTCGGTGTAACCACGCCAGTTTCGAAGTATGGGGCTGTGGATGCATGGACAATCACCGACAAGATCCTGGGAAGGGTGCCTCCGAACGCGGCGATGCTCGGAGCACTGGCCCGCACTACAGAATGGGTAAAAATAGAACACATTTGTCAGGCGTTGATGGAATCCATGCCTGGACGAAAGGGGGTATTGAACGCTGATGCAGCCAGAGCAGCATACGAACAAACGAGGGTCATTACGTTTTGAAAATGTATGGGGAATCAAGCAGGGCTCAGTAGCGTACAAGCCCTCCTCAGTAAGAACTGGGGCATGGCGCCGAGAGACTCCCATATCTGATAACGCCCGCTGCACAAGGTGCATGGCATGTGCGCGGTACTGCCCGCCCGGAGCGATCCGTATAGATGAGTGTGGATGTATCATAGACTATGAGTTCTGCAAAGGTTGCGGCATATGTACCACAGTATGTCCAAGACACGCAATATCCATGGTCAAAGGAGGTGAAGCGCAAACATGACGGGACACAAGTACATGGCGCTAGACGGTAACGCGGCGGTAGCCCTCGGGGCCGCTCTCTGCAGGGTTCAGGTCGTCGCAGCATACCCTATAACCCCCCAAACACCAATCGTTGAAAGACTTGCATCGGAAATTTCATCCGGCAAGCTGAAGGCACGGTACATCAACGCCGAGTCTGAGCATTCAGCGTTGTGCGCCACCATTGGCGCATCACTTACAGGAGCACGCGCCTTCACAGCCACCGCATCTGCGGGCCTTGCACTGATGCACGAGGTCACAGGGGTGGCCGCAGGTACGCGTTTGCCCATAGTGATGCCGGTGGTGAATCGCGCTCTACCCAGTCCTTGGAGTTTGTGGTGTGACCACTCGGATGCCATGGGCGAGCGCGATCAAGGATGGATCCAGCTCTTTGCACAAAACGCCCAGGAAGCCCTCGACTTCATTATCATCTCATATCGTCTGGCGGAGGACGAAAGAGTGCTCTTACCCGTCATGCCGAGCCTCGATGGCTTCTTCACCTCGCACACCGTGCAAGGGGTCAAGGTGCCTGACCAGGAGCTTGTGGACGTGTTCCTCCCCCCATACAGGCGGTCAAAGCCGTATTTCGATTTTAATGAACCGGCTGCGATCAACCCATTAACGACGCCTGATGTGTTCACCGAGGCAAAACGAGGGCACCAGGTAGCCATGGAGAACGTCCGGAAGGTGCTACCGGAAGTGTTCGGGCTCTTTGCACAGCACTTCAAGAGGGCATACTCTCCGATAACGCCTTACCGTATTGAGGACGCGGAGATAATACTGGTGTGCATGGGCTCAATGGTAGGTACTGTAAAACACACAGTGGACCTACTGCGTGGCCAGGGACTAAAGGTGGGGCTTTTGAAGATTACCGCCTTTAGGCCATTCTTCAAGACGGAGGTACGGGAGTGCTTAAAGTACGCCGAACGGGTGGCCGTCATCGACCGCAGTGCTGGACTGGGCTCAGAGGGGCCTTTATCTCTTGAAGTAAAAGCAGCGTTGTACCCGGACGGCCCAGCGGTGTATAGCTTCTCTGCGGGTCTTGGCGGAAGAGATGTGACGCCAAGAACCATAGAGAAGATAGTGAAATACACTGCAACGCACAAATCCACCCAGGACCCGGTATGGGCTGACCTGAAAGGGGGTGTGCTAGATTGAAAGAGTATCCTGTTATCGGTCAGATGTTGCATAACGGCCTCACTACGTGTGAAGGATGTTCCATGGAGATAGTCGCCAGAGCTATGCTGGATATACTGGGACCTCGTACAGTGATGCTGACACCTCCCAGCTGCTCAGCGATCCTGACGGGTGCAGGACTTGAAACTGGCTGGAAAGTCCCGTCTTTCATGTCAAACCTTGAAGCCGTTGCTGCTTACGCATCCGGAATATCCGAGGCTTACGCCATCTTGGGTGTTGAGGACGTAAACGTAGTGGGATTTGCCGGTGACGGAGGCACTGTGGACATAGGCTTACAGGCGCTCTCGGGTGCAGTCGAGAGAGGACACAGGTTCATTTACGTCTGTTACGACAACGAAGCGTATATGAACACAGGTATTCAGCGGTCGGGGGCGACGCCTCCCGGAGCCTGGACGACCACAACACCAAGCGGGAAAATCGGGCCAAAGAAGGACGTAGTGGCCATGCTGGCAGCCCAGGGCATTCCCTACCTGGCTACCGCTTCTGCCGGCTTTATCGAAGACTTCCAGCGGAAGGTAAGAAAAGCCAAGGATATTGACGGCCCCGCCTATATCCACGTTCACGCTCCATGTCCCACCGGCTGGCGATTTGCACCCCGCCAGACCGTGAATATGGCCCGCCTGGCGGTAAATTCGGGGCTGTGGCCGCTATTTGAGATCACCGGCCACCGCTTCCGATTGACTTACAGGCCGAAACAACTGCTGCCTGTCGGAGAATACTTCCGCTCTCAGGGCAGGTTTTCTTCGCTGGATGATTCCGCGCTTGACCTGGTAGAAAAGGAAGCCCGAGACAGCTACGAAAGGCTTCTGAAGAGACACGAGGAGGAAAACGGATGAATTTGGATTCCTTTTTCGCACCAAAGAGTGTGGCCATCGTCGGGGCATCGTCTGACGAGGGGAAAGCCGGGCACCAAATCCTATATAACATGAAAAGGTTGGGTTTTTCGGGACAAGTATACCCCGTTAATCCAAATGAAACCGAGATACTGGGTTACAGGTGCTACCCGAGCCTGCTCGACATTCCAAGCGAAGTGGAACTGATGGTAGTTGTCGTTCCCGCTCCAGCCGTACCCGACGTTTTCCGCCACGCGGCCTGCAGGGGGGATGTAAGAGCGGCTGTAATCGTTGCTGCTGGTTTTTCCGAAACAGGGATCCCGGAACGGGTAGAGCTTGAAAAACACATTGTTGAGATCGCCAGGAATTCTGGTATCCGGGTGATCGGGCCCAACTGCGTCGGCATAATGAACGAACGCGCAAAGCTTGACACGACGTTCGCCCCCAATATCAACCAGGTGCCCGGCGGCATGAGCGTCATCACACAAAGCGGGTCTCTCGGCGCGTCCATACTAATGTTTGCCGGGGATCAGCCTGTCCCTATAGGTTTTAACAAATGGGCGCACGTTGGTAATATGTCGGATGTGGACCTGCTTGAGATCTTGAAGTACTACAAGCACGATCCTGAAACACGGGCAATAGCCGTATACATGGAGGGGATCGATAACGCCCGTGAGTTTGTAGACACAGCGAAAACGGTGGCCCGGGACAAGCCCATCATTGTGCTTAAGGTGGGACGAACCGAACTTGGGTCAAACGCTGCCGCATCCCACACGGGTTCACTCGCGGGGGCCGATGCGGTGTATGATGGGGCGTTCATCCAGTCAGGGATTGTACGCGTGAGGAATATTGAAGAACTGCTTGATACCGCTAAGGCCTTTTCAATGCAGCCACTGCCCGCGGGAGACAGGATTTGCATCCTCACAGAGGCGGGAGGACCTGGTATCATCGCCATGGACGACCTAGGGGAAGCCGGAACGACGCGTCTTGCCGATCTGGCGCCCGAAACGGTGGCCACATTGCGGGAAATACTTCCTCCCATGGCCATCGTCAACCGGCCGAAAGGGTACGTTGACATGTCAGCGGCCGCAAATGAGATTCAGCACGCTCAGGCGCTGGACGTCGTGCTGGCAGACCCTGGAGTAGACGGAGTCATTTTGCTTACGGTGCCCCCTACGTTTCTTCGACCGGAAGAGCTGGGCACTCGGGTGGGAGAGGTCGCCCGCAAACATAAAAAACCTGTGCTCGCTTGCCTTCTGGCGGGTAATTGGGTAAAACAAGCCAGGCAGACGTTGGAGACCGCCGGAGTACCCACTTTTGATATGCCGGAGAGGGCAGCGAGGGCCATGAGTAATATGGTGAAGCGCTTTCATCTGTTGAAGGGGCTTACAGGTCCAACCTCCCCCGGCTACTGTGTGGATGCGTCCGACCTCATTGCAAGAGCCAGGAAAGACGGTTCTCAGGAACTGGTAGCAAGAGAACTCCTCATGCGTTACCAGATCGAGTGCGATGACTACAGGTTTGTCCGGACCGAAAAAGAGGCACTTGAATCCGCGGAGTCGCTGGGATATCCTCTCGTTGTCAAAGTGGTATCACCTCAAGTCATCCACAAGAGCGACGTGGGCGGAGTGAAGCTGAATATAAAGAGCGCGCAGGAACTAACAGGGTGCATAAGGAAAATGGGAATTGACGTTCAGCAGAAAGTACCGGGAGCAACAATCCTGGGCTACTTGCTCGCACAGCAGGCACCCGAAGGAGTTGAGGTGATCATCGGTGCCACGCATGACGCACAGATGGGACCTGTCGTCATGTTCGGCCTGGGCGGTACCCTGGTGGAATTGTACAAAGACGTGGTGTTCAGGCTCGCTCCCGTCAGAATTGATGAAGCCATGCACATGATCGAGTCGGTGAAGGGAGCTGCACTGTTCAAAGGCTATCGGGGGGCAAGACCCTGTGATGTGAATGCCCTCGCAGACTTGATTGTGAAGGTCTCGCATCTTATCGCCGAGCAACCTGATGTAAAAGACATCGAGTTAAATCCGGTAAGACTGTACGCCACCGGATACAAAGTACTGGATGCTCGGGTGATCATATAAGCTTGGATGTAAAATAAAGCGGTGAAGAGTCAGAGTCCGGTGGCGCAGGCTCACCGGGCTCTGCCATCGAGGCCGATCCCTTTGCCATCTATGCACTTGACTGCCTCTTACACGAACTCAGCTCATACGGCCTGACTGTTTGATACCCCAAATCATCATACCAATTCACATGGTTTATGATGCTCACACTGTCCACTTGTGAGAGGTCGATTTCATTGAATGCCGTGAGGAATCTGCGTTCACGGTCCTTTGTGACCATCACAACCGGTCTTGCCAGCGCGTGGATGTTTAGCCGCTTCACGACAGCAACTTCTCCAGTGGAAAGCAGCACATTCGTAGCTACCGGATAAGATGCGACCAGCGACAGGAACGCCTCCACTACAACCGGGTCAAACAACACTTTCGCATTTTTCTGTATGAACGACAGCGCTTCGCAGGGATGAGCAGCGGGTTTGTAGGGTCGGTCGGACGTGATCGCATCGAACACATCACACACCGCACATATCCTCGCATACCTGGTGATCTCCTCTCCCGCAAACCCATTTGGATATCCTGTGCCGTTGTAGCGTTCGTGATGCTGTAAGGCAACGTGCGCTGCGAGCAGACCCACGTTGGCATTTCGCAGGATAACATAACCTTCCTGCGGATGTTTCATTATCTGCCGGATCTCATCGTCGGTGAGTCTTTCCTTCTTGTTCCAGATAGAGTCAGGTATTTTGAGCTTACCCATGTCATGAAGCAACGTCCCGGTGCCCAGTTCTCTTAGCTCGCTTTTTCTAAGGCCCATGATCTTTCCTACAACAATTGACATGAGCGCTACCTGCACCGAGTGCCTGAAGCTGTGGTCATGCAGCGACTTAATATCTACCAACCCTATTACCACTTCCCTGCTTGACAGGATCTCATTCACAAGTAGGTCCACCGCTTTCTTCACACTCCCTGCCATTCCAGGGTTCAGTTGACAATGGAAGCCCCCTTTGGCTGTCCTGGTATCGTGCGGCGCATAGATCTTTGCAAATTCATTTACGTACCGAACTACCTCTCGGCGGGTATCCAGCTTTATGGTTTCTGGTAGTTCAACTTCCTCTATAGAATCCGCCACATACAAAGCTGTATAGCCCTGACGCAGAAGCAGCTCAAGATAACGACGATTGAGCGTAACACCAGCCGCTAATATTAGCCGGCCCGTGTGATCATATACCGACCTTCCTAATCGGGTGCCTGGTACAACTGTTTCCGTTGCAACAAGTCTCAAAGTCATCCCTCCGTCAGTTTAATCGGAATTTTCACTGAAACTGTTTATCTTCATTGTTTCGTTTCCCTTACGTCTGATCGAATGCCAACGAGGGTGCGGGAAACAATAAACTCAGATTCACAGGAAGGAGTGGTTCTTCGTGTCACCAATTCGAAAGACCGCGAAAGAGCAAGCGGTCAGACAGGAAGGCCCGGTCGAGGTCGAGCCCGTCCCCATCACGAAGGGTGATACAGTAAGTGTTAGATACGACGGCATCCTGTCTCAACATGGCGCCGACCAAGTGTTTCTCCATGTGGGTTTCGGTCCTACGAACTATTGGACAAACGTCCGCGATATCCCCATGGAGAAAAAAGGCAAAATGTGGGAAGCCAAGGTCCCCGAAGTCTT
>DYEP01000035.1 GCA_020725675.1 Symbiobacterium sp. | reverse complement strand
CGCCGGTTCCCTGTGTCGGTTCTCATCCTCGCCGACTTTCTGTGCCAGGAAATCCCAACCTTACTTGTTCCCTTCATTGCCTTTCGCGGGCAATTGAAAAAATATGAACCCGGTGCAGCCACTCAAGAACTTGCCGCCGGGTTTTTTATTCCCACGGTGTACCTCAAAACGAGGCTGTACCGCTTGGACCTGACCCCGTCTCCGGGCGGAACCCTAGGTACACTTCCTGAGATATAATTACCGACATTTTATCACGCAAGGTTCGGGTTGTAAAGAGGCTCTTTCGCAATTTCTTGGATGGAGTGGCGCTTCATTCCTGAAGCTTCACCGCGGCGTCGTTTCTTCTCAGTACCCCCGATATGTCCACATGACCCGCCAGAGTCTCCTGGGGTGCGCCCTCCACGAGTATCCTCACAGCTTCGACATCAGGGAGCTTCGTCAAAGTATTCACGATGGCTGACACAGCCAAAAGTTCCAGCCTGGAGCCAACGTTCATCGTTCTCACCTCTCCACCCAGGTCCACAGTTGCCACAAAATCCTGAACCCTGGCGTCTCTCACGTTCGTGTTCGGCGGCAGCACTGGCAAGAGCGATGAACCCGCACCCGGACCCTTGATCAGTTCTTCCATCGCCCGCCTTGCGTCTGCCACCCCGTCGATCTCGCGAACCTCAGGAACTAGCACAAAATCATCAGGTTCCTGCTTGATGAAGTACAGTGCGATCCTGGGTCTTGCGCCTGACTCCTCTTTACGCAGGCGTTCCAGTTCGGCTCGGAGCATGGAGACTTCAGCGTTACGCCGCTGCAGGTCTTGCCTCAGCCCGACGACGTTGAAATACCAGGCAGCAGCCACGAGAATCAGCAGGATGATGGGTATAGTAATATCTCTCCGCAAGATCATCACCTTCCTTAAATATTGTGTGTTGCGGGGTTATACGAAATACCGGTGAGATGATGTAAGAAAAGCTTACATCACATTGACGGCATGTGTACCCTACTGGTATAATTGTTTATGTTAGAAAACCTTACATGGGGAGGTGATCTCTTGCAAGACCTCCAGCGGTTCAAGGCCACATACCCCATAAGTACTGTCCGGGAGCTTACGGGTTTGAGCGAGAGACAGATACGGTACTATGAGGAAGCGGAGCTCGTCGTGCCCGAGCGCACCCCTGGCGGGCAGCGAAGGTACTCCCAGGCCCACGTGGAGGCTTTGTTGAGAATCAAGGCGTTGCTGGCTGAAAACAAGGACATTGAAAGCATACGCCAGGAGTTGAACAAGCGCCCATCTGAAATTGTTGATATCCTTACAGACGTTGATACTGTGTCAGCCACGCGGGACGTGAAACACCGATTTCGGCTCGCCATGCCATACGAGCTCAGGAAATCAACTGCAGAGCGCAGCGGATCTGCATATCGCGAAAAGCCTCCAGGGGAGCATGTACTCGCTGTTAGATCGGTGTACCCCCTTCGGGATCACGCGCTGATGAAGCGAAGAGACAAGGAACGCATTGAGGAGTGAGGAAGCAGTGGAGCCAGGTGCTGATCGGGTAATTCGGACTATAGAAAAAGAAGGGATTACGTCCATTCGTCTTCAGTTTACAGACATACTCGGCGTCATTAAGAACGTCACTCTTCCTGCCAGGTTCGTTGAAGACGCTCTGGAAGGCAAGGTGATGTTTGATGGTTCATCAATCGAGGGTTTTGTGAGAATCGAAGAATCCGATATGTACTTAAAAGCGGATCCCAACACGTTCGCAGTGTTCCCCTGGGATACACCGCACGGGAAAGAGGCCCGGCTGATTTGCGACATTTACCGGCCTGACGGCAAACCGTTCGAAGGATGTCCAAGGTACACTCTGAAGCGGGTGCTGAAGGAAGCCGAAGAGATGGGCTTCGTGATGAATGTGGGGCCCGAGCCGGAGTTTTTCATGTTCCAAAAAGAGAATGGCAAACCCACCACCATTACCAACGACCAGGCAGGCTATTTCGACCACTCGCCTGTCGACCTTGGCGAAGTGGTGCGCAGGGATATGGTATATGCGCTGGAGCAGATGGGCTTTGAAATTGAGGCATCTCACCACGAAGTCGCGCCTGGACAGCACGAGATCGATTTCAAATATACAGATGCACTGACGACCGCAGATCATATCGCTACGTTTCGCCTTGTCGTCAGAAGGATCGCTATGGAGCACGGTCTGCTTGCCACCTTTATGCCCAAGCCGCTCTTTGGAGTGAACGGTTCAGGTATGCATACCCACCAGTCGCTGTTTTCGGGCGGCACCAACGCCTTCTATGATCCGAACGGCAAATACCAGCTGAGCGAAACCGCAATTCATTACATCGGCGGTATCATGGCACATGCAAGGGCGTTCACCGCCATCACGAATCCACTCGTAAACTCCTATAAACGGCTTGTACCGGGATATGAAGCTCCGGTATACATCGCCTGGTCTGAGAAGAACAGAAGTCCGCTGATACGCGTTCCGGCCCCTCGCGGCAACGGTACAAGAATCGAGGTGAGAAGTCCCGATCCTTCATGCAACCCGTATTTGGCGCTGGCGGTTATGCTCAAAGCGGGGCTTGACGGAATTAAGAAGAAGACCGTTCCTCCAGAACCCGTCAACCGTAACATCTATTCCATGACCAGCAAAGAAAGAGCCGAACTGGGTATAGGGAGCCTTCCCGGCAGCCTCGGTGAAGCGCTGGATGAACTCAAGCAGGATGAAGTGATTATCAGTGCGCTGGGCGATCATATCTTCAGCCGCTTTGTGGAAGCAAAACAAATAGAATGGGACATCTATCGTACACAGGTCCATCCGTGGGAGATCGAGCAGTACCTCAATGTATTCTGATCAGACGGGGCGGGTGTCCCGCCCCGTTTCAAATCTTACGTGGAATTTAAGTATCGTGCAAGCCCACAGAATATGACCCAGGCCAGCTTTTGCCGGTACTCCTCGGAGGCAAGCAGTGAAGCCTCCTTGGGATTTGACAGAAAGCCCACCTCTACTGTGGCAGAAGGTATGTTCGAGTGCTTAAGAAGAAAGTGGTTTACCTTGTCTGAGGCGTTGCGCTTTGTATCCGTCTGCCGCCTCAGCTCTTCCTGTATGAATCGGGCGAGTCTTGCGCCTTCAGCAGAAGAACCCTCGTAGAATACCTGAGCTCCGTACCATCGTCCGGAAGGGAACGCGTTTGCGTGAATGCTTACGAATAGGTCTGCGCCCGCACCGTTTATGATCTCGCAGCGGTTTAGCATGTCCCGTCTCTTTTTTGTCCCGTACTCAAAGTTTCCTTCGTTGGACAGGTCCTTGTCCTCCTCTCTCGTCATAACCACAGTGGCACCTGCTGCGCAGAGCAGTTCCTTAAGCCGCAGCGATATGTCGAGCACGATGTCCTTCTCCTTGAGGTCGCCTACGGTAACACCGGGATCCCTTCCCCCGTGACCCGGGTCTATAACCACCACGCGCCCAGTGAAGATCCATGGGTTTATCTGTATCACGTATGCATCCCGCGTCTCGGCCTTTAGGTATAGCGTCATGATGGTGGTAGCCAGCACCACAAGCAAAAGGCCCCTTAACAGGCGGAGTACCCTCCCAGGTAACAAGATGACCCCTCCTTCTGTGAGAACCTAACATATGTGTATGCCAAAGAAGGGGTTGTGACGCGCCTTACACGTATAAAAGCACCCCACATGTTCTGCGGGGTGCTTTGAGCGTTTCTTATCTCTTTGAGAATTGAGGGGCCTTTCTCGCTTTCTTCAGACCGTACTTCTTACGCTCCTTCATACGCGGGTCCCGCGTAAGAAATCCTGCTTTCTTCAATCCAGGCCTTAAGCTGTTGTCCAACCTGCACAAAGCGCGTGCAATACCGTGCCGTATCGCACCTGCCTGCCCGGAGAAACCGCCGCCGTGAACCCGAACAATCACGTCATATTTCCCTTCAACACCTGCGACCGCAAGAGGTGCAGTAACCGTATTCCTGAGAGTTTCCAGCGGGAAGTAGTCCTTGAGTTCGCGCTCATTAACCAGAATCCTCCCGGTACCCGGTATGATCCTGACCCTGGCTACCGATTTCTTGCGTCTGCCTGTACCTTGTGGGTGTATCGCTATAGCCACCTTAGCCCCTCCTTTCCTTTAGTGTCCATACTTCCGGTTGCTGGGCCTGATGAGGATGCTCACTGCCCCGGTAAACCTTCAGTTTCTTCTCCATCTGTCTGCCCAGCCTATTTCTCGGGAGCATACCCCTTACCGCCAGTTCCACGGCCTTCTCAGGGTTCTCTGCCAATAGCTTATCATACACAGTTGCCTTCAGGCCACCGGGATACATCGAATGCCTGTAGTAATACTTCTGCTGTCGCTTCTTGCCGGTAAGAACCACGTTCTCAGCATTGATGACTATCACATGGTCACCGGTATCGACATGAGGAGTGAAGATGGGCTTGTGCTTCCCTCTCAGTATCCTCGCAGCTTCTGATGCCAACCTGCCAAGAGGAACGCCGGTGGCGTCTATCACGTACCATTTACGGACGATCTCCTCAGGCTTCGCCATGTAAGTCGTGCGCAATCCATATCCCTCCAACTTTCATGATCCTGCAAGTCATAGTAAACGCATTCGAGACAAAGTCCGCAAGCAGGGACTGTGGGCCCTGCAAGTCTTCGGTCACCTGACAGGATAGCTTCTGTCACCCGCTCAGGTCCCGACTTTCCAAGTCCGACTTCGATCAGCGTTCCAACAATGATTCTAACCATGTTGTACAGGAACCCATCAGCCTCTATCCATAAGGTCAAGAGCGGGCCGGAAGCCTTGAGTTCGGATCGGTACACCGTCCTTGTGCTACTCCGGACGGGGCTGCCGGAGGAGCGAAAGGCTCGGAAGTCCCACGTCCCCTCAAAAAGCCGTGCCGCTTCGACCATGGAATCAACGTCCAGCGCTCTCGCAAAATGGTAAGTGTAACGTCTCAGGAACGGTGATCTGTGTACTCCCGTATAAATCGTATAACTGTATAGCTTCGACCTGGCGCTGTACCTTGGATGGAAATCCGGAGAAACCTCGCTGGCAGATAACACCGCAATGTCCTCTGGCAGCAGGGCGTTCATCGCATAGGGGACCCGCTCTATCGGTATGGTCCAATCCGTATCAAACGCGACCACCTGCCCCCTGGCGTGGACGCCGGCATCAGTCCTACCGGCTCCATGTACCCGTACAGCGCTGTCTGACAGCCTGCCTATTGTCTCTTCCAGAGTCTTTTGAATGGTGTTCAGTTCCCCCTGACGTTGAAAGCCGTGGTAATTGGTACCGTCGTACGAAACTACCATCTTTACCCGGCCCAACCGAATTCACCCCCGGAACCCGAAGCTGGCCACAAGGCTCCCTAATACAAATGCCGCAAAAACCGCAGTCGCGATCCAGTCCACGGCAGTGAAGGTGAGTTCCTTCATCCTGGTCCTCTTTTCACCGCCCCTATAACACCTGGCTTCCATCGCCATGGCCAGTTCATCAGCCCTTCTAAACGCGCTTACAAACAGTGGCACCAAAAGCGGCACGAGGCTCTTCGCCCGGCCGATAACATTCCCGGACTGGAAATCAGCGCCACGCGCCATTTGAGCCTTCATGATCTTTTCGGCCTCTTCAAGCAGCGTAGGGATGAACCTGAGGGCGATGGTCATCATCATCGCGAGCTCGTGAGCAGGTACTCCCAGGCGCGCAAATGGCTTAAGCAAAAGCTCCAACCCGTCAGTAAGAGCTATGGGCGAAGTGGTCAGCGTCAGTAGCGACGTAGTCATGATCAGGAGCACAAGTCTGGTAACCATGAATGCACCTTGTCTTGCCCCTTCCCATGTGGCCGTCAGCGGACCGATTTTGAATAACACTTCCCCTTTGGTCATGAACAAGTGTAACAGCGCAGTGAAGACTAGGATAAACACTATGGGCCGAAGGCTCCTGTATATCAGCTTCACCGGTACCCGTGATGCCACAATAGAACTCACGGAAAGAGCAGCAAGCAAAGCATATCCCAAAAAACCCCTGGTGATAAACAGGATTATTATGAAGACGGTGATAATGAGTATTTTGGTCCTCGGATCCATCCGGTGAAGAGGTGAATCCGCAGGATAGTATTGCCCAAGAGCAATGTTCCTGATCATTGCGCAGATCTCCCAAGGATCCTTAGGATCTCCGATTTTGCTTCATCTATCGTCAGTACGTCCGTCCTAATGTCAATCCCTTTGTCTTTGAGCTTTTGAACCAACTGAACTACCTGGGGTACGTCAAGCCCGATCCTTTTCAGATCATCCTTTTTCCTAAAGACCTCCCTTGGAGTCCCCTCAAAAAACACACGTCCTTTGTCCATCACGATCACTCTGCTTACCAACCGCGCTACGTCCTCCATGCTGTGCGACACCAGTATGACGGTGAGGTTTCCCTGCTTGTGCAGATCACGGATGTGGGAGAGTATCTCATCTCTCCCCTGGGGGTCAAGCCCTGCAGCAGGTTCGTCAAGTACCAAAGTGGTAGGCTTCATGGCGAGCACTCCTGCTATAGCCACACGCCTCATCTGGCCACCACTCAGCTCAAACGGGCTTCTGCCAAGGACCTCTTTCCCCAGGCCAACCTGGGCTATTGCTTCATATACCCTTCGTTCAATTTCGTCGTCGCCAACTCCCAGGTTCTTCGGTCCGAAAGCGATGTCCTTGTATACTGTCTCCTCAAACAACTGGTGTTCAGGGTATTGAAAGATCACTCCCACGTGTCGACGCACCTTTTTGAGGTCTACCCGTTTTGCGGAAAGGTCTATTCCGTCAACAATCACCCGGCCAGAAGTCGGTCTCAGTAGCCCGTTTAGATGCTGGACGAGTGTGGATTTGCCCGACCCTGTGGGACCAATGATACCCACAAACTCCCCATCCTGTATGGTCAGACTCACGTTGTCAAGAGCGGATACTGCAAACGTCGTACCAGGCATATAGGTATAGGAGACATTCTCTACGATGATGGACATAAGCTCGCCACCATTTCGTCGATAGTCAGGATGTCGTCTGCGATCTCTACTCCTGCATTCCTGAGTTGCTGAGCTAATTCGGTGATCTGTGGCACGTTAAGTCCGACCGCTTTTAGCTTGTCCACATGGCGAAATACTTCCCGGGGGGAGCCGTCAAGGATCACCTTCCCATCGTCCATGACAATTACCCTGTCCGCCTCGACAGCCTCATCCATGTGGTGAGTAATGTGTATGACAGTGATCCCTTCCCGGTTCAGTTTCTTCACCGTCTGAAGCACTTCTTCTCTGCCGCTTGGATCCAACATGGCAGTGGGTTCATCCAGGATGATGCACTTTGGCTTCATGGCCAGGATTCCCGCGATGGCAACGCGCTGCTTTTGGCCTCCGGAGAGCAAGTGCGGCGCGTGCTTGGCATACTCTGCCATACCCACAGACAACAGAGATTGCCTGACTCTGGATCGAATGTCGGCAGGAGGGATACCCAGGTTCTCCGGTCCAAAAGCTACGTCTTCCTCTACTGTCGTTGCTACTATCTGGTTGTCCGGATTTTGAAACACCATGCCAGCAGTCTGGCGGACCTCCCACACACGCTCTATGTCTTTTGTGTCGATGCCGTTGACCAAAACACGTCCCTCAGTGGGTTGTAGCAAAGCGTTAAGATGTTTGGCCAAGGTCGATTTACCCGAGCCGTTCCTGCCGATTATCACCACGAACTGCCCGCGCGGGACTCTCAGGTTGACGTTTTGCAGCGCCTGGACCTCTGACCCCTCGGCGGTCCTGTACCGGTGGCCGAGTCCTTGCGCTGTTATCATATCCATGTTCGCGCTCATAGGCGCGCATCCCTCATTCCGGAAATGGACTTTACACCAGTTCGACCATAACCATCGGGGCCGCATCACCTTTTCGAGGTTCCACCTTTATTATACGGGTGTAGCCGCCCTGTCTGTTGGCATATCTCGGTCCGATTACGTCGAATAGCTTCTTGACCACGTCCTCGTCAGTCAAGTAAGCCAGCGCCTGCCTCCTGGCATGCAGGTCGCCCCGCTTGGCCAGCGTCACCATCTGCTCCGCAATGGACTTGACGGCTTTGGCCCGGGTCTCCGTCGTCCTTATCTTTTCTTCTTTCAAGAAAGACGTCACTATGTTTCGCAGAAGCGCCCGCCTTTGTGCACTGGGACGAGACAGCTTGCTGTATGCCATGCGTCATCCCTCCTCGTTGCCTACTCTTCGGTCTCCTTCAGTGACAGCCCTAACGCGGCCAGCTTGAGTTTCACTTCCTCAAGCGACTTCTTCCCAAGGTTTCTTACTTTAATCATTTCTTCATCCGTTTTCTCGGTAAGCTGTCCTACAGTATTGATGCCTGCCCGCTTGAGACAATTAAAAGATCTGACTGACAGTTCTAGTTCTTCAATGGGCATATCAAGAATGCGGGCACGCTCGTTCTCTTCCTTCTCTACCATGATCTCCACTTTCTCAACATCGTCGGTAAGGCTTACAAACAACTTCAAATGCTCCATAAGGATCTTCGCCGCCAGACTCGTGGCCTCGTCAGGCCTTATCGTACCGTCGGTCCACACCTCGAGCGTTAGCTTATCATAGTCGGTCACCTGTCCCACGCGGGTGTTCTCCACTGAATAATTGACCCGTCTGATGGGCGAGAAAATGGAGTCAACGGGGATCACTCCGATGGGCTGATCCGGTCTCTTGTTACGCTCAGCGGGGACGTAACCCCGCCCTTTCTCCACCACCATTTCGATTACCAGCTTGCCCCCCTTGTCGAGGGTGGCGATATGCAGGTCTCGATTCAATATTTCAACGTCCGGATCGGTGATGATGTCGCCCGCTCGCACTTCGCCCTCACCGTGGGCTTCTATCCTGATGACCCTGGGTTCGTCAGAATAGAGTTTTAAGTTCAGCTGTTTCAGGTTTAAGATAATGTCGGCCGTGTCTTCGACTACGCCCGGTATGGTGGAGAATTGGTGCAGGACCCCTTCGATTTTTACCGAGGTCACCGCAGCCCCAGGAAGGGAGGATAGGAGGATCCTCCTTAGCGAATTGCCCAGGGTAATGCCATATCCCCTCTCGAGCGGCTCAACAACGAACTTCCCATAGGAATTGTCATCGCTCATCTCGACTTTCTCAATCCGGGGTTTCTCAATTTCGATCATTCAAAGACCTCCTTGTGGAACTGCCTGCGATCCAATAGCCCCAGGATTTACCTCGAGTAGAGTTCCACTATCAGGTGTTCCTGAATGGGTACGTCAATGTCTTCGCGGTTTGGTAGCCGCACGATAGATCCTGTCAGGGTATCCGCATCAACCGACAGCCATTGCGGTATGGCACGCCCTCTTATGCTTTCTGCTGCTTCCTTGAACTTGGCCATCTCACGGGACTTTTCCCGTACTGCGATTTGATCCCCTACGCGCACCAGGTATGACGGTATGTTTACTTTGCTACCGTTCACGGTGAAGTGGCCATGCCTTATTGACTGCCTCGCGTCAGCTCTCGACGGGGCAAGCCCCATCCTGTAGACGACGTTGTCAAGACGTCTCTCCAACAGCTGAAGCAGCATTTCTCCTGTCACACCACGGCTCTTCTCAGCTTTTTCAAAGTAGCGGCGAAACTGTGCTTCCAGTACACCATATATGCGTCTTGCCTTTTGCTTCTCGCGGAGCTGGACCCCGTACTCGGAGACCTTCTTCCTCATCTGACCGTGTTCGCCGGGTGCATAAGAACGACGATTCACGGGACATCTATCAGTGTAGCACCTGTCTCCTTTTAGAAACAGCTTGGCGCCTTCACGCCTGCACAGTCTGCAGACAGGCCCTGTGTACCTTGCCATGTGTGGTATTCACCCCCTGGAATTATACACGCCTGCGTTTTGGCGGGCGGCAGCCGTTGTGAGGAATGGGAGTCACATCCTTGATCATGCTAACTTCAAGACCGGCCGCCTGAAGTGAACGAATGGCCGCTTCGCGGCCTGCGCCAGGCCCCTTAACGTATACCTCGACCTCTCTCATTCCATGGTTCATCGCTTCTTTGGCCGCCTTTTCAGCTGCCATCTGCGCCGCAAATGGAGTGCTCTTCCGCGAACCCTTGAACCCGACTCCTCCTGCAGTCGCCCAGGAAATCGCGTTCCCTACCTGATCAGTTATGGTCACAATGGTGTTATTGAACGAAGAGCGTATATGTGCAACGCCGCGCTCTACATTTTTTCTCTCCTTGCGCTTTGCCTTTACACGTCGTTTGGCCAATTCAGTCCCTCCTCTCCCTACTTCTTCCTTCTCACACCGACAGTCTTCTTTGGACCTTTCCGGGTGCGCGCATTGGTCTGGGTGCGCTGACCTCTCACCGGAAGACCGCGTCTGTGGCGAAGTCCGCGATAGGTACCTATCTCAATCAAGCGCTTGATGTTCATCTGTACCTCTCGCTGCAAATCGCCCTCAACCTTAAAATTCTTCTCGATATATTCCCTGAGACGGGAAATCTCCTCCTCGGTAAGGTCTCTCACGCGAGTGTCAGGATTGATCCCCGTATGCTCAAGTAT
>DYEP01000229.1 GCA_020725675.1 Symbiobacterium sp. | reverse complement strand
TGATGGCGGTCCACCGCCGGAATGCTGGCTAACCTCTCGCATCCCGATGGATGCCTCTCACTTTAGTGAGGGGAGGATGTCACCGCTAAGAGACGAAAGGTATCTGCGACTGAGGAACACGGGACGGTGCAATTCCGTGTGCGCCACCGCTTTTGCCCTCGCCAATGATGGCGGGGCGTTCTTGTTGGTTCAGCGAGGTTTGCATCTGGTAAGATAGGCGCCAACGGGTAGGGGTTATGGCCCCGGCTCTTGCTCACGCATCCGGAGCAGAAGCGAACCTGGAAGCCTCTGGTTTCACAGTCTCCGGATAATCCAACCCGTTTCCAGGCCAGCATCTGGAGTTTGAGATGTTTCGGAGGAAACGGGGGATTAAAGCAGAAATCCTTGATGCAGGGGCAGGATATAGGTGAGGTGATTTTATGGCTGAGGTTGTGGATTGCAGAGGATTGCCGTGCCCGGAACCAGTAGTGAAGGCAAAGAGGGCGGTGGAAGCTTCATCGGACGTTGTGGAGGTGCTTGTGGACGACGTGGTGGCCAGAGAAAACCTGGTCAAACTCGGTCGGGGCATGAACTGGAAGGTGGACGTAACAGAAGCAGATGGGTGTTTTAAGGTGGTATTCGACAAGGACGGGGTCTCGTTACCCCATGCGACTGTACCCAATGAGCCAGGACTGTGCACGCTGCCTATGTCAACTACTGTATTTATCAATGCTGATAGCATCGGCAAAGGTTCCGATGAATTGGGCGGAGCGCTGATGAAGTCGTTTCTGTACAGCCTTACGCAGATTGATGCATGTCCTGAGCGCATTATTTTCATGAACTCCGGGGTTCGACTGGTGATTGAAGGCTCCCCGGTTCTGGAAGTGCTATCTGAGCTCAAGGCCAGGGGCGTGGAGATCTGGGCATGTGGCACGTGCCTTGAGTACTTCGGGATCAAAGACCGGGTAGCAGTGGGAGAGATATCCAACATGTATAGCATCGTGCAAGCATTTATGGATTCCGCCAAGGTGATCACCGTATGAGCAAAGATAGTAACCACGTGCGACTGACTCATCTCACAACCAGCTCAGGGTGTGCCGCCAAGGTAAGCCCGGGGCTGTTGCATGACGTACTGGCGCGCCTACCCATCGAGCATTCTGAACGGTTGCTGGTGGGCATAAAAACCGGAGACGATGCGGCTGTATACCAGGTATCGGACGAGCTTGCCCTTATCGCGACAGTGGACTTTTTTACTCCCATTGTAGACGAGCCGAGGCTTTTCGGTCAGATAGCAGCTACCAACGCGCTTTCTGATGTGTACGCCATGGGAGGTGTACCATTGCTGGCGCTCAACGTTGTGGCGTTCCCCGTATGTTCGCTGGGTACGGAAATCCTAGGGGAGATCCTGGCTGGAGGGGCAGATAAAGTCAAAGAATCAGGTGCCGTGCTTGCAGGGGGTCATTCAGTCGAGGATAAGGAGCCCAAATATGGGCTGTGTGTCATTGGCAGCATTCACCCAAAGAAAGTGATTACTAACGCGGGCGCAAGACCTGGGGATATCCTTGTCCTTACAAAACCGCTGGGAACGGGCATTGTAGTGGCGGCAATGAAGGCTGATATGGCGACAGAGGACGCACGCCGGTCTGCTGTACGCTGGATGACCAGGCTTAATTATAAGGCGTCTCAGGCTTGTGTCGGTTGCGGTGTGCACGCTATGACCGATGTTACCGGTTTTGGTTTGCTTGGGCATTTAAAAGGAATGCTCGTCGCGTCAGGCGTATCTGCGCGAATCGCTGCGGCGCGGGTACCTGCACATCCGGGCGTAAAAGAACTGGCCAGCATAGGGCTGGTACCTGCTGGCACTTACGCCAACAGATCTTACGTCGCAGATTGGGTCGAGTTCGCCCCATCGGTGACCGCGGTCGATCAGGACGTGCTGCTTGACCCGCAGTCTTCGGGGGGACTGTTGATCTCTGTAGATCCTGAACGGGCCCGAGATCTCGTCCGTAAGCTGGAGGAGGGAGGCGACCTGGGAAGCGTGATCGGTGTGATAGAGGAGGGGGCGCCGGGGCGGATTTATGTGGAGTGAGCTATCTTCACTTCTCGGAGTAAGGGAGCATGACGTGATCTCTTTCGTTGGGGCGGGCGGGAAGACCACAAGTATGTTTGCGCTTGGGGCTGAACTGGCACCGCGCGGAAGGCTGCTTGTTACTACTACTACCCGCATGTACAGTCTGGCCGAACACCCGGTGCGGCTCGGAAGTGCCGCTTCCTTGCTCTCTGCGCTTCCGCCGCCAGGTCGCATCAACGTATTTGCGTCGGGAACCGAGTCCTCCGGGGTTAAGGAGAAACTCACGGGCATCGCCCCTCAAGAAGTAGACTTGCTGGCGGAAAGCGGGAAGTTTGACTGGATACTGGTGGAGGCAGATGGCGCGGCGGGGCGACTTTTCAAGGCTCCCGCAGACCACGAACCTGAAGTCGCTTCTTCCACAACCCTGCTCGTGATGGTGTTTGCTGCAGATATACTGGGCAAGCCAATTTCTGACCAATACGTACACAGGCTCGATCGTGTGGTGCGCTGTGCCCGACAGCCGTATGGATCCCGTATTACGGCCAGCACTGTGGTGCGCGTGCTATCTCACCCGGAAGGAGGCAGGAAGCGGATGCCCAAAGAGGCCCGAGCCGCGGTACTCTGTACCAGGATAGATCTGGTTGACCAAGCAGTCCTTGGCGATCTTGGGCGGGCATTCAGGGGACATGAATTCGACCGGGTTGTCATGTGGTCCAACGTCCGGATGGAAGGGGAGCTGCTCACTTGATACTAACGGCAGTGCTGGCAGCCGGCGCCTCAACGCGCATGGGCACCGCCAAGATGCTGTTGCCGTTCGGCAAATCAACGCTGCTTGAGTATACGGTGTCGGGGTGTATGAACCATGCTCCCGGTATGGTAGCTGTGGTGCTCGCGGGGGGCGACTTTGTATGCCGGCAGATTCTTGAAAGAGCATTTCCCCGGGAGATCGGGGACGGCCTGCTCCGCCTTGTGGAGAACCCGGAATCAGGACACGGGCAATCCGCCTCGATCAACAAGGTTGTAGGCATGTTTCCTGAGGCGGAGGCGTGGATCTTCGTGCTGGGGGATATGCCATTTTCGCCACCGCTCATCGATGAACTCCTCATACAGTACGAAAAGGGAGAAAGATGCGTGGCTTACTCCCACAATGGAGCGCCGGGATGTCCCGTTCTGCTTGCCAACGAATACCGTAGTGCGCTGGAGGCTATCAAGGGGGATCAGGGAGCCCGCAGCTTGCTTTCATCTGCCACGATACTTTTTGCACCGGAAGAGAGGTTACTTGATATTGACGACGAGCAAGACTACATTCGCGCAAGACATCAGATCCATCACCGCTGATATATTATGCATTATAAGAGGGGCAGGGGACCTGGCCACCGGGGTGGCATACGTGCTCCACAGCCTTGGATTCCGCCTGTTGCTCCTTGAGACTCCCCAACCGGCTGCAGTAAGGCGGAGCGTGAGTTTTTCAGAAGCGGTATACAAAGGCGAAACAGAGGTGGAGGGAGTGCGTGCAGTGCTTATACGGGAGGCAGTTGGGGCGTCGGCGGTATGGGCATGCGAGCACATCCCTGTCCTGGTGGATCCTGAATCGAGCGTACTCCAAAGGGTAAGGCCCAGGGTATTCGTGGATGCTACTTTGTCCAAACGGGCAGATCCACATGTTTCCATGGATATGGCTGATCTTGTCATTGGGCTTGGCCCGGGGTTTGTCGCCGGTGTAAACGTGCACGCGGTTCTCGAGACCAAACGAGGGCATGACCTGGGCAGAGTGATACTGAAAGGCGGCGCACTGCCGGACACCGGGGTCCCGGATGAGGTGGGTGGTTATGGAGCAGAGCGGGTATTGCGCTCACCTGCCGACGGCGTCTTCGTGACCTCAAAGGACATCGGCGATGTGGTGCGGCAAGGCGACGCTTTAGCAGAAGTTGCGGGCGAGCGAGTGTACGCTGCCGTAAGCGGTATCATCAGAGGTCTTCTGCGTGACGGCACCCGCGTCACGCAAGGTCAGAAAGTAGGGGACGTGGACCCAAGGAGTGATCCAGCATACATACACCGTATATCAGACAAAGCGAGGCTGGTGGGTTGGGGGGTGTTCTCGGCGATCTCCCAGCTCCTGCAATAGCAAGTGGAATAAGGGCAAGGGAGCAATAAAAGAACAAGCGACGAGGGGCTTGTCATACCTCAAAGCAATAGAACAAAGGGCGGTAAAACACCGCCCTTATTGCTTGCCGATGTTACCTGTTTTCCCTGTTTCTGTCGTTCCTCTCGAATTCCTGACCTACTTCATAGTGGTACGGGCTGCGACCTCCGCCAACTGGATACGTGGGCCCGGCAAAACCCGTTGGCGCCCATCCCGGTGTGCCCGCGCCTACATGCTCCGGGCCGACAAACGGCGGTCGACCCGCGAACCCTTGAGCCTGGCTGGCCATAGAGGACACGTGCGAAATGGTATTCTGATTAGCTGGTATGGTTTGGTACCAGCCTTTCCTGTTGGCAATGTGGAACAGCTCCTCACTCATTTCCATGTCCTGTCTCGCCATGTCCATGAACGTACGACGCAACTCCGGGTGGGAACACTCTGTGGATGACTTGATGTGTGATACAGCCAATGACTTGCACTGGTTAAGGCAATCCAGCGCTATGCTCCTGGCGGACATTCTGCCTCCTTGATGGAACAAGTTTATCACTCCTCCCTTACTGAGTTCTGTACCCTTGATGGGGTACGTCCACGTTTCTCACGACGGCTGTCAGTCGCTGTAGCTGGCTGTTGTAGATGTTCTGGTGCCTTTGCAAGGCCTGACGGACCTCTTGGTCATCACATTCGTTGATGTAATGCCCTAGTTTTTCGAGAATCACCTGGTGTTGTCCGATGTGATCGCTCAGCTCCAGGCACTCGCGCTCTGTAAGCCGGTCCATGCATTTCCCTCCTTTTGGCTCTTGGTCTTTCAACATTTATTCATCCCCAATGACGTGCCCGGATATCCATATATGTTCGCTTCATTCGCCATAGGGTGGCTTGGGCGCGGGTCCGGGCTGATTAAGTTTGAAGGTGTGACTCCTTATGTCCATCTCGGTCGCGCTGGTGGCCCGTTTGGGCATGTGGCATGTGATACAGTCAGTTACAACGCTTTGACCTGTGTGTTCTTGGACGTCCGCCTGAGGCTTATGACAGCTGGTGCACACTTCGTTTCCCTGCGCCACAAGCAGTGTGGGTGCATGGGGTGCGTGACAGCTCGTACATGTCATTCTCTGTTTCGTCCAGTGAGTGCTCTGGATATAATCCTGGTATTGCTGGTGGTGCTTTTTCGAGGCACCGTCAGCGAAGAAGGCATCAGTCTCTTGGCCGATGTTGGGTTCAAGGGGTTTGTAATGGTCGAGCAGCTTCTCGCCCGGAACGTATCCCAAGGCGTCCTCACGCTTACCATCCACATTCTTACCCCTGATGTGGCACTGTGCACACACCTCAATGGCTCGCTCCGGTTCGAGGTTCTTCGGGTTTACCAGGTCTGCTGCATTTCGAGAAGCAATATGTGCTGCGCCGGGTCCGTGACAAGCTTCACATCCGATCCCGCCTTCGACAAAGGCGTGAACCTTGGGCTCATACCCTGTGTTATGGCAGCCTGTGCACAGGTCTCCGTAATCCCGCTCATTCCACTTGTCGGCGTTATACGGGCGCCATGAACCAGTAGCTGTGATCCACTCAGCCGGGAGGAGCCTCCATGCCCGCGCCTCGGGGTCATGTACGACGTAGCGCTGCTTCCACTTTCCACCGATGGTAAGTATGACATCATCGGGACCGAATTCTGTGGCTACTTCGAAGGGGTTACCGGGCAGCGAAAAGTCAGAAATCACTGCTTCAGGGAACCGCTTGGCATCGACGACCATTCTGGCGTGACCGGATTGAGCCCATCCCCTGTGCTGTGTGGGATGACAGAACCTGCATAGCTCAGAGCCCGAGTAGGATGCACCTATCTGCGCAGGGCCGGGAGACCCCGGGTCTTGCTTCGGTGCGGTGATACACCCGGACGAAATTAACAGAAATAGTGTAGTCAGGACAACAAGCTTATTCAACGACTGTCCCTCCAACCATGTTTTCCATATTGATGTGTAGCGTGCGGAAAAATGCATATGAGTATGCAGGCAAGGCCGATCTAATAAAAGGACGGGAGGGGATTTCCCTCCCGTAACAGAAGGGTTAGTAGGGTTGGGGAAGTGAGGGACCGTAACACTGCAGGCGTTGCCTGCGATACATCATACGCGACACATCGCCTTTGGTGAATAGCGAGGGAAACAACGGCAGTTATGGCCGGGCAGCAGAGAGCCCGGCGAGATAACCCGTAGAGAAAGCGGCCTGGAGGTTGTATCCACCACTGCGTCCAGTGATGTCAAGGATTTCACCGGCGAAGTACAGGAATGGCACCAGCCTTGAGCGGCAGGTCCTGGGATCTACTTCTTTCACGCTTACGCCGCCCGATGTTACCATGGCTGACCTTATCCCCAGCGTTCCAATGACTTGAAAACATATATTGTGCAACGCAGGCAGTATCGTCTCGCGCTGCTGCCGGTTCAACTGGGCGCACGTAACATCAGGGGGTATACCTTCAGCGGAAAGCAGATGGTCCACGAGTGCTCTGGGAAGAAATGCCGACAGCGCGTGACGCACTTTTCGCCTGCCGGCACGTTTCAGTGAGCCGAGGACGCGTTGTCTGAACTCGGCAGGTGTATACTCAGGAAAAGGGTTTACACAAAGGGAAGGGGAGTTACCTTCATACAGCGCTCGGGCTGCATCTTCTCCGATCTCAAGCACTGCGGGTCCGGATAGTCCGTTATGTGTAAACAAAAGTCCTCCTCGCCACCGCGCCAGAGTCTTTCCGTCTTCTCTGAGAAGACGCACGAAAACGTCGGGCAGCGTAATTCCAGCGAGATCTTTAACCCAGCGTTCGCTCACAATGACTGGCACCATCGATGGGTAAACGGGCTCAATATTGTGGCCAAGGCTTTGCGCAATGTGAAGGCCTGTACCGGTTGAGCCTGTCTGCGGGTAGCTCAGACCCCCTGTAGCCAGTATGATAGAGTCCGGCCGGTATGTGCGGCTCGTGGTGATCACCTCACCGGTGGGGCGCACCGCCTTGACACTTTCCTCAAGGTGTGCATCCACTCCTTTTGACCGCAACGCGCGCCAGAGCGCTGTTACTACGTCCGCAGCGCGCTGGCTCTCGGGATAGACTCGTCCTGAGTCTTCTATCGATATCGCTACGCCGTTGGATTCAAAAAACCGGATCACTGACTCTGGGCCGAATGCGGAAAGGGCAGGTATTAGGAATTTGCCGTTTCGCCTGTAGCCCGGGGAGTCATAATTGAACGCGTCCAAGTTAGTCAGGTTACACCGGCCGTTGCCGGTGAGTTCAAGTTTGCGACCAGGACGCGTGCCGGCCTCCAGCAGCAACACTTCTGCACCGTGGCATGCAGCGCTCCACGCTGCTGTCATGCCTGCAGGACCTGCCCCGACCACCAGTACTTTTTTGCTCAAGCGGGACCACCTCGGAGTACAGGATGCTACATTCTTTCTTTGTCAACTCCGAGGTTCCTCTACCGACCGGATTTTCTGTTCCTGTCCAGGGTGCGTTCGATTACTTCCCAGATTTCCGGAGTTTCAAAACCTCTGCGCCACGCAGCAATACCGGCAAGCCCGTATTCCCACACCATGCGGGTGCGTGCCGTCACAGAGTCACTATCTTCGATCCAAAGCCGGTACCTGTCGCCGTTTTCTACATATTCCACGTACTTCAGCCCGGATTCATCCGGCATCGGGGAGAGTGACTTGGCGCTTAGGAGTTCTTGCACCTGTCGCATGCCCAATGCCTTGGAGGAGGCCTTTCCGCCCTGACTGTCTTCTTTCCAAAGGCGGGTATAAAGCGGGATCCCCAGGACCAGTTTTTCAGCGGGGACTTCTGCCAGCATCGCACGTAGCCCCGCTCGCACCCATCCGAGCGAACTCACCGGGCCGGATCGGCCGCCGCTCCCGCTGAACTGGTCATACCCCATTACGATGATATAATCGGCAACCTGTGCCAGTGCTGCTCTGTCATAACACAGCGACCACGTGGGACTGTTAGACTTAAAAGTCACGTCCACCGACACAACTAGCCCGGCCTCCTTTGCAAGCGGCACGAGCTCTCTCAAAAACTGCGTATAGTAGTCCCTATCTTCCATGTACATGTTTTCAAAATCAAGGTTTATTCCGTCCAGCTGAAACAGCTCAGCGTAGACCAACAGCTGCCGGATCACATGCTGCCGCACGGACAGGTCGCGCAGGACGGCCCGTGTACGTTCCGGGTCAAACCCGTTCTCCACCAGACCCCATACGCGGTAGCCACGGCTTTTTGCCCATCTTACATAAGAGAGGTCCGCCCTGGAGACCACGCTACCGGCGGTGTCAGCGATACTAAACCACGTGGGCGACACCACGTTCACTGCTCCCATATGGGCTATGCTTGAGGTATCGGGGTTCTTTGATACCACGTGCTCCCATACCAGCACCACCTTGTCGCCCATAGGCGACCATGCTCTGAGTGTTGCTTTGGGCGACTCCTCTGTAGTGTACATACCGCTTATCTCAAGCGCCTGCTTTGGTACAAACCCCAAATTGCCCCTGGGCTCAAGCACGT
This sequence comes from Symbiobacterium sp., assembly GCA_020725675.1. Classification (GTDB taxonomy): domain Bacteria; phylum Bacillota; class Sulfobacillia; order DUSP01; family DYEP01; genus DYEP01. The sequence continues at coordinate 3,574 of DYEP01000229.1, read as the reverse complement.
GATAGTAGCCGCGAGTTTCGGATAAAACCCTGACTTTGGTGCCCTCAGGGAGATATGCCGTTATCGGGGATTTTTGGGACGGTTGTTTCCTTACGTATGAGGTGCTGATTGATGTGGCTTCAAGCACAGGCGTGCCAGGTTTGTCCACCACGAGCACACGGCCCTCCACCAGTCTTACAGATAGGTGCATTAGTTGTCCGAGGAAATCCAGCGGCACATAAGGTCTTCCGTCGATGATGCTCGTGGGTACTGAAAGCTCGACAGGCTTCTCATTAACGTAAGCGGTTAAGGAGGCCGTGGGCATTTGTACCACCCGGTCCTTCGTTGTGAATACCGCGGTAGACGTGGTTTCGTCCCAGTGAGCGGATGGATCAAGATGCCGGACGACGGCCTCCATGGAGATAATTGGCCGGTCTGACACGTACAAGAGGTCAGACTCCGGGACGACTACGTTGTTTAGCAGAAGGACCCTGGTATCCGGTGAGGGCTCGAAACTCATGTTGGGGGACGTTACCTGCCAACTGATGACTGATGCCGTGGCCAGAAAGGCTGCCAGCACCAGCAGTGGAACATATGTTACGGTTTGGGTCTTGGCTCTCATCGTTGGCCTCCTTTTCACTGTAGAGATATGCACAATTCGGGCAAGGAGGCGCTGTTTCCTTCTGAGAAGCCCTGGGGAATTGCTGGTTGTCTTTCAAGACCTAGTGCTCTATGTATCTGTGCTCAGAGGAAATCGGGCAAACCCCGTGGTATATTCTCAAAAAGGGTATCGAAGGAGTGAGTCATCGTGTTGATAAGAGAGAGGATGACCAAGGATCCTGTATGTATCGAGCCTTCCGTCTCAGTACTTGATGCACTGGCCATACTGAAGAAGCACAACATAAGAAGGCTGCCTGTTTGTGAGCGTGGGCGTTTGGTGGGGCTGGTTACTCAGATGGACCTATTGAAGGCGTCGCCTTCAGAAGCCACGTCGCTGTCAGTGTGGGAGCTAAACTACCTTATATCAAAGACCACGGTTTCTGATATCATGGCCCGTCGTCCGGTCACAGTTACGCCGGATATGCCTGTGGAAGAAGCCGCCATGATCATGAGGGACAAGAGGATAGGTGGTCTTCCTGTAGTTGAAGGGGAGAAGCTGGTGGGTATCATCACGGAGACTGACATCTTTGATGCCTTCGTGGATCTGGTGGGAGTCAGGCGCGGTGGAGTACGAGTCACGTTATTGCTCGAAGACAGGGTCGGAAGCCTGGCGGAGATCACGCAGATAGCGGAGGAGCATGCCGTCAATATTCTGAGCGTGTCCACCCTGCCCCCGGTGGACGGTTTGGGAGAATCTGTTTGGAGGCTTTCGGGTGATCGCATGGAAGAATTCATTCAGGCGCTGAAGGACAGAGGCATTAAGGTGTTGCACGTGGCGTGAGGTGGCTAGGTTGCGCTTGGGCGGCCGGGCTCTTGCTGGTTCTGTCAGGGATCTTCCTTGCCAGGATGCCGGGAGAGCCCCTTGATACCTGGCATTTTGCCATACTGGGCGTAGTTGTTGGCATGACGGCTGTAAGTCTCGTTCTCCTGCACATGCAGGTGAAGCGTAAGAAAGATAGGTAGTCAGCGACTCAGTCCAACGGTTCGCGGAGCTGGTTTATTTGCTCCGCTTTTTTCTTCTACACCTCTTGGTGGCAGGTAATGCTGTGGATGCTCCTGAATACGCGCAGGACAAAATGGGTACAGAAAGCTCCGTGGAGGTGTTCTAATTGAAACTCGTTTCTCCGACCGAGCTCTTGCGCAGCAAGAAGGTAGCTCAGCGCAGAAACCGGGTACCTCCCGGTCAGAAGGTGGTCAAGGGGTATCCGGTTCTCCACTACAATGGTGTCCCCAGGGTAACCCTGAGCGAGTGGCGTCTTTCCATCTCAGGTGAGGTCGCCCGAGATATAACGCTTACCTGGGACGAGTTTTCGGCACTTACCCAAGCCCGGGTGGTTGCAGATACCCACTGTGTCACGGGCTGGTCGAGTCTTGGCGACGTCTGGGAAGGGGTGCTGTTCAACACTGTGTTTTCGCTGGTCGAACCGTTGCCAGACGCCAACTACTGTATGGTCCACTCCCTTGATGGCTACACCACAAATCTGCCCTTGGCCGTGCTTTGCGACGATGATGTAATATTCGCCACACGCATGAACGGCCATGAACTGACTCCGGAGCATGGGTGGCCGGTGAGGCTGGTTGTTCCCAAGCGCTATCTCTGGAAAAGCGCAAAGTGGGTAAACGGGATCGAGTTCATGCGTGAGAATGAACCGGGATTTTGGGAGTCGCGGGGGTATCACATGGAAGGCGATCCGTGGAAAGAGGAGCGGTACAGCGGGCACTTTGATAGGAATTAGCGCAAACAAAATCGAATAGGGTAGGAGACGAGGGGGGATGCCCGCTTGGACCGCCACCGGGATCTGGCAACATACACGTGGGATACCGTGAAGCACGACATTCTAAGGTGGAAGGAAAGTGAGCCTTTGCCTCCTCCGGGCGGGCGGTGGATCCTTTTTTTAGGTACCGGCGGTAATCCGGTTAACCTTATCAGCCAGCAAAGCCAGACGGGCGGGTTCTTGCTAAAGACCGACAGCCTGTTCATGCATGTGGACCCGGGGCCGGGCGCGCTCGTTCATGCCTGTCGCCTGGGGATCGATCTCGGGGCGTTAGACGCTGTGTATGTTTCTCACGCACATACCGATCACTCAGGCGACGCCGGACCTGTCATCGAGGCCATGTGCAGGCTTATGTCAAAGAGAAAGGGTGCAGTCATAGCGCCTTCATCCGTCTTTGAGGAAGGTATCATCTCCCGCTACCACCAGGGGAAGATTCCTTCCTGGGGCTACTCAGGTGGGCCAGAAAGGATCATCGTCTCCGGCGGCAAAGCGGAAATGCTGGGAAACGCAGAGATCCGTTTCATCAGGGCATACCATGGCGATGACAATTTTGGATTCGTAGTGCAAGATGGCGAACTTTCCATAGGGTATACCAGCGACACCAGCTACCTTCTCGCTTACATATCATCACGCGGCGCGGTGGAGGTTACGCCCTGGGACTCGATGGAGGACTTCAGAGGCGTCCTGCGCTTCCGTGAGGAGCTCAAACAAGCGTTCTCCGGTATTGACGTGCTGGTAGCCAATGTCAGCTATTTTGGCATGTTTGCCAACCGCTGCCTGACTGCCATCGGACTTGCCCACATGCTCAAAGGTAGCGGTATCGGGCGCTGCATCATTACCCACCTTGATGCGTGCTGTCTGCGACCCAGAGATATCCGCGCGGAGATGGCCGCGTACGTCGAAGACGTATCCGGCGTACCAACGAGTTTTGCTGAGGACAACCTGCTGCTTGACCTGGGGGCGATGAATTGAGCGTGGTGGAACGCTGCACGGAAAACGGGCTTGAGGTGGTGCTGCGGAAGTCTGGGCAGGACTACGAAATCATCGGAAACGGCCTCTTCCTCATGGCCACATACGGTGGTGTTTCTGAGCGTGAGCTGGTACGCGCTTTGCTATCTCTGATTGAAGATACGCCGCGCCGCATTCTACCCAATTCATTG
>DYEP01000228.1 GCA_020725675.1 Symbiobacterium sp. | reverse complement strand
TTCCAAGGGAACGCCGACAAACAGGATGTTCCCCGGTACCCCGCCGTACGCTACTTCAACACGGAACGCCTTGTGACCGTGCAGGAACGGAATGCCCGGGTGCAGACCATGAAATGCTTCGTGAAGTTCGATGGCAGCGATGCCGTAGAGTCCAAGGTAGCTTTTAAGCGGTACCCCGCCTGAGTTGGCGCCGTCCGCGATGGGGTGGTGAGCTATGATTACATCTATCTCAAGTGCTCGGGCCAACTCTATGCTGCTTTCCGTCAGCGTCATTACCATGCCCACGCGGCTTGCGGGCCACGCAGGATCTCCGAACACCAGCCCGGGGGTCTCAACGATGGCCTTTCCCGGTATGCTTGACGACTTGGACACGACAAACGGGTTTCTGCCGCTGGCGGTGTCAAAGGGTCCTTTTACCAAGCGGCCTCCGGTGATCTGATCCAGCGCATCCAGCACGTTCTGGACAGTATACATTTGTTCACCTCTCCCATTGTTTGTAAACCAGCTCCATCAGCGACCTGCCATTGCTTTCCCTCACATCTATCACCGGGACCGTTACCGCCTCCCGGAGAGCGCGCAGGAGCAACTGCTTGTCAACGTATGCGTCGCGGTATGTGCCATCTGCATCCAGTCTCGGGTAATATGGGTTCGCAGTCACTGCCAAAAGCGGGATGCTCCGTGCCACCCACACCGTGAACCCGAGGGCAAAGAGCCGCTGCACCAGCTCCCATGAACGTTCAGCGCAATTTCCCACGAGCAGTCGGATACCGTCTGCGAACACCAAGCTCTTGCCCCGCGCCAATCCAGGCGGGCATAGCCCGAGAGCAGAAAGTGCAGCGCAAGTCACCGCATTTGGTACCAGGATCTGCCCGGACCCTTCTGAAAGCCTCTGAAGCAGCGTGTTGACATTAGTCTCGTCCATCAGAGAACCCGTGCCGAGCGATACAGAGCGGCCGGCCGCCCGGTACGTAACGCGCCCAGGCATTGATACGTGTTTCACAGGAAGTGCGAGCAGCCGCTCGATCGCACTGCACTCCCCGGCAAGCCGCGCCACGTCTCTGCTTCTTGAAGCTCCCTGTGCCAGAACCACGAGGTCCACCACCGAAGCGGGAGATACTCTGCCCAGCGCACCGTCCACCAGCACGAGTCTGCTTCCCCTCCTAGCCAGCGCCTCGGCGGTAATGCGCAGATGTCGGCTCCGCGTAGGTCCAGCCACGATCACAAGCCCTGCCTTGCTCACGGTCGCTACGCATATGGGACCCAGCGCTGATTCCAAAGGCAGCATCTCCACGCTGGAAAAACCCGCTTCCGATGCTTCAAGGCACTCTCTTGCAGTGGCCACATGAACGCCTTCTCGAAAGTATAGCCTGGGCTTGGGCAGGAGAGTGATACTGTCGAGCTCCTCTCCATCGTAACCAATGCTGGTTACACCGTAAGGTATCCCCTCTGTGGAGCTAGCGTTCATGATTGCACTCATGGTCGTGGTCTTGCCCGTGTTCTTCGCAGTGCCTATCACTGCAATACAGGTCATTTCACGCGAACCGTCCCGCGGCCGTTTCTACCAGGGTGCGCACCGTCATCCCTGCTCCCGAACACACCATCGTATAATGCCTGAACGAACGAGGGCGCCTTTTGAGCAGCTGTCAGTGCATCACATATCTGGCTGTAAATGAGCCGCTTGAATCTTTCCGCCTCAGCCGTAGGAGTAATAACGCAGCTTCCAAAGAACCTGGCAGCTGCCAACACCGCCGTGAGCGTATCTGTACGAGCCGCGGCAGTAATTGGCCCTCCGGAGTATGCCTCATCCGATGAGGCGATCGTCACTGCGTCAGCCCGCAGAAACCCGGCAAGGCACGCGTGAAGCCCTGTCATTAGCGACGACTGCACCCGGTCTTCTGTCTGCGTCAGAAACCCCACCGGGGCCCCCGGCCATACAGGCGCATCCAAAATATCCCTAAGCACCTGTACCTTCGCAACGTTGAAGTCTACATAGTTATCCGACATGTAGCCGCCGATCATCACCTCCGGTGAATTGCAAAACAGCGGCTGCAGGATGGGTCTGGCGCCCACCTTCTTCGCCAGCGCTGCCATTACCAGCATGCTCGCGAATGCCTTACCCGCCGGGACTCCGCTCAGCTCCTCGTTGGTAACGATGTCAAAGGGCATAGAAAACTTCGCCGCCCATCTCATTGCGGCAACGCCGTCCACGGCCAATCGTTCAGGGTCTGTACCACCCCCCAAAGAACCGTACGCAATGTTGATCTTAGTCAGATCTGCCCCTGCATGGCCTGCGAGCACCACTGTCTCTGGAGTGTTGAGCCCTCGGTGCGCTCTCACCTGCCAGAGAACCCACGGCTCCAGCGCTTGCCGAATCGCCCTTAAGTTCTCCGGCGTAATAACCGAACCGTCCTCCTCGTGGGTGAGCCAGCCCTCAAGCAGCCCCTCAGTTCGTGCTCCCCACGAAGGATCGAAATGTACCACCCCGTCAGCACCCCATGCAACCGCAGCTTTGATGTGGGCGACGTCCATAAACGGACAGCCCGTTCCATACTGCACAAACAATACAGGTGCTGGATGAGATCGTGGCCTCGATGCCACGTACTGACGCTCGCCAAGCATCCCGAGATGTCGTTGCTCATCAACGGTGAGGTGCCGGGTCTTTTTCGGAGGCGTTCCCGTCAAATAAGCTGCCCGCACCACCTCATCGCAAAGCGCCAGGTAGTCCGTGCCCACCGACCGTCCTTCCATCAGCGCGGCGTACCTGAGCTCGGCGCGCTCCACAGCTGGAGACGTGCGCTCATCTGCCCAGATGAGCAGTTCGTCCGCGAGCTGTTCGGCGAGCCGTCCTACGGATTCGTCCTTGAATCTGTAAGTATACCCGGCTGTCAGGTCCTTTTTTGCCCGTTGGTGTGCACATTCCGCTGAGGGCGCGGGCCGTCCCTCGATGAACGCTACCACTTCAGAAGGCGACGTACCCGGACCAAAACCCGCGTCAAATCCCAGTTCCTGTGCTAGTTCTGGCCTTACTGCCATCCCGCCAATAATCATCCTGGTCTGTTCTCTGATACCTGCAGCGTCCGCAAGATCTGCCAGCCGCGCGAGCACCTCTTCCGCCTGGTAGCCCAGCGTTCTTGACACCAGCATGTGCGAAGGCCTGATCTTTTCCGCTCGGGCGATGATCTCACTTGGTGTCATGTCTGGCGGTAATAGCACCGTTTTGTGCCCTGCCTCCTCAAGCGCCCTCTTGATCATCTTAAGACCCACGTCGTGCACCGGGTCAAGCGGTACAAGGAGGATCATGCCACATCGCCCCCATCCGCGCCGCCGAGCCAGCCGTAACGTGCACCCGGTCTGTGCACATAGGTCCGCGCTCTTACCCGGGCGCCGGGGCCGTTCATCTCAACAGACACCACGTCCGCATCGCTAAAGCCAAGGCCGAGCAGCATGGACAGTGCAATTTTGCGTGCTTCCTCGGCGGATCCGCAGAGCAAGAAAGTCTCGATGTCAATAGCGTCAACTACCCTGGACAGTGCATGCGAGAGTGTCACGAAGCATCTCTTCCTTCCTCTTCAGCCACCCGCCAGTATTTCTCCACATCCGCGATGATGTTCTCAATGTGGGTGACCATACTTGTTTCTGCCTTTTTCGGATCCCTTTCCTCGATTGCTGAAAGAATCGTCTCATGATCAGCCGCTACGGTACTCTTGACCTCTCTGCGTATATGCTCAAGCACGGGGGTGATCTGGCCGTCCTGACGAATCAGATCCACAGCCGCAAGCAGCACCTTATTCCCGCTTGCCTCAGCGATGATCCTATGGAACTCAACGTCGTCTGCGGCTACCACGCCGTCTTTCGCATGGTCTTTCTGGCGTAACATTACCTCTTTCAACCTGTTTATGTCCTTTTCGGTAGCATGTATCGCGCAAAGCCTTGCGGTTTCTCGCTCAATGGCGCGTCTGGCGATGAGAAGGTCGATTAGGTCCTGTTTGCTTCGCGCCCGTACTGCTTTTATGAACTCCTGCTCGTAGGTAAACCTGATCCGCTTTTGCTCAAGCTCTAAAAGTCGCTCTTGCCCCTGCTCAGTGAGGCAGCGGCCTCGAAAGCCCGACCGGACCGTGAGCCCTGCAGCATCCAGCTCTCTCAGGATCCGCCCGGCCGTGGCCTCGCTAATGCAAAAGCCTGCGCGTCGAAGCTTGTCCGAAAGAACGCCGGAGCCCACCGGTTCCCCGCTCCGATAGATGATGCTCAGCGCCTGGTATTCAAGCTCTTCCCTCTGACCCAAAGTAGTCCCTCCAGTTCAACTTCAACAAAAGGCTCCGCATGCAAGCGTGCGCCCGGCCAAGATTTCAGAACAATGACAGGACGTAAAGCGCGTAAGAACCTATCAAAAGCACTCCCCCTGCCCGGCCCACTGCTCTTTTAAACACCCCAAAGAGCACCAGTGCCACCATGAAACAAAGCATCACAGGAATGTCTCTGGTAATCGCCCACGCTTGCGCGGTTACCCTGCCAAATATCGCCGAACCCCCCAGAACCCATGTCATGTTGAGGAAGTTCGCACCAAGGATGTTCCCAAGGCTCAGATCCTGGTGGCCCTTTATCAGTGATGCGAGCGCGGTCACAAGCTCCGGTATGGAGGTACCCACCGCCATCATGGTGAGTCCGATCACCATCTCAGGAATCCTGAGCACTCTTGCCAGGCCTACACCCCCGATCACCATACCGCGGCTCCCAAGGGCAATGAGTATGCTGCCAAGCACAAATTTGACAACAGCGTGCGTGGCGGACCCGGAAGCCCTGGTCTCGCCTCCCGTCGATATGGTACGCGCAGACCTCACAGCCCTGAACATATACAGAGCGAGCAACATAAATAGGAGGAGCCCTTCCGTCCGGGCCAGCGCCCCGTCAAGAGCCATCACCGCCACTGCAAATCCAGAGACCAACATCAGCACACCGCTGCTTAAGAACACTGAAACCTCCGGCACCTGCCTCCCGGATAGCAGGGACAGCGCGGCAATAAGCCCAGAATTCGCTGTTACAGAGCCTATAGCGTTACCCAATGCCACTTCCGGGTGGCCCGTCAAAGATGCAGAGACTGATACGGCGAACTCGGGCAGCGTGGTGGCAATACTTACCACGGTTGCTCCTATCAGCACCTTGGGTATGCCAGTCCTTCTGGCAAACCACACCGCCGCATCCGTAAACCAGTCAGCCCCGAGAATTACGATGAGAAGTCCTCCAGCGAACAGTACCGTTTGCAATAATATCAATCTGCGCACCGGCCTCGTTTCAATGTTTGGCAAAGACCCCCGCGACTCCCGCTTCCTCTACCCTCCGGGAGATCTCTGATAGATCCGTTGTGTAAAGCCCGAGTTGTTTCATTCTCTGAAAGTATACTGAACCGGAAAAGGTATATTTCTTGCGCAGCCCTTCCTCGGTGGCCATCTCTTCTCTCACAAATGCAATGGCATCACCCACCGCGAGTGACCTTGGCAGCTCCAGCGTTTCTCTACCCAGCGCTTGGCTGGCTGCGTTGTACCCTGCGAGCGTACCCGTGATAATGGCTTCGGTATGCCCCACTAGCGGGCCAGCCTTTTCGCCGGCGCAGTACAGGTTCGCTATGCCAGATACCCTGAGCTTATTATCCCGCGGCGATATGGCGAAATAACGCATGGAATTACCCTTGCCACCGGCGTATGGGTCCTCATAGCGCGCGTTCTCAAGACCAGGAATCTGGCGGAGCTTGTCAAGAGGGAAATAGGAGGTCATGAGCTTGGCGTGACCGGTGTCCAGCAGTATCACGTTTTGTGCGTACTCAGGCAGCGCGTACTGCTGGCACGCCTTAAGTAGCAACGCCTCCGCCTTCTGCATCTCCTCCGGGATGGGTACAATGGCCACGCCGGTCTCGTTGAGCTGCTGCTGGATCTCATAAGATAGGCTTTCCTTTAACAGCTTACAGGAACCGCTCATTGCGCCCAGCGTACCTTTGGCCGTACCGCCCACCATCTCCTGTACGCCCGCCTTTTGGGCTATGCTCACTCTCGGGCCGAAGCTTGGGCACCTGATAACGCACATTACGCAGCCATTCCCATACTTTAAGCAGTTGCCCTGGGGTCCCGCGGTACCAGTCGTTTCCACAAAGGCGTCGCCGTCTATGATGTCGCCCCCGTCGGATACTACCGCCAACAGCCGATCCCCCTGCTTTTTTACGTCGGTAATGCGTGTCTCAAAGAGAATGGTTACGCCTGCCTCGAGGAGCGCTCTGCGAACCGTCGGCTCTGCGGTAGCTACGTCATACAGCGTGGCGTGCCTGTGCCCCGGAAAGTCAATGTTCCTGTGCCTGGCAATGGAATCCATGAGCTGGAACAGTTCGCCGCCGCCCAGTGCTATGGCTTCTTCCGAAGCGGTGTACCGGCCATTATTCCTCATGATCCCGCCCACGAGACCGGTGCCCAGAAGCTGGTCGGTCCTCTCGCACAGAACCACCTCGGCTCCCGACTTCCTCGCCTGAAGAGATGCTGCGCAGCCGGCCCAGCCTCCTCCCACTACTACCACCTTTGCCATGGAACTCACTCCCTCATCGTCTATTGTTCCAGATATCCCGAATACCTTCCGACGATATCGAGCAACCTGACAAGCCCACGCACAGCAAGTCGCATGTTCTCCTCGATTACCTGCCCGTGTTCGTCCGATGTGCCAAGCCCCGGCGAAATAAAGATGTTCGCATCATAGGCAATGGTAGGTATGATCCCCATCTGAGCGAGTCCCGTCTGCAGAATGTTGGAGCCTGCGTACATGTCCTCTATGGAGAATACCGGGAAGCCCAGCTCTTCGCCATCCCAGGTACGTTCGTAGTTGATCTCCACAGTGGTTGAGTTGTAGGACTTGCTGACCAGCAGCTTCTCCCGGAGTTTTTGGGGGAGCGCCTGCAGTTCTTCTATCACGATCGTGTACAGGTCGTCTACTGGTTTTTTCAGCACTTGAGGGTTATCTCTCAGCACCCTGAGCGCAGCCACCTGGGTAAGCAGCGCTTCCTTGCCAGGATCCTGTGTAACGTACGCGGCCTTTCCGTACGATGCTAGTGTCCCCCACCGGTCTCCGTGCATGCCGAGCGCCCTCCGTATGTTCACCATCACGTCTTCTTTGCCGATAATAAGCCCGGATGTGGCAGATCCAGTCGCTTTGTCCATGCTGTAGACCATCACATCAGCTCCTGTGCGAGTCAGGTCCGTGCCCACGAACGGAAGCCCCCACGCGTTGTCCACCACATATGGTACATCGTACTTGCGGGCAAGCGCGGCGATCCCCTTCTGTAGAAGTGGGGCGCCATCAGCGTCCTTTGCGGCATAACCATACCCAGGAGTATCATATCCAAGAGAGGTAAATCCGGTCACACTGTCGGCGTGCCGCTCGGCGACCTCCGAAAGCCGGGCCAACGTGGCCTCCGGGTCCACCTTCGTGAGGAACGGCACTGGATAGTACTTTATCCCGTGGTTTGGGTAGCTTGCGCCTTCCATGGGTACGATCAGCGTGTCCAGATTGTTCTGCCTCTTGCCGTAAAAGCCCAGCTCTCCGGCTGTGCACCCACGGTCTGCCAGGAAGTCCTTGTACCTCGGCGGGAACGGCCTGCCGTACGCTGCCTGGTGGTGCATGTGCTTTTCGTACAAAGCGATGTACCGGGCGCGGTAGTTGTCGCCTCGACCCAGATTCGGCGGAGTGCACAGCACGTCAAATGCCACCCAAAGGCCGGCCTCGCAGGTGTTCACAGGGCATACGTCATACCCGTCGCCGTACACGTCCTTGACGATCTCCCTGATCTCTTCGACCAGTCGAGCGAGGGGTATCACCTCCGTCGCCCCTTTTTCCGACGCTTCCATGATGTCCTTCCGCAGCGGAGCAGGACATCCGGATATTGCACCTGTCAGACCAAACTTTCCACGTAGTTCCTTCGGTATGCCTATTTCATCAGCAGCACGCTTTGCATCAGCGTAAATATTGGCAATATTGGCCTGAAGGTGCTTGTACATCTGGAACTTGTACTTAAACTCCGACATCCCAGTCACTCCTCATCCTTTGAGTTTAACTTACGTGTACCTCGCGAGGACGTATCACAACCTCTCCTCCGAGCTTAAGTCTGAGCTCAGCCCCTGACCGGAGCGACGTGCTCCTTATGACCACGTTCAGGTGGTTTGGACTGTGCGTTTCATCAAACCCGGCCAGGTGGCCGAGCGTCTCACCTTCCACTATAACCTCGTCTCCTGCAAGCGCAACACCACCGCTTGTTATTTCCGCAAAACCCACGTACGCGATTTCCCCCACACACCCACCTGGAACGGCCGCCTCGGTTGTCACGATGAGTTCGTGGATCTCGCCGGCCTTCAACGCCCGCGATGGCTGCTGGATAAGTGAAAGCCCTCTGTCAGTCAGTTGCCCGTCCAGCACAACGACTAGCCGCCCCTTTACCGGCACCTTAGCGTAATATGGATTGAACTGCAACGGTCGGTCATACACGTCTCGTTCGTTCATAGCATCCTCCTCATCACCGATGAGTAGCACATTTCGAATCTACAATTCTACAAAGATGTGCATCTTTCCTTCCAGTGACCTCTTCTCTAAAAAAATTTGTTGCAGATAAAAATTGCGGTTGCGAACCCCGCCAGGTCACCAAGGAGCGCAACTGGGAGGCAATGTCGTATCTTCCGGACATTTACGCTACCGAAGTAGATAGTGAGGATAAAGAAGGTAGTATCTGTGGATCCCTGCAGCGTGCATGCCATTTTTCCGACAAAAGAATCAGGTCCCCACTCCCTCAAGAGTTCCGCGGTAACACCCAACGCGCCGCTTCCAGACAGCGGCCGTATCAGCACAAGCGGCACCACCTCGCCCGGTACACCAAGAAAAGAACTCACGGGCGAAAGGCTGTTTACAACAAGCGCGAGCGCACCTCCAGCCCTAAATACTTCCAGCGCCACGAAGATTGCAAGCATGTAGGGCAAGATCCTTACAGCCAGGTGAAACCCCTCCTGGGCTCCCTCAACGAATGCACCGTAGACGTCCACACCTCTTAGCAGTCCATAAAGCGGGATAGCAAAGAGAATTACGGGCATGCTCCACCTCGATAGGGAAGACACTATGTCAAGAAACATCAGCATCTCCTCCGAAACAGCGCGTCCAGTACCACTACGCAAAAAGTGGCTGCGGCCGATGCCACCAGGGTGACGCCTACAGTCGCTGTGGGATCGGATGACCCCAGTCCCGCCCTTAAAGCGATCACGCTTGCCGGGATCAACGTGAGGCCAGAGGTGTTCAAAAGCACCAGCGTGCACATGGCATCCGATGCTGTGTCCGGAGTATCGTTTAGCTGCTGGAGTTCTTTCATTGCCAGCAGGCCGAGCGGCGTAGCCGCAGAGCCCATCCCTACGAGGTTTGCAGCGATGTTCATTACGATATTGCCAAGTGCCGGATGGTTCTTGGGAATGGAAGGAAACACCTTCCGCGCCAAAGGCCTGAGGATCTTTGCCAGGCTCGCTACAAGGCCCGCTCTCTCTGCGATCTTCAAAAGGCCAAGCCAAAGGCACATTACGCCTACCAGTGACAGCGCGGTTTCCACGGCCTGATTAGCGGAAGAAAGCGCTGCTTTTGTAACCACGTCCACCTGACCACGTGATGACGCAACGAACACTCCGCCCGCAATGAGCAGATACCATATCACGTTCAACAACCGCATCTCGCCTCCTCTAGCATCAGACTTATGCCAAAGAGGAGGAGCATAGAATTGGTCTTGAAGACTGCAAAAGAGTTCTGGACCAAAGGATCCCTGCTGCGCGGTGAGGCACGGTTGTCCACTGAAGTATGCAGCGGTCGAGTTGGATGCAAGAACACCGCGCTGCCCAGGCGGTATCCTCCCACCTTTCGGTTGTGGCGCAGACCGGCTTGTCGCCTAAGGCCGTTGCTGTTTCTCCCCGAGTCAGATCTTCGTCGGTTGACACATGAAGCGGGAACGGCATCAGCTCCAAGAGCTCAAAAGTGGCACTATTGTTTCAGCTTATTCTGCACGATGGAGCGGGCCTCTTCCGCCAGTCTCTTTCCCCCTTCCAGGAGGCGATCCTTCTCAGCCACCACTTCGCTTTTAAAGGCGTGTTCCCGAATACTTGCAAGGTTGATTTCCACGTTAAAGACCGCCCCCTGTAACCCGGCGTAAGCCATTAGCAATGACACTGCAGCGTCGCTCAAGGCGTTTGGATTGCCCATGTTAACAACCCTTTTGCTCAACTCCATTACTGCCAAACAGTGACGTGCAACCTCAAGGGGTAGCAACGCAGCTTGCTTGAGCGCCTCCTGAATCGCTTCTGAACGCCTGGCCTTCTCTTCTTCGTTACCCTTGGGGAGCCTGTACGCCGCCATCACCTTGTGGAATGCAGCCGTATCCTCGTCCACCATATGTCCTAACCGCTCTCTCAGTTCAGTCGCCTTTGCCAGAACGTCACGCATCTCCGCTTCCCTGTCTTTGAAACTCTCCTTGCCCAACGTCAGATTGGCCACCATGGAAACCAGGGCTGCGCCCAGGGAACCGGCCAGCGCAGAAACGCTGCCACCGCCCGGCGCCGGCGAGCCCGATGCCAGTTCGTTCATGAAATCGTCGACTGTCAAGTGCATGAGCATTTATGTAGTCTCCCTTCGAATGGACGATGAGCTCTTTAAACTATTCCGCAAGCCTGGTCTCCAATACTTGTCTGGACTGGAAGTTTTCCAGGCGAAGGTAAAACCCGGCAGCGTCCAAGAGAGCCTCCATGGGCACAAGACCTACGATCTCGCTGCCGGTAACCGTGACCCCATAACGGGACGCTTCGCTCTTCACCGTTTCAAACACGCGGTAAAGCGGTACTTCGCGAAAATTACACACATTGATGGTCACCTGCGCAACGTTTCGATCCTCCAACATCACTCCCAGGGCCTTTATGCTCGGGTAGCCACCGCTTGAGCCACGAATGGCCCTGGCGATGGCTTTGGCTACTTTGACGTCGGATGTACTCAGGTTGATGTTGTAGGCGATAAGGGGAGGGCGAGCGCCGACGGCTGTGGCGCCTGCTGTGGGGTGCACTCGTGCGGGACCGAAGTCGGGCCGCCGCTCAGGCAGGTGGATGGTTTCTCTTAGCCCCTCGAATTCCCCTTTCCGCACATTGGGAAGGCTTTTTCGCTCGGGCCGGGTGGCAGCAGCTTCGTACAGGTAAACTGGGATCTCCAGCTTCTCTCCGATCTCTTGCCCCAATTCGCGAGCCAGCTCCACGCACTCCTCCATCGTGACCCCGGAGATGGGCACAAAGGGGACGACGTCGGTAGCTCCCATGCGGGGGTGTTGCCCCCGGTGCTCTTCCATATTGATCAGTTGTTTGGCCTTCTGTACCGCAAGGAAAGCGGCGGCTTTGACTGCCAAAGGTTCGCCTACGAACGTGACCACAGTCCGGTTGTGGCTAGGGTCGGAAGAATGGTCCACGAGTTTTACTCCTTCGACTCCTTCGATCACTGCCAGGATCTCCCGTATTACTTCCGCTCGTCGCCCTTCGCTGAAGTTTGGAATACATTCGACTAGTTTGGGCATAACCTGAACTCTTCACCTCTTTGTATGTTCTATTTAAGATTCTCTCCGCGCTCTGATAAGTGACATCCTCCCCTCACTAAAGTGAGAGGCATCCATCGGGATGCGAGAGGTTAGCCAGCATTCCGGCGGTGGACCGCCATCA
>DYEP01000227.1 GCA_020725675.1 Symbiobacterium sp. | reverse complement strand
TGGCAGGTGCGCTACCTTGGAAACCAGTTGCTCGAAGCGTCTGTGCCCATCCTGCTGCCGATAGGCGGTCACGCCGTGTTTATTGACGCAAAGGAATTCCTGCCCCACATCCCTCAGGACCAGTTCCCCGCGCAGGCACTCGCTGCCGCGCTGTACGTGGACTCGGGGGTCAGGAGCATGGAAAGAGGCATTGTGAGCGCTGGCAGGAACAAGAATACGGGCGAACATAATTACCCAAAACTCGAGCTGGTCCGGCTCACCATCCCCCGGCGGGTATACACTGACAGGCACATGGACGTGGTGGCGGATTCGGTGATCACCCTCTTTGAAGAGCGTGAAAAAGTGAAAGGGCTCCAGATGGTATACGAGCCCCCCACTCTGAGGTTCTTTACAGCGAGATTTCGACCAATTGATGCGTGATACGTAAAGAAAACCCGCTTGCCCAGGGCTTTCGCCCTGGTTCTGTTTTTATGTCCTCTCGACCTTCACTACCGTGCCGAACTGGTCGACCTGGTACTTGAGCCTCCGGCCGAAGTCTCCAAGAGACGTTACCTTGTCTATACTGGACAAATTTATGAATTCGTTGACCAGAAAGTCCAGGGTGATGTACTGGTCTCTCAGCTGTTCCATACGTTGCTCAAGGTTTAGTACCTTTTCCTTGAGCCTCTTGTTCTCTTCTTCAAGTTCCTCAATGGATCCGGACGCCCCGAGCGATTCGGCTCCGTGCTGGGCAAGCCGGGCAAGTTCGGACAGCCCCTTAAAAAACGTCTCCACGTCGAACCCTTCGAGAGATTTGGCATGTACAAAGAACGCGGATATGGTGTCCAAGAGATTGTCAGACCCCCCGTGAGCCTCGTGCCCGTGGCTCGCGGTTCTGTAGTATCTCGCTCTTACGGCCACAGGCGTGCGCCCAAACAGTTGTGCCGCCTGTTCAAACACCTCGTTGATCGAGCGCTTGGAGTGTTCTGCTTCCCTGACCATTTCTGCAAGCTTTCTATCCTCTTCAGGGCTCCAGTTTCTCCCCGGGCCTCTGCCTATTGCATCCTCCTCGGACTCTCTTTCCTTCAGTATTTGATAGTACTTGGCGCGCGTGGTATGCACCGAAAGTCCGCGCATCTCCGCGAAGTCCTTCAGGGCCTTCGACAAAGAGCCTTTGGAAGCCCTGGACCTTACAAACTCCCACAGTGCTTCCTTGGTGTCCTCATCCCAACTCATTCTCGTTTGATGCTGTGCAGTTACAGCCACACCTTACCCCTCCCATCACTGTGTTAGTAATTGCTGGTTAGAGTATATGGAAAGGTGTGGTTATTTATACTGCTGTACCGATTCACGTCTGTCTTTTTCGTTGTCACTACTCCCGCTGCGAATAGGGCGCTCATCGTTTCAATGCGGATCCCTTGCTGTTGCGCCTGTCAATAAACGGAGGAGAGCTTGTGATAATGTTTGACATGAACGGATCCCCCGAGTCAAGCCTTCTGGCGAACTCGCTGGTACTGCATTTTAGGAAATTGATCCCTCTGTCCAGAGTGTTTTCAGCTTCCCTGACCATTTGAAGCAGGCTCGGGTGATCCACCTCTCCGATTATCAACAAGTTTAGATCTTCTCCCGGACCAAACAAATACGCCCTTTCAAGTCCCGGCAGCTTCGACAGTGTTCTCTTTAGCCGCTTAAATGCAGGCGCTGTTTTGACACAGGAGCTCTTCAGCGCCGCATTTGGCAACCCTGTGCGAACTCCTCCCTTTTCGCAGGACACAGGTCCAGTCCTCCCTCCGGGAAGCCCTTTCCTTCCATATTCTGCCTCCATAGTACCATATTTTGCCACCGCATGCAATATGTAGCCTTGAGAAACAGTAGGAACTGCCAAGAAATCTTCGACGGAGTTTGCATATGGGGGAGACTCAAGTGATAAGCCGGTGACATAATCACGGCATAGCCGTGAAGGGGGAAGGCGGCTCTCGCAGCGGACCTGGGCAGAATTTGCATCGCACTCTCTTGACCTTCAACAGTTGAAGTGCTAAAATGGAGCAAATGGTGAAGAAGGGAAACAGTAAGGTGGTATGTCGGTGTCACAGAGAGCGGGCCGCGTGCTGAAAGGTCCGCCGCCTGAGCCCCTGAAACCCGTCCCGGAGCTGCGCGGGAGGACCGCGCCGGAGCCCTACCGTTAATGCAGGGAGGTTGCTCACGTCGGCAGCCAAAGAGAGGTAAACCGTTTCGGTTTAATAAGGGTGGTACCGCGAGATATTCGCCCCTTTGCAAAAGGGGCGTTTTTGTTTCCCACCCGGAGGCCTCTTAAGAGCTGCAATCTGACTCTATCAGGGAGGCATAAGCATGGAAGAGCGCATCGCAGTACTGGGGTTTGGGATCATGGGAGAAGCCCTGGTCAAAAGCATGGTGTCGTCAGGCGTTACCAGCAAAGAGAGACTGGTGGTGACAGACGCAGTTCCTGAAAGGCTGAAAGCGGCGTCGCAGTACGGCGTTCGGTCCATAACCAACAATGCACACGCGGTATCCGGAGCAGACGTAGTCATCATCGCGGTCAAACCGCAAAACGTTCCCGCACTGGCGGAAGAGATCAGGACGGCCCTGGACAAGCAGACCATTATATCTATCGCTGCGGGGATCAGCACGGCCTACCTGGAGGACGCACTGGGAGTCTTACCTGTCATCAGAGTGATGCCGAACATCTGTTGCACAGTGTCAAAAGGAGTGCTTGCTGTCAGCAGGGGGAGGTACGTCCAGCCCCATCATATGGAAATCGCAACCCGCCTGCTCGGACCGTCCGGTGAGGTGATCCCCGTGCAGGAGACCCTGATGGACGGCGTTACTGGGCTTTCCGGCAGCGGGCCTGCGTTCATGTTTGTCATACTTGAAGCCCTGGCTGATGCAGGTGTCAGGGTAGGGTTTGACCGGAGGACATCCATGCAGATGGCAGCCTGGACCATGCTGGGGTCCGCCGAGCTGGTGCTGGGATCGGGCAAGCACCCAGCGGAACTCAAAGACATGGTCACATCACCGGGCGGAACAGCCATCGCCGGCATTCACGCACTCGAAAAAGCAGGGATAAGAGCCGCTATCATCGATGCAGTGCAGGTAGCCGCCGAGCGCTCCGCCGAGCTGGGCCAGAAAGCGGCATCTCACAAAACGCTGAGCACCAAGAGAGCAACGAGATGAACCACCACCCGGGGAGCAGATAAACACTCTGCTCCCCGTCATTTTACCCGCCCGGCGCCTCTCACGAACTCCTCGTAGGTCTGCTCATTGAACAGCACGAACCGCACAAGCTGAAGACGTGGGCAGTCCGCAAGTGCATCCCTGCAGGCGCTCACCATGATCTCGCCGGCACGCTCCACGGGAAATCCTCCCACCCCGGTCCCTAGCGCGGGAAACGATATGCTGGCAATCTCAAGCTCCCTGGCTTTTTCCATGCACGACCTTGTTGCCTTTAAGATGAAATCCTCCGACGTAACAAGGTCCTGTCCCATGACCGCAGCGTGAATTACGTATCGCGCTTTGAGCCTGCCAGCAGACGTCACCCTGGCCGAACCTATACAGGCCGGGCCTTGGCTCACGGCCTCGCGCTCGATCTCCTCGCCCCCGCGACGCTTGATGGCGCCCGCCACGCCCGCTCCCATCCAAAAGTGGTTGTTGGCCGCGTTCACGATGGCATCTACGTCTTCTTCAGTGATGTCACCTACGACGAACTCAAACTCCGTGTGACCGAACCTTCTCTTCACCGAAAACACTTCCTTTCGCAACGCCGACGGATACCAGCCGGCCAGGGTGTCTCTCTGTCAGGTCAGCCAGACTCTGCTCAAGCTGAAAGCCGAGTTCACCTGGTGAATGCGCATCCGAGCTGAGGCATATGCGAATCCCCAGCGCCGCAGCTCTGTCCAGCACCACCGTTCTGGGGTACGCCTCTTGTGTGGGCTTTCGGAGTCCTCCTGTATTCAGTTCGATCACCATCCCGCGCTCCGCGGCAAGACGCAAGATGTCTGTCACCTCATCCCATTCTTCGTATCCGAAGCTGCAAGTTCCTGCCGCTCGGAACACATCCAGGTGGCCCAGTACGTCAAAAAGGCCGGAGCTGACCATCTCCCGCAGGATCCGAAAGTAGCGGCGGATCTTATGGCGGCCAGGAGGCGGAGTGCGCCCGGACACATCATCGAAAGGCTCTTCCCCGTCCCAGTGCACAGAACCTATAACCATATCCCATGGATACTCGCTGAGCAGTCTTTCGACGCTGCGCTCCTTTCCGACCACGTAGTCCACCTCAAGTCCCACCTTCACAGGCACACCGGACTCACGGAATCGGTCAGACCAGCGGATGTATTGGTCCAGGGTGTAAAGGCAGCGCTCCGCCGCCCAGGCAATATCAAGGATGCCCTTTGCTTCTTTAAAGATATAGGAGTGCTCGGTGAACACGGGAATCCAGCCTTTTTGTTGTACGGCCCTCATCCACTCGTCTTGTTGCCTCCCGGTGTAGGCGCCAGACAGGTGGACGTGGTGATCGTACCTCGCATCAAAGGCTGATGTAATGGGCGTCCACAATACCTTCGACATTTCTGATCTCCTCAAGCAGCCGCCTTGGAACCTGTTCATCTACCTGCATCAGCATGACGGCTACGCCGCCCTTTTGCAACCTGCCCACCTGCATACCTGCGATGTTAATGGACTCGCGGCCCATTTGGGTTCCGACCCGCCCTATAATCCCTGGTTTGTCTCGGTGAGGCACTACCAGGAGGTGCCCCTCCACGGGAAAGTCTACCGGATAATCGTCGATGCGAAATACCCTGACGCGACCGTCGGAAGACAGTCCCATTTCAAAATACCGCATGGATTCACGGCCTTCCAGAGAGATTGACATCTTGAACGGACCTTCTTCCATGTGCCTCGTGGCCACTTCGATACCACGCCTGCGCGCCACCTCCGCAGCGTTCACCGGGTTCACCTCGGTCACGTGTGCGAGCACTCCTGCAAGACACCTCGCCCAGAGCACCTTCTTTGCGTTCTCGGTACACTCCCCATGAAAGCCAATCTCCACGCTCCTAAAGGACTGCCTGGACGCGCCTCCTGCAAACCTCCCCAGCGCGTCTGCCAAAGGAAGCAGTGGCTTGATCGTGACCAGCTGCTCCGGGTCAAGCGATGGCATGTTGACGGCTCCTTCTACAGGTTCACCCGCAAGAGCTGAGAGCACTTGCCTGGCAACGGAAATCGCGTTTTGTTCCTGTGCTTCCCTGGTAGACGCACCAAGGTGCGGTGTGGCGATGATATTTTTCTTTGACAGGAGCTCGCATGGAAACGGCGGCTCGCTCGCGAATACATCAAGCGCCGCTCCTCCCACCTTCCCGGAGTCTAAGGCCTCGGCCAGCGCCTGCTCGTCGATGATCCCTCCCCTGGCGCAGTTGATCAGGATCACCCCGTCCTTCATCATCTGTATTTGCTCTTTGCCAATAAGCGCTTTCGTATGTTCGGTGAGCGGCGTGTGGACGGTAATGATATCACATTCACCAAACAGCCGTCCAAGTTCGACGAGTTCGACCCCGGGGGGGCTTGCCGCTGGGTGTACGTACGGATCGTAGCCGAGAACCCTCATGCTGAAGGCCTGTGCCTTCTTCGCCACTTCCGAACCGATCCGGCCAAGACCTACAATACCCAGCGTCTTTCCGCGCAGCTCACACCCCATGAAGCGGCTCCTGTTCCACTCTCCCGCTTTCAGTGCATACCAGGCGTCGGGAATGTGACGGACAAGTGCCAGCATGAGTGCTATCGTGTGTTCTGCTGCCGCGTTTGTGTTACAGTTGGGTACGTTTAACACCAGGATGCCCCGGCTGGTCGCCTCAGCCACGTCGATGTTGTTTACGCCGACTCCCGCGCGCCCCACAACCTTCAGACGCCCGGCAGCCCGGAACACCTCAGCATCCACGAGAGTGGCGCTCCTCACTATCAGCGCGTCGGAGTCCGCGATCTCAAAAAGCAATGTGTCCCTGTCTATAGACTTATACAGCTTTACCTCGGCGTGTTTCTGCAGCAGTTCAACTCCTGATGACTCAAGCCCGTCCGCGATCAGCACACGCATTGTCCCAACACCTCCAAGGCAGCCCTCCGTGCCGCATCCGCGTCAGCGCTCACTCCCAATCCGGCAAAGGCGAAGGCCAGCGCCTCCAGTGTGCCCAGAACATCGGAAGTGGTGACGCAACCCATATGCGCTATGCGCACAAGCCTTTCTGCATAGTCCCCCTGGCCTCCGGCCACGTGGGTCTGGTACTTCTCTTTCATGATCTTGCGCACCAATTTTGTGCTTACGTCTACAGGACCCACGGAAGTCACCGAGTCCGAGTGGTTCCGCCGGGCAAACAGAGGTAGCCCCATGGCGGCCACTCCCGCGCGCGTCATACGAGCACAGATGCGGTGTCTTCTGTAGACGGCATCAAGACCCTCCCGCTCTATCATCGACAGCGCAACCCGCAGCGCCTTCCAGAGCGATACCGCCGGCGTATACGGGGTCTCGTACTTCTCCTGCGACTTGCGGTAGAGGGAAAAATCGAAATAAAAGCCGGGAGGCTTCTTCATGCGTGATAACGCCCGCTCGCCTACAGCAACCATGCCAAGACCTGGAGGAGTCATGAGTCCCTTCTGAGAGGCGTACGCTATGACATCCGGGTAGCCTAAGCTGAGGTCCACAGGCATAGATCCCACGGATGACACGCCGTCGGCAATAATGAGGGCATCACTCCTTTCGCGTACGGCGGCCAGGCTCCCAAGGTCGAAACTCACTCCGGTTGAAGTCTCGTTATGGGTAATGAACACCGCTGCGTGGTCATGCCTGAGCGCAGCCACTACCTGCTCTGCGTCAATCGCTTCGCCCCACTGCACGCCCAGCACGTCGACCTCTGCGCCCAATCCCTTTGCGATCTTGACAAACCGTTCGCCGAAATTGCCCATGGTGCATACCAGCACCCGCTCGGAAGGTCTCACGAAGTTGACCAGCGCAGCCTCCATCGCTCCCGTTCCGGAACATGGCAGCACATACGTCTCCTTCGCGCCGGTAAGCCGGCACAGTGCTTCCGTGACCTCCCTGAAGACCTGCCTGAACTCGTCACTTCTGTGCAAGAGGTACTGGTCGTTCATCGCGGCCAGCACTTCTTCGGGCACTTTCGTGGGTCCAGGCATCATAAAGTGTTTGACCATCCGCTCTCCCCCCTGAAACAAAAATTCCCTGGCAAGAAACCTGCCAGGGACGGTACTACCGCGGTGCCACCCTGATTGACCCATGACTGGGCCCTCTTTGAAAACGCCTTAACGGGGCATGGCCGTCCGACTTGACCCCTCGTTCATGGGTTTTCGTCGGCCCTCAAGAGGTGGATTCAAAGAGCCGGATACGGCCTCGCATTGACCGACCGCTTTCTGAATAAGCCGTCTCTTTTACTGGTCCTCGTCATCGGTGTGTAATATCGGGTATATGTAGAGGATTATACAGCATTCCGTATTCCCTGGCAACCCCCCTGGAACCGCTTTTTGTGAACCTCCCCTGTGCCCACGTAGTATGACGGAT
The DNA here is from genome assembly GCA_020725675.1 of Symbiobacterium sp. Classification (GTDB taxonomy): domain Bacteria; phylum Bacillota; class Sulfobacillia; order DUSP01; family DYEP01; genus DYEP01. The sequence goes on along the minus strand of DYEP01000227.1, from coordinate 4 downwards.
TCCA
>DYEP01000034.1 GCA_020725675.1 Symbiobacterium sp. | reverse complement strand
GGCGTTTGCGCCCGGTAAGATACGGCGCCAACAAGTGGGGCCTACGGCCCGAGCACTTCGGCGCTCGCGTACCCGGGGCAGGCGCGAAGTTCCGGGAATTAACCCGGAAGCCTCTGGCTTCAGCCAGGGGAGGTTCACGGTCAACCTCAGTTGAGGCTGTAAGCGGATGAGCCTGCAGGACAAGACGAAGTCCACGAGTAAATGACGCAGGTAGATGGAGGGAAAGACAGCGTGAACCCGTCACACAGTAGTCAGCAAGAGGCCACAGTGTGCGCGTGGCAGCGTAGTTGTCAGGTGGGTTAAAATCCCACTGGGTCTCGGACCAGGAGATCCATATCCAAATCCGGGGGTAATGCCTTACCCGGAGGGAAGGGCACCCATCGCGAGCAGACCTGTGGGACTACTTTGGCAGCGTAGAACACGAAAAGCTCATTGAGATGGTAGCAGAGAAGGCAAGCGATGGGCGGGTGCTGTCGCTAATACGTCAGATGCCAGCGGGAGGACGGGGGTTCACCACCCCCTCATACCCGATTGAGAGGAAGATCTGTCTGACCGGTGGAATAATACAAATGGTGGTGGACAAGCATGAATTTTTTGGAGCAAGTAAAACGGACGATTAGAGCACACAACATGTTAAAGCCGGGTGACCGTGTGGTGGTGGCGGTATCAGGTGGTGCAGATTCCATCTCCCTTCTGCATGTGCTCTGGTCGCTCCGCGAAGAAATGGGCATATGCCTTTTTGTCTGCCACATGCACCACGGAATGAGAGGAGACAGGGCCGACGAAGACGCCAGGTTTGTGGAGATGACGGCGAACTCGATGGGTCTGGCCTTCTACTACGAATTTCAGGATGTCCCGCTGTTTGCAAGGCAGCACAAGTTGGGCGAAGAGGAAGCGGGGAGGCGCCTTCGCTATCAGTTCTTTCGCCGACTCCTTGAAGAGATCCCTGCAGATAAAGTGGCTCTGGGACACAATCTGGATGACCAAGCAGAAACAGTGCTGATGAGGATAATGAGAGGCACCGGCCTAAAGGGCCTCGCAGCTATTCCTCCGAAACGTGGGGCGTTCATCAGGCCACTTATAAACTCGACCCGGAGGGAGATCGAGCTTTACTGCCTTGCCAATGGCTTAAGATGGATCACCGATGACACCAACCTGGATACAAAGTACTTAAGGAACAAGACAAGACACCGGATCATGCCTGTGCTGGAGCAGTGTGCACCGCGGGTATCCCATCATCTCGTCGCGCTTGGGCATATGGCGCGTGAGACTAACGATTTCATTGAGCATGAAATAAGGCCTCTTCGAGCGGCCTGTATTAGGACTTCCAGGGGGCATATCTCTTTGCGAAGAAGATACATCGACCAGCTGGAACCTGCGCGCGCGCGGCAGCTACTGTTCGATGCCATCGAAGAGGCAGGTCTTACTGTTGACTTCACTTCGGTTGACGCGGTGTTCAAGCTAATCACCGAAGCAAAACCAGGCAAGTTTCTCAAACTGGGAAAGGGCAGGGTGTATGTGGGCTACGATGAAATAGCACTGGTACCGGAGGGACCCAAACTCGATCTCTCCAGAAAGGCACTCAATGTACCCGGTGTGACACGTCTTGACGCAATTGGTCTTACAATTCGATCTGAAATCAGATCTGTTGAAGAGATAGGTCCTGAGACTGACTTCAGTCGTGTTGCCTCCAGAGCCTATTTTGACTATAATAAGGTGACTCTACCTCTTGAAGTCGGCAGGATGGAGCCTGGGTCTAGAATACAACCGTTCGGGATGCGCGGGACCAAGAAGGTGTCCGACGTCCTGGCGTCTGCCAAGATCCCGTATTACTTGAGACGAGAGGTCCCCGTGGTTTATTCGGGAAATCGTGCGATCTGGATTCCAGGGCTCGTAACTGATGAGACTACCAGGGTAGATAAAGATACCCTTAACGTTCTGGTTTTGGCAGCATACCGTAATGGGGTAGTTCGTTGTAATGTTAAATAAAATATGCTAGAATTAAACGTCAGTTTTATCCCTGTTGACGAAGGGAGGGAAAACGGGTGAACAAAGCAGCAAGAAGCATAATCTTTTACCTTCTCTTGCTTCTTTTGAGCATCTCTATTACCAATTTCTTCGCATCGCGCACGCAGGAGAAGGTCGAGTACAGATACGACCAGTTTATTGCACTACTGGACAGCGGTGAAATAGAGAGCGTGGTCATAACAGAGGGGCGCAACGTAGTTGGTAAGCTGAAAGATGGCGCAGAATTCACCACCGTTATTCCTGACGATCCCGAAGTACACAGGAGAATTGAGGCTTCCGGGATAGCCATCACTCACAAACCTAGTCCGCAGCCGTCATACTGGAGCACACTTCTTACTACCGTGCTACCCATGGTACTTGTGTTGGGCGTGTTCTTCTTCTTCATGCAACAGACGCAGGGCGGCGGAAACAAGGTCATGCAGTTTGGGAAGAGCCGTGCCAAGATGCACATGGGTAACGAAAAGAGAAAAGTGACATTTGCAGATGTAGCTGGTATAGATGAAGTGAAAGAAGAGCTTCAGGAGATAGTGGACTTCTTAAAGTACCCTAAGAAGTACTTGGAGATAGGGGCTCGAATTCCCAAGGGAGTGCTTCTTTTTGGAGCGCCCGGGACCGGGAAGACCCTGGTGGCAAGGGCTGTTGCAGGGGAGGCGGGGGTACCATTCTTCTCCATCTCCGGTTCCGATTTTGTCGAAATGTTTGTGGGAGTAGGTGCATCAAGAGTACGCGACCTGTTTGATCAGGCAAAGAAGAATTCGCCCGCCATCGTCTTCATTGATGAGATAGATGCTGTTGGAAGACAACGCGGTGCTGGTTATGGCGGTGGTCACGACGAGCGCGAACAAACGCTCAATGCCTTGTTGGTGGAGATGGACGGTTTCTCTGTGAACGAGGGTATTATCATCATTGCTGCCACAAACAGGCCGGATGTATTAGATCCTGCCCTGTTAAGACCTGGCCGGTTTGACAGGCAGATAGCAATTGATCGACCGGACCTCAAGGGAAGGTTGGAGATCCTGAAGGTACATGTTCGGGGGAAACCTTTGGACGATGATGTAGATCTGGAGATTTTGGCTAAACGCACGCCCGGTTTCACAGGAGCTGACATCGAAAACCTTGTAAATGAGGCCGCATTGCTTGCTGCGAGAAAGCAAAAAAAGAAGATAAGCATGGACGAGCTGGAGCTGGCTATCGATCGTGTGCTTGCCGGCCCTGAGAAGAAGACCAGGATCATCAGTGAGAAAGAGAGAAAAGTTGTAGCAGTTCACGAAGCTGCACATGCACTGGTGGCTCATCTGCTCCCGCATACTGATCCGGTACACAAAGTATCGATCATACCGCGGGGCGGTGCATTGGGATACGTGCTGCAGCTACCGCTTGAAGACAGGTATCTTGTGACAAAATCAGAGATTTATGATACTATCACCGCGGCTCTTGCAGGCAGAGCTGCTGAGGAGATGGTATTTGGCGAAGTCTCCACAGGCGCTTCCGACGATCTGGAAAAGGCAACCAAGATGGCTCGGCGCATGATAATGGAATTTGGTATGTCAGAAAAGCTAGGTCCCTTGACCTTTGGCACAAAACAGGACCACGTGTTTTTGGGTCGGGATATTGCAAGGGACAGGAACTATAGCGAAGAAGTGGCAGCTGCCATCGACAGAGAAGTCCGAAACGTAGTATCTGGCTGCTATGAGAAGGCAAAGACCATCCTTGAGAAGCATTCAGCCAAGCTGCACGAAATCGCCCGGGTACTGCTGGAGAGAGAGACACTGGAAGGACAAGAACTGGAAGAACTGCTTGGCGTTGAGGCAAAGGCAAGCTGACATGATAAACTGGTTTTGGGGTCCTGTACAAGCTACAGGGCCTTTTTTCATTTGGGGGGGCTTAACTGAAGGATACTCAGCAACATCCAAAGAAGTATTGCAAGGTTGTCTGTAAAGGACGGTAATCGTTGTTTTCAGAGCCGGCTTTCCCTGTCTACTTTAAACTCACCGGATTTGGAAAAACTAATATGACCTTAGAATCAGGAGGAAAGGCAAGTGGCTTTTCGTTATACTCGCATGTGTGAGAGTGTTCACATCTACTACGACCCAGTTGATAAATTCAAAACCGCCAACTTACGAGTGTTTTTTGTTACACCGCTGAACAGACACACGGCTTCAATGAATACTCTTTCTTCGATGATTCTCAGAAGAGGTACAAAACGACACCCTACTCTTCAAAAGCTCACTTCGGCGTTGGAAGACCTGTACGGGGCGTCTTTGGAAACCTCTACCATGAAATTTGGCGAGACCCATGTACTTTCAGCGGACATTGAGTTTGTGTGCCCCAAGTACTTGACCGAAGGAGAAAAGATACTTGACCAGTTCATTAGTATGCTTTATGAGGTCATCTTTGAGCCGTGTAGCGAAGGAGACGGTTTCTGCCGCGAATACTTCGAACAGGAAAAGTCAAACTTAAGAGAACTAATTAGATCCCAGGTAAATCAAAAGACCCAATATGCAGTGACACGTTGTATTGAAGAGATGTGCAAAGAAGAGCCGTTTGGCGTGGGGAAGTATGGCAAGGAAGCGGACCTTGAGAGCGCGGATCCTGTGAGCCTCATGAAGCATTACACTGAGGTCATCAGTCATTTTCCCGTATACATTTTTGCTGTAGGTGATATGGGTAACGGCGAGAAACCCCTCATCGAAAAGTTTTCCAGACTCTGTACGGGAACCCGACAGCAGATCCCTCCTGTCGTTTCAAAAGACGCTCCTTTGGAAGTCCGACGTGTGCGTGAGTATATGCCTGTGAGTCAGGCCCGACTTGTAATAGGATACAGAACTAACATCAGAAGGTCAGATCCCAGGTATGCTGCGCTCGTTCTGTTTGATGGGCTACTTGGAGCGTTCCCCCATTCGAAGCTGTTCCAGAACGTTCGGGAACGCGAAGGTTTGGCGTATTACGTCTTTTCAAAGATCGAGCCCATCAAGGGGATACTGGTGGCCAGCGCGGGAGTGGATGAAACCAACCTGGACAGAACTATTGAACTGGTGAGCACCGAAGTGAACAACATAAAGCGTGGCCAGTTCAGTGAGGATGAGCTAGAATATACAAAGAAGGCCGTAGAGAATCGACTACTTTCCGCCATGGATTCTCATCCGGGCCGCATCTTGAGCCAGTTTGAGGGTATTGTTTCGGGGAAGCTCGAGCAGCCGGAGGAATTGCTTCTTGCAGTTCGGCGAGTAAATAGGGATGAGATCATTGAGGCTGCCAACCTAGTGGCAATTGATACAATATATACGTTGAGCGGGAGGTCGTAAGGTGGAAATCGTGGAACTGGGTCTTGGCGAGAAACTATATCGCACACGTACCCCCGGAGGACTCAATGTGGCGGTACTGCCGCGAAGAGGTTATCTTAAGAAGTACGTAGCTGTGACAGTCGAATATGGCTCAATCCATTTGGACTTTTACGTTGGGGATCAGCAACTGAGGACTCCACCCGGAATTGCACATTTCTTGGAACACAAAATGTTCGAAAAGGCCCAGTATAACATTTCTGATAGGTTTTCCGGAGTGGGAGCCAGCAGCAACGCGTTCACTTCTCACACTAGTACCACGTATCTTTTCTCTACTCTCGAAAATCTCGACGAATGTATTGATTTGTTAGCCGAGCTGGTATTAACCCTTTACATTACCGAGGATTCTGTGGAAAGGGAAAAGTCCATAATTGAACAGGAAATCCGTATGTACGAAGACAACCCTTCGTGGAAGTGTCTTGAGAATCTCCTTTCCTCAATGTATACAAACCATCCCGTGCGCTTTAATATAGCAGGAACTGTAGAATCCATAAGGTCTATTACTAAAGAGACACTCACCCGGTGCTACGAACGGTTCTACAGGCTCGACAACATGGTGGTATTTGCTGGCGGAGACCTGGACGTAAATCAAGTAACTGAAAGGATCGGCAGCGCGTTCGAAGCGTACGCCGGGACGCATGGAAGCGCCGTAGAGCCGTCCTTCCAGGTTGAACCCGAGGGAGTCCGGCAGGCACTTACTGTATTTCAGATGGAAACCCCAATCTCCATATGTGCGCTCGGGTTCAAGGATATGGATCTTGGCCTAACTGGCAGAGAACATATCATGCGGGAGCTGTGCTCCGATCTTCTCCTTGAAAGCTGCTTTGGGAAGTCGTCTGATAAATACAACGAATGGTATGAAAAAGGCCTGATCAACAATAGGTTTGGCGCATTTTTCCTGGGGCACTCAAGTTTCGGTACGGCAGTGCTCCGGGCGGAGTCTATGTACCCTCGAGACCTCTACTCTGCTATTCTCGAGGCTGTGAACGTATACTCAAAACACGGTGTACCCCACAATTCGTTTAACAGGCTTAAAAAGAAATATATGGGTTCGTTCATAAATCTTTTCAATAGCCTTGAGGCTCTTGCCCAGACGCATAATGAATACTTTTTGTACGATGCCACTTTGGCAGATTATCTGAAGGTGCTGGATTCCATTACGGTACACCATGTGAACGAACGGCTCGCCCGCTTATTCCGTGAAGACAATCATGCTTACTCCATTGTGGAAAAAGACGAATAAGCCAAGAGACGACGAATATGTTGGATACGAAGAAGTCTTGGGGGGTATGAAGAATGCGCTTCAAACTCCTCCTGTACCTCGTATTCATCGGTGTATTGTTGTCTTTCATTGCGAATTACTATACTACTTCTCAATTGTCGGATGCCGTCACACTGCTTCATGTATCATGGGGAGAACAGGATGGCGAATTGGGCATCGACGACGGTTACGGTCCGAGGTCGTTTGTTGTTGACGAACACGAGTCAATTTACTTCGCCGATTGGGTTCAGTGCAAGGTAAAAAGATTCTCAAAAGGGGAGCTTGTGTGGTCAGCGGAGACCCCTGCTCCACCTGAAGACCTGGCAGTCGACTCAAAGATCGGCGTAGTGGTGGCGTGCAGAAATGGTGATGTTATTACTCTATGCCCGGATACCGGGAGGACGCTCGGTTCCTTTTCTCTGAGAGAGCGGAGGGAGCATGAGTCTGCGTCCGGGGTGCAACGGCTACTGACAAACGGAAACCAGATATATGTAGCGGATTACTGGGTTTCTCCTGAAGGTTACGTCACGAGGCTCGCGGTATACGCGACTGACGGTCGAATGCTGCGCGTCCTTGCCTACAGTAAGCTTAAACCTTTGGGACAACAGAGGGGACTTGAAGGTACTCTTGCCCGGAGATATGATGACTTCTTTGTACTTCCATCCGGTGAAATATATCTGGCAGACGGCAACGAGATTGTAAGTTACAGCCCACATCTAAAACAAAAAGATTCGTTCAATGTACCGGTTGAAGGGACTTTGAGAATCGCAGGTATCCTGGGCAACGACCAGCTTGTTGTGACAAATTCTAACGACCGGACTACAAATGTCTACAGAGTTAAGAGGGGCCGGGAACCGGAACTGGATGTCCATGTTGTGAACAGCTTTAGAGCAAGGAGCCACGTGGCGATGAGGGACAGTTCCCTCTATATCCTGGAAAGCCAGACAGATGGGTTGGTGGTTAAGAAATACTCATATTTGTCTCCCGTAAGGAGGGTAATCGGAACGCTTTTCAGGTAAGAATCGAAAAGGCGGTCAGGTTTGTCAGAGACGATCAGGCGTCAGGATGCGCTTTGACGAATGAGTGGCGGACAAGCTTGTTAGCTTCGTTTGAATAATGTGTATACTGGAGGGCGAGGATGCAGGATGAATGAGAAGGTGACCGCGGACTTTTTGGCGCATAGCGCTTCTGAGGTCTTTTTACCTGTATCGAACGGATACCGGATACTGCAACACGGCTATGTGGCAGCACTAGCAGGCAGGGTGCAGGCTGTTGGGGAAGGTGACACCGCAGGTAATGTCAGCCTGCTGCCACATGCCACCGTGCTTGACTGTACCGGCAAAACGATCACACCTGGATTGGTAGACGCCCACACTCACCCGGTATTTGCCGGCTGGCGGGATGACGAATTTGAGCTACGTATACAAGGAGCCCAGTATAAAGACATTCTAGCATCCGGTGGAGGCATCATGTCGTCAGTACGAAAAACTCGGGCTGCATCAGAGGATGAACTGCTCTGCAACGTGCTTTCGTTTCTGGACGAAATGCTCTCTTCGGGTACTACTACTATTGAGGCAAAATCAGGATACGGGCTAGACTTGCAGAGCGAAATCAAGTCACTAAATGCCCTGAAAAGGGCCGCGGAGTCTCATCCTGTTGAAATTGTGCCCACATTTCTTGTGCATTCAGTTCCAACTGAATACAAGGGGAACCGTTCGGAGTTTATCAATCTGGTTACAGATGTTATGATACCTGAGGTGGCCCATTCCCGATTGGCAGAGTTCGCCGATGTCTTCTGCGAAGACGGAGTGTTTAGCGTCGAAGAGTCCAGGACCATACTTACCTGCGCTTCATCTTACGGGCTGAAGCTGAAGATCCACGCAGACGAGCTTGAGTCAACAGGTGGAGCGGAACTCGCTGCAGAACTCGGTGCGGTATCAGCAGATCACCTAATCCGCGCTTCAGACAAGGGGCTTTCTGCCATGGCTGCGCGAGGCGTTGTGGCAGTCTTGCTTCCGGGGACACCGTTTTTCTTGATGTCCGATGAGAGGGCCAGAGCAAGGTTTATGAAAGAACAAGGTGTGACTTTGGCTATTGCGACAGACTTCAATCCAGGCACTTCCCCGACGACCTCACTGCCCTTGGTGATCTCTCTGGCCTGCCTCAGAATGGGCATGACACCAGGCGAGGCTTTGTGGAGTGCTACAAAGGGTGGCGCGATGGCCATCGGAAGGGACCACACTGTGGGGGCTCTCGAACCGGGCATGCAGTGTGATCTCGTAGTATTTGATTGTCCGAGCCACCGTCATATTGCTTACAGGTACGGGGTTCACCTTGTAGACCAAGTGGTAAAGAGGGGTAAAGTAGTATTCCGTAAAACGAAGGGAGTAACAAGGCAAGTGAGATGATGGACCAACAGAGCATCAGCGGCTTTCTGGAACAATTGGCTCAAGCAGCACCCACTCCTGGAGGAGGTTCTGCAAGCGCTATTGCCGGAGCAATGGGAGCAGCGCTGGTTTCCATGGTCGCCCGTCTGACCAAAGACCACGAGAAGTATGCAAGCTGCCGATCTCAAATGGAGGAAGCGTTGTCGTTCGCTGAAGCATCCAGGGCAAGGCTTGTCAACCTGGCAGCGGACGATGCTGCTGCCTTCGAAGGGGTGATTGCTGCATACAGACAACCTTGCACTACTTGGGCAGATAAGGTCAGCAGGCAACGTGCCATACAGGAGGCCCTAAAAAAGGCGACCGAAGTACCACTTGAAGTTATGGATGTTTGCTGCGGACTGCTTCACTATGTCGATATTGTAGCGGAAAGCGGCAACCCCAACGCCTTCAGTGATGCGGCGGTGGGAGCCATTCTATGCCTCGCAGGTGTAGAGGGGGCTTTTTTGAATGTATCCATCAACCTGCAGGCGATAGATGACGGGGAATACTTCTCTTCCGTGCTGGATAGGGCGACGGATCTGAAAAGAAGAGCGAGAGAGATGGCTGCCGGTGTGCAAGCGCTTATTGACAGCCGGCTAAGCGTCTGATCTTGAGCAGGAGGAGAACGTGGCCGGATGGAGTACACGGTAATCGAGTTTACCACAGTCACTTCCACCAACGACGTGGCGAAAGAGTATGCAAAACGGGGAGCCCCCCAGGGGACTATCATAAAGGCCGTGTCCCAAACAAAAGGGAGGGGTAGGCTCGGACGAACCTGGTATTCACCAGAAGGAGGGCTATGGTTTTCGCTTGTCCTACGGCCTGAAGGGACTGACTCCATGGACCGCTTGTGCATTCCGCTGGCGGCGGGACTTGCAGTATGCGATATGCTATCTTGCTGGGGCCTTGAGCCTGTGTGCAAATGGCCCAATGACGTACTCGTTCGGGAGTCCAAGGTATGCGGCATCCTGGCGGAGTCTTTTGATGACGCTTTGATTCTGGGCGTGGGGCTGAACCTTCGCGTGGACGGAGCGCCCGAGGGTGTGCGCTACGCTTCTATTCATCGCCTGGCGGAGGATGTATTGAGCCCAGACGAGGCCCTTCAGTATTTTGGCCAAGCCTTCTCGCCATACTACCATCTTCTTGTCACTGGGCAACGGCAAAAGGTGCTTGAGTATTACAGAAAATATGATGTGCTTTTCGGTCGTGAGGTGCAGGTAATAACCTTCGAGAGACAGATCAATGGAGTCGCACGGGGGATCGGACCGTGCGGCGAATTGCTTGTGGAGACTGCCGGCGCCGTGCATCACATCTATTCAGGCGATGTTGAAAGATGCCGGGTGATGCACGCTCGATCGTAAGCAAACAGGAGGAAACATGAGTTTTTCCGACGGAGTGCGGGCAGCGGTTAGTATCTTCAAAAGCAGGCCGCTCGAGCTGATGGCGGATTGTACAGGAGCAAAGGTTGAAAGCTCTGGGCTGCTGTCACTGGTTTACATGGGTCAGCCTGTCCTCGTGACATACCCTGAGGGGGAAGTGCGCTATGTGGACGGCCGGAGCCTCTCCGAGGAAGAGCAAATCGTCATACTACGGTATCTTGTGTCTCTCGGAAGCCTTCCGCCGAAAGGTAAGTGGCTATCCTTCCTTGAACTGCCGGGTGGCCCGCATCATTACGCCCCGTTTGTTAAGGAGGCAATTGAGCCGTTAGAATCGGAGTTCTGTTCATGGAGGGAGTTTCAAGAGGTCTGCGTTGCGTCGGGCGCTGCTAGAATTGACGGGGTATGGGGTTACAGCATGGCAGTGTTTCCTCATCTTCTGCTTGGGTGTGTGCTATGGGGGCCTGATGAATCCGGCGCATACTCCGCCAACATCCTCTTTGATGCCGTCGCCCCTTACTACCTTCCCACTGACTGTCTTTATGTGCTTGGAATACTGTTCTCAAGACACCTGCTACGTGTAAAGAACTCCCACCCTAGCTTGAGCTAGCTGCAAACCCTGATTTCGGTTCATGGATTACATCTGGCGAAATTCTGTGAACGTGACTTTGCCCTGTCATTATCATTGCCACTTTGAGTTCAGAAGTGATCCGTTTGATCTCTTCTGCGACGGCTTCCTCTCCGCCGCCCACTGCTGCCTGAGCAAGCGGTCTGCCCACAAGACACAAGTCCGCTCCCAGAGCGAGCATTTTGAGGACATCTACTCCTGAACGAATTCCACCGTCGACCATGATCACCAGTTTACCCCGGACAGCACTGGCGATGTCACGGAGCACTGACGCGGTACCCGGACAGTGGTCTATGCTTCTGCCACCATGATTGGATACCACAATCCCACTGCAGCCGCATTCAGCCGCCAAAAGGGCTTCATCAGGGGTCATAATACCTTTAAGTATTACCGGAAGTGACGTTGATTGTACGATTTCGCTGATCTGGCGGGGATGTTTTGGTTCCACCGCCTGACCAAGCAGAGCCATATTTATCAGCCCCGCCGCATCCACGTCAATGGCAAGAGCGGGAGCCCCCGCATCTTCCGCCAGGCGCATTCTCCGGAGCAGCTCACCCTGGAGCCTTGGCTTTATGACAGGAATACCTTTCTTACTGCAATTCTTAATGCTTTTCAGCGTTGACTCCAGCACTTCTTCGTGCCCGCCGTCTCCACCCATTCCAAGCGATCCGGCACAGGCAGGGCCGCTGATCATCGCCCAAGCGAGCTCGTCTTCGGTAATGATCCCCTTCATATTAATCCTTGCACCACCTACGGCGGCACCAAGTACAGGTGTGGAAAGTTCGATGCCGAACAGGGTAGTGTCGGTGCATGGCTGGCTTACCGGGTGGAGGGTTCGCATGTTGATCCTTAGGTGACGTAGCGCTTCTACGTTGTTGATGAACGAAGCGCCCGTACCCACTCCTCCAAACCCCGGTACTTCACCGGCACAAGCACGGCCGTCACACACCCTGCAAAGGCGGCAAATGCCGGCGAGACGTTCTCTTGCCCGCATCCTCCATTCATGCATAGCGAACCTCTCCTTTTGGTTCTTGCGCTTTGCAGAGATTCGAAAAGAGCGTCTAAAACTCCTTCTTAAGAAAGGGAACGAGCCCTGATCTATCACAGGGCTCGTTCCCGGGGGTCATCTCGCGGGAAAACTCTGTAAGGGGAAGAACACTGGTACTGGATTTCCGGCCGGATTTACCACAAACTGAATGGTTTCATTGTTCTTGAGGCTCGCCCACGGCTCGTGGCGGGGGCCGGCGACAGCGACCGAGGAGAACGTAAAAAGCATGATCAGGATGAGAAAGATGGCCAGTATGCGTTTCATCTTTTTTCTTTTGACCTCCTTTCTTCTTTCTGCATTAACGACAGGCATTCAGCCAGGCCTGCCGGGTCCTGGTAGGCAGAGAAAATAGAGTATGCCTGTCTCAGGTAGCTTCTGGACTTGTTGTTGTTCCCGTTTTTGCGGTAGAGCATTGCGGAAGCAACCAGCGCACGTGCCAGTTCCAGTTCGTCTTTCAAATCCGCTGCCAGCATCATTGCCTCGCGAGCATAGTGCAGTCCCCGGGCGATTTGACCCTGACCGCATGAGATCTTAGCCAGCTCAGTGTAGGAGTAGGCTAGACCCTCCAGGTAGCCTATAGAAAAATAGTGAGTTAGCGCTAGTTCCATAAGTTCCCTGGCCTTCTCAAGGCAACCCACTTTGCAGTAGGCGAGCCCGAGATTAGTGAGGCAATCCGCTATGCTACGAGTATCGCCAAGGCGGCTTGATATTCTATATGCGGCCGTGAAGTGACTCAAGGCCTTACGGTAGAGGCCGAGCTCGAGCAAGGATAGAGCCATGCCCGTATGGATGTGGCATCTGTCAACGCTCCCTGGCTCGGCGAGGGCAAGGGATTTGCGGTAATAGGCGATGGCATGTTCGTAATCTCCCATATGCTTGTAGGTGCGCGCGATGTTGCGAGTGATCCACAGTACGTGCAGATCAAAGCTATGTCTTGAAGCAAGCAAAAGCCCCTCCCGGAACACCACCAGCGCCTCATGGTACCTGCGCTGTTCAGCCAGTTCAATCCCCCGATCGTTCAGTGAAGCAACTTCGAACAAGAGATCGACCGTATGTGTATCGTGCACTGATCGGGATACTCTCACCTGCGGCATGATTCACCCTCCCTTTCATACAACATGAAAGCCAACACCCCCGAAAGGACAGGACGTTGGCTCTGCCAATTCAGCTCTTCGGAAACCCGGCTACCTTCAGGAGGCCCGTGGCTTTGCGTCCCTGCCTCGCGGCAGGTTTGCCCTTTCGGAGACTTTTATGATCTTTGAGTTTTTCATTCGACATATAGATGTAATTTCCTTTTTTGGAAGTTTGGAAAATTGCGTTCGATCCAAAGATGAAATATAATACTGTATAAGTGCGGAAACCTTCGGAGGGAGGAGCATGTCAGAAGATAAGGCGATCCAAGCGCTGCTTGAACACCTGTCGTTCCTCTCGCCAGAGGAAAAGAGCGCGCTCGAGGACATGTCCATTGGCGCACGGATCCGATGGGCGATGGACTTCTGTAATGAAGTCCACCCGAATACATTTTCAATAAGGAAACTAGCTCGGAAGGCAAAGATTAGTCCACAGGCGCTCTGGCAGATCATGAGCGATGAGACAAGACGCCCGGCAGCTGAAACGCTGGAGAGCATAGCGGAGGCGATGGGCCTTCCCATCACTTTTGTCATGATAGGCAGGACATACCCCTGCTCTGAAGTCCTCCCTCTACTTGAGGAATGGTTTCCCGAAGAAATGCTGGCTTTTTTCAGAGATTCAGCGAACTCAAAGTATATAAAGGAAGGTCTTCTCCTGGCACGCCAGGCAAAAGAATTGGGCGTGGAACCGGAAACCATCAGGAAAGTGGGAGAGATACTCCTGTTGACAGCAAAGAAGTCGTGAGCCGCCGGGTGTAGCAAGCGTTGAATAGTGTACAAGTCTGCTTGACAACCCTCCTTCAGACGGGTAGAATGACGGTAGGAAACGATATGGGAGGGGCCTGAATGTCAAAGCAGAAACTCGTGAGTTGCTACCAGTGTGCGGGATTTCGCTCTTGCTTTGGCAGCATACACGTAACCCTACCACGAGAAGCGGCCCGTGCCAGGGCGTCTGCTTGTTCGAGGCTGGAAAAAGGCAGGACGACAGAGGTTGTGAAGGTCATCGGACAGCTCCGGGGTGTTAGCAGAAAGAATGCCCAGCGGATGGTGGAGATGGGGAAGGCGTGTTGGGTCGCGAAGGGGGTATTGGCTCAACGGCTGCAGGGGGGCCAGCTGACGGGCTGATGCCGGTATCACGCATTTGTAAGGGAAGCCGCCTTTGAGCGGCTATTTTTATTCAGGGGGGATCGCCCTTGTCAGAGTCGCTGTCGGTCGCCCTGGCCTTCACTGCCGGGCTGCTTTCCTTCGGTTCTCCGTGCGTTTTGCCATTGATACCCGCGTACTTGACGTCCATCGCGGGCTCGACCTTTGCCGGACAGGGTAGCACCCGCCCGTCAAAAGGCAAGATGGTAGTGAACTCGGTGTTTTTCGTGGTAGGATTCTCCCTGATTTTCATATCGCTCGGACTGACTGCGACCGCGTTCGGACGCTCGCTGCTTATGTACAGGAGCATCCTTCGCAGAGTTGGAGGGTTATTTATTATAGCGATGGGCCTTCATACGTCCGGGATCGTGACAATTAAGGCTCTGCACAGAGAGCGACGGCTAGGTTCGCCACGCCGACCTACCACCGCTGTAGGGGCATTTCTTCTCGGAGTAGTCTTCTCCCTGGGTTGGAGTCCTTGTGTCGGCCCTATTCTCTCGTCTATTCTTGTACTGGCGGCGGGGGCCGAGGTGGTAAACGGAGGTGTACTCCTCGGCGCCTATTCTGCGGGACTTGCCATACCGTTTCTAATTATGGCGGTGTTTCTTGAGAGCACTCTGTTGAGAATCCGGGGGCTATCTCGTTACTTACCGGCTATATCAAGAGTTAGCGGTTATGTTCTGATAGTGCTGGGTCTCCTAGTTGCTACAGATGCACTACCGCTTTTGGGAAGCAGGCTATGACAATATAGACTAATACAGGAGGGATCTTGCGCTGAAGATATTCCGCTTTGTTCTGGCCATCGGTATGATCCTCATAGTGATGTCAGCATGCGCCAAACCGGAGGTTGTTGAGCTTGGAAAACCTGTACCTGACTTTACGCTGAACACACTGAATGGGGACAGCGTGAGGCTTTCATCGCTGAGGGGTAAGGTGGTCTTAATCAATTTTTGGGCGACCTGGTGCGGCTACTGTGTTTATGAAATGCCTGACCTCCAAGCGCTTCACGAGATGTACGAGGGGGAAGTCGTGGTACTTGCAGTCAATGTCAGGGAAGCGCCGGATAGCGTAGCGCGTTTTATTGAGACCAATGGATACTCGTTTACCGTGTTGCTCGATGCGGATGGGAAGGTTACCCGTGCTTACATGGTTTCAGGCCTTCCTACCACATTTGTTGTGGACCGAAAAGGGGTGCTCTCGTCCAGCAGAGTTGGAGCGATGAACCTTCAGCAAATGGAATTCATGGTGAGAAAGGCATTGGGGAAATGAATACACAACACGGCAGCCGGGCAGTCTATGCAGGAAGAGACTGTCAGGAGGTGATCCCGTTGGCAGCGACGCGTTGTACAGTGGATGACTGCAGCTTCAATGACGGAAAGAATCGCTGCACGCTGGACTCTATCGGCATAGAAAAGTGTACTCACGGGGCAACTTGTGGCTCTGACTGTGCTAACTACCGAAAGAAAGAGTCTGCAAAAAAATAGGTACAATACGTTAGGGGGAGCAAGGAATTTGCTCCCCTTTTGCCGAAGTATACCGAGAACACATACCATGGGAGGGTATCGTATATGACAGGTTCGGTACAAGGTGACACAACAGTGGTATTGCGCGTAGAGGGCATGAGCTGTGGTCATTGCAGGGCAGCCGTGGAAAAGGCACTCTCTACCGTAACCGGGGTAACTGCTGCGTCGGTCGACCTGACCAACGGTGTTGTGAAAGTGACCTACGACGGCAGTGAATCCACGCTCCTTGAAGCCAAAAACGCGATTACTGGGCAAGGTTACAAGGTGGTATAAATAGACATCTCTACGGGCTTCACCGTGATATAATAGATCACAGGGATTACGTAAGGGAGTGACCCTGCAATGATCGAAGTAACGGTGGAGAGAGTGGCTGTCGATCCACAGGCGGATCAGGGGGTTGTCATCCTGAAGGCGCCGAACGGGACGCTCCTGCCGATCTGGATAGGGCTTCTTGAAGCCACGTCAATCGCGCTGGAACTTGAGGGCATCAAGCCTATAAGGCCTTTGACTCACGACCTGTTGAAGATGATTCTGGACGTGCTAGGGGCTTCAGTCGAGCGCGTGTCCATCACAGAGCTCCGCGATAGTACGTTCTTTGGTGAAGTACTTCTTACGGTGGACGATGCTCGCATACCCATTGACGCAAGGCCAAGCGACTGCATTGCGCTAGCACTCAGGGCGGGAGCGCCTATTATGGTGGACGAAGAGGTCATGAAAGAGGCGGGTAGCCCGCCTCCTGAAAGCAGTGCGGTGCACTGAAGCCTAGAATTCATGTGTATCTCCCGGATTCAGTATAATCACACTGGAACCAGTTTCCTTCTCCACGAGTTCCTTAAACCGCATCGCATCTTGCCTAATGAGAGGCCATGTATCATAATGCGTAGGGATTACGAGTGCTGGATTCACCATTTTTACAGCGAGCGCGGCGTCGGAAGGACCCATTGTGAAGTTGTCGCCGATGGGCGGCAGCATCACGTCTATCCGCTCGAGCTCACCGATTAGACGCATATCCCCAAATAGTGCAGTATCGCCCGGGAAGTAAAAATTCTTGCCAAAGAAACCTACGACGAAGCCGCAGGCATGCCCTCCAGGAACACCGGCGCCGTGAAATGCAGGAGTGACACGTACGAATCCGAACGGAAAACTATGCTTTCCGCCTATGTGCATGGCGTGTGCGTTGATACCCTGCTCTTGTGCAAGACGTGCGATTTCTGCGGTTGATATGACAGTTGCGCCGCATTGTCTGGCGATTTCCCACGCGTCCCCGAGGTGATCAAAGTGGGCATGGGTAACCAGGATAAACTGGACCTTCACGTCTGCTACCTTTTGGGGCGCGAGCGGGTTGTCTTTAATAAACGGGTCAATGATGAGGGCAGTGTTGCCGTGCTCAAGAATTGAACATGCGTGTCCAAGGAAACGCAATTTCATCATACATTCCTCCTCAGATGTTATTATACGGCCATATGCTTCCACGATCCTGACTTGAATCTTGCCAAGACATAAATGCTGCGCAAGAACCAGTCTGCCGCCATGGCCAGCCATGCGCCAAGAAGCCCCATTTGGAACCAGTAAACCAATATGTACGTTACTCCCAGTCTTACGCACCACATACCAATGATGGTGGAATAAAGTACTGAGCGAGTATCACCCGCGCCGCGGAGTGCGCCCGGGATGATGAAGCCTACAGCCAGCGGTATCTGAGCGATACCCATTGTTCTGAGTGTGACTCTTCCAAGCGCGATGACTTCGAGCTCATTTGTGTATATTCGCATGAAGAACTCTGGAAACAAGAAGAACAACACTCCCATAAAACCCATGATGGCAGAACCTATTCTCAGTGTTTCCCAAACGCTGCGTTCAGCTACGTCGGGTTTACCCGCTCCCATGTTCTGGCCAACAAGAGTCGTCGCAGCCATAGCAAAGCCATATCCAGGCATATATGAGATGGCTTCTGCGTTAATGCTGATGGCATGAGCTGCGTAAGGAATGGTTCCTAAGAGCACAATAGACCTTGCGTAGATCAGCTGCCCGCCCGAGATCGCAAGGCGCTCAAGCGCGGCAGGTATTCCCACCTTGATCACTCGTGGTATATATGTAAACTCCAGCCTCTTTACAGTCTCCAGGTTAAGGTTTATTGCCTTGTTTCCTGATGCCAACAAGCATAGCATCAAGCAACACCCGAAAATACGTGAAACCGACGTGGCGATCCCTGCACCGACTACTCCTAAAGCGGGAAATCCAAACAAACCGAATATAAGCAAGGCGTTTCCGCATACGTTTAAGAGGTTAATCATAACGTTGATCTTCATTGGAGTCCTTGTGTCTCCCGCTCCTCTTAGCGCGGCGGATGCGACCATGTGAACCAACATGAAGGACAGCCCTGGCAGCAAGACCCGAAGATAGGACGCTCCGAGGCTGACTACTTCCGGTTCACCGCCCATGAACTGGACAATGTACTTTGCGTTAGGGTATGTCAACAGGAACAGGGCCATACCAAGTACCGCTGACACTATCAGAGACTGGGTCAGGACCTTATCTGCTTCACTTCGTTCCTGAGAACCGCATAGCCTTGCCACAAGCGCAGTGGTTCCTACTCCAAGCCCTGTAAAAACCCCAATGGCGATCCACAGGGGTTGAAACGACATGGCTACTGCTGCAACTGCTGGGGCACCCAATCTACCAACCATTGCGGTGTCGACGATTTGCGTCACTGTTGTGAGTGCCATTTCTGCGATCACCGGCCACGCAAGCCGCAGAATGGATTTTCGCATCTGGTCTGGTGACATACAATCGGAAAGTACAGCTGAATATGCATCCGAGGTGAGGTGAGCAGCAGACTGTTGTGTGGTCATTTTCGTAACTCCTGGACAGACTTATTCCAAGCTAACATTTATTCTCTATTCGGTAACGAAATCCTGGTTCAACAAAAGCCCTGAAGAAAGAATTCATCCGGGGGGAAGAGGGGTTCCTGATGGGCGCAAGTCAACGCAACGTCTAACGGAAGGAAGGATTACCAGGTCCGCCATGGAATATGACGTGGTGGGCATATTAGGTTTGGAGGGCCACGTGTTGGTGAAGATGTCGTTTCCATTTCTTGATCCGCCTGTAATGCTGGCGCCGATGGCGGGTGTGACTGACAAAGTGTTTCATTACCTCGTCAGGGAATTCGGGTGTGGTCTGATCTTCACGGAGATGCTGAGTGCTAAAGCGCTTTGCCTGGGATATGCAAGAGCGGGAGAAGATGCTCCCCTGAAGTGGCAGCATCCGATCTTTGCGCAGCTGTTTGGGAGCGACCCCGGTGTTATCCGCGAAGCGGTACAGATCTTGAAAGCTAAAGGCTTTGACGGTATAGACATAAATGCGGGTTGCCCGGTGCCCAAGGTAGTGAGAAAGGGCGAGGGAGCGGCCTTAATGATAAATCCCCGAACACTCGCCAGGATAGTCGAAGAAGCAGTGAAAGCTAGCCCATTGCCTGTATCAGTAAAGATCAGGGCGGGCTGGGATGACCAAACGCGGAACGCACCTTACGTATCCAGGATCCTGGAGGACAGTGGAGCGGCGTTTGTTACAGTGCACGCCCGGACCAGGGCACAGGGCTACCGTGGGAGTGCAGACTGGACTATCATCCAAGCGGTGCGTGAGAGTATACATATCCCGGTTGTAGGGAACGGTGACATCTTCCACTGGGAGGATGCGGTGCGCATGCGATCGGAAACAGGGTGCGATGCAGTTATGGTGGCTCGCGGCGCACTCGGACGGCCATGGTTGCCCTCGATGTGTATTCGTGCGATGATGGGGGAGGAACCCGGGCAGCCACCCTCCCCGGTAGTCCGGCTGCTCATTGCTCTCAGGCACGCCAATCTCCTATGTAAAGAATTCGGGGAAGGCATGGGCATACGCAAGATGCGAAAGCACATGTGCTATTACACCAAGGGACTCCCGGGGAGTGCGGCTTTTCGCCCCAGGGTAATGAAGGCTGCAACTTTTCGGGAACTTGAGGAACTTGTCAGAGACTACATTGCGGAAATTGGAGACTGATGACGTACCATGACTGTACCGGTGATTCCTATATCAAATGGGGTATTTCCGCGTCCGGGTAGCCGTTCAATTAACGGTATCCTGCTTGATTCTTACGGTATACGAGCTCAGGATGTTTCGGATGTATGCTTTCTGTGTCCGCCTACCCTTGACGGCAGGCATATCTATCCCGTGGGTGTGCTAGCCGCGATCGGAAAGAGACGGCTCATTGAGGTGTACGTTGGCTCCCCTATGCGCAAAAGAACAGTTCTTGCAATTGAGTTCCAGGGGCTTGAGCGCGCTACGGTTGGTACGTTGGTAGTGTCCAAAGGTATTCTTTGGGGGCAAAATATCACTGAACTCAACCTGAGCAATCTGAAGGAACAAGGCTACCCCTGCATCGATGGAGCAGGCTGGCGCGCAAATTCAGGTCGCACTATTATGAAGGGCATTGGCGACTTACCTGTTCAGATCGAAGGCTCAGAACACGGTACCGGGAGGCAGGTAAGTATCACAGCGAACTTGGGGGAGATCGTTGAACCAGCTCAGGCACACACAATTGAGCACGCGATCATTCGTTCTCTTCAGAGTCTGGGCATCTGTACTCCGAAATCACTGATTGAATGCATCAAGATTGAGACTGATGCCTTAAAGGCTTCGGTAGAAATTGGATATCGATTGAAAAGACCCGAAGTGTTTGGCATTACGGAGACAGGGATGTGCGGTAATCCGCTGACTCAGATGGCGCAGGTTTACATGATACAGGAGATCCAGGAACTTATCGAAGAGGAGTCGTTGGATTTATATGGTCTGCAGAAGGCCAGAAACCGTACACTCTCAAGATTATTCTCCGAGCTTGACATCAGTATGGAAAAGGGGCTGAGGGTGTTGCAGGGGCTAAAGACAGGCATGATGCATGAGGACTTTTCACCCCCGCCGGCTTTAGCCAAAGCGATCCTGCACCGGTTCCCGCTTTCACCCTGGGACACCAAGGCATAAGGCGCTCAGGAGTTGCCTTCCTCCAGCGGTTGCTGTTATACTTTATTTGTGCACGAACATGCGCACAGAAGGGATGCCGAAGTATGAACTTTATACGAATCGGAGACAAACTTATTGATAAAGACCGCATAGATGCAAAGATTTCCGAAATACTCCAGCTGAGGGCAAGAGGTGCTTCCCAGCAGGAAGTAGCGGACAAGCTCGGGCTTGACCGCTCTTTTGTTTCAAGACTTGAGAATGTGGGTGAAGTCAGGCGCGGAGGCAAGATCGCGCTCATCGGGTTCCCTATCGGAAACAAGGACGAGGTATATGACATGGCCAGACAGGAAGGCGTAGAGTTTGTACTTGTATTGAATGACAAAGAGAGATGGGAGTTCGTGAGAAACCGCAGCGGAATAGAACTGTTCAACGACATCGTTCAGCTGGTATCCAGGGTAAGAGAATTCGACACGGTGGTTCTCCTTGGTTCTGACAAGAGAGTAAGGTTTATGGCGGGCCTTCTGGATAACGAAACGATCCAGATACCAATAGGAGTATCTCCAATAGAAGGCGACGTCTACGTGAACGTGGAGGAACTTAGAAAGACCATAAGGGAGCTACTCAGGTAGGGAGGAGGCGTGAGGTTTGAAGAGAGTGGTGAGTATCAGTCTTGGATCTTCAAAGCGTGATCACTATTTCGAAACAGAGATACTGGGAGAACGCTTTCGTATTGAGAGAGTGGGCACGGACGGCAGCATCAAGAAAGCAATAGACCTGGTAAGACAACTTGACGGTAAAGTGGATGCTTTTGGTATGGGCGGTATCGATATGACAATAAGAGCAGGGGACAGGAAATATTTCCTGCGAGATGCACTGCCCATAGCCCGCGCTGCGCGGCTGACCCCGATGGTTGATGGCAGCGGGCTCAAGGAGACACTGGAATACAAGCTTATTCAGTTTGTTGATAGTACTATCTTAAAGCTTGAAGGCAAACATGCATTGCTCACAACAGCTGTGGATAGAGTAGGAATGGCTAAAGGATTGGTCGAATGTAAGGCCGATGTTATATTCGGCGATTTGATGTTTAACCTGGGTGTGGGTATTCCTCTGCGAACAATGAGGCAGGTGGAGTACGTAGCGCGGATACTAGCGCCGCTTGTTTGTCAAATGCCGTTTTCCTGGCTATATCCCACCGGCTCCAAACAGGAACTGCGCATACCCAAGTACCGTAATCACTTTCTTTGGGCTGATCTGGTCTGTGGAGACTTCCATCTGACAAAGCGTTTTATGCCCGATAAGCTTCCGGGGAAGATCATAGTGACGAATACTGTGACTGCTGACGATATAGACTTCTTAAGGGCTGCGGGCGTATCGGCGGTTGTCACCGGTACTCCCGAAATGAATGGGAGATCGTTTGGCACGAATGTACTTGAAGGTATACTAGTGGCGCTGTCTGGCAAACGGCCGGAGATGCTGACCCACGAAGACTACTTTTCTTTGCTTGACAAGACAGGTTTTAAGCCAAGAGTTGTACACTTGAGTGCCATGGGGAACAACACGGAGACAGTACAAAGCAGGACTTAGGGCTGCCGGAAGGCCTTGTGTGACCGGTGAAAGGATGCGGAAAACACCCCCGGAGTTGAGCTAAAGCAAGTGCTCACCAAGCAGAATGCCGCAACGGTCAGTGGGTGGACTTCTCCTTGTCTGGTACGGACCTTGGTGTGGACCTGATTGACAATCTTCTGACTGTTAGACTATAATTGAAGGTGCTCCATGTTGGTAGAATCTTCTGCAAGCGCTACGCTATGTTCGGTCGGTGCTTCCGACCGATATATGGTGAAAGACCCTGCCAGATATGGTACATCCCTCTCGTTATAGGGGAGGGTCTTGAGCATATCAGTGAAACTCAAGTTGGGCCCTCTGGCCCCTTGGCCAGGGAGGTACGCAGATGCGTCAATCATAGGTCTCTTAAGTGTCTGGGGCCTGCCTTTAGGCTCTGACACTATTTTGGTTTTATGACGACCAAGGGTTGCAGAAAGCGGTGCATAATCCGACTTTATCAACATATAGATTTGCATAGAATTTACGCAAGGGAGCGGAGCTATGAATGCCCGAAAAAGAGATCATGCTGACTTACGAGGGTTTAAAAAAACTTGAAGCGGAACTTGAGCACCTCAAGTCGGTAAGAAGACGCGAGGTGGCAGAAAGGATCAAGCAAGCTCGGCAGTTCGGGGACATTAATGAAAACTCCGAATACGAGGATGCGAAGAATGAACAGGCCTTCGTCGAGGGCAGAATCATGACCCTTGAACGTATGCTCCGTAATGCCAAGCTCATAGAAGATGTGGAGCATGACCCTCTGGAAGTCGGGTTGGGCAGTCGAGTAAAGGTCTTAGACCTTGAAACAAATGTACAGTTCGAATATGTGATTGTTGGTTCTACTGAGGCGGATCCCGCCTTAAACAGAATTTCGAATGAATCCCCGGTGGGGCGCTCGCTTCTTGGAAAGAGAGTGGGAGACCTGGTAGAGATCACTGTGCCAGCAGGCACAATAAGATATCAAGTCCTTGGGGTTTCCCGGTAAAACAGGAGGATCGGAACAAATGGCACAAGACCAGTGGACTCTTGATGCGGACAAGTTCTACGAAGCAAGGCTTCAAAAGATGCTAGCTTTGCGAGCCCGCGGCATTGAACCTTATAGCGAGAAATTCGTACCGAGCCACCGCTCAGAGGAAGTGGTTCAGCGTTTTGCCGAACTGGAGGGCACGATTGTAACTGTTTCAGGGCGACTGATGAGTGTAAGAACGCACGGCAGGGCCACATTCGCCGATATTCAGGACCAATCCGGGAGGCTCCAGGTGTATGCCAGGGCAGACATGCTCGGGCAAGATGCATACGAACTATTCTGCGAACTTGACATCGGGGATATTGTGGGAGTATCAGGACGGGTCTTCAAGACCAAAAAGGGACAGATCACCGTCGAGATCGAGAGTTTCAGACTACTCACTAAGTCATTGCGTCCTTTGCCAGAAAAGTGGCACGGACTGAAGGATGTGGACGTCAGGTATAGGCAGCGTTATGTAGACCTTATAGTCAATGCACAGGTACGCGATACGTTTCTCCGTCGTAGCCTGATCATTCGAGCTGTGAGGCGGTACCTGGATGAACGAGGATTTTACGAATTTGAGACTCCGGTGATGCAGACTGTTGCCGGTGGCGCCACTGCGCGCCCGTTTATTACTCATCACAACGCGCTGGATATGGACTTGTTCTTGAGGATAGCCACAGAACTTCACCTTAAGAGACTGATCGTGGGTGGCTTTGAGAAAGTCTATGAGATTGGTCGGATCTTCAGGAACGAGGGTATTTCAACAAAGCATAACCCCGAGTTTACAAGTCTTGAATTGTACCAGGCGTATGCAGACTACAATGATATGATGGAAATCACAGAGAATCTTATTGCCTTCTGTGCGAAAGAGGTATTGGGCACCACAAAGATTACCTATCAGGGGGAAGAGATTGATTTGACTCCACCCTGGCCACGCATCAGGTTGGTCGATGCAATCCGCGAAAGATCCGGAATTGATATTAGAGCCGATATTCCTGACGATCGCGCTGCGGCTTATATCTGTTCAAGGCTTGGAATCAACATTGACAAGACCATTACCAAAGGTACGCTCATCGATAAGCTTCTTGAAGTTTATGTAGAACCAAATTTGGTGCAACCGGTGTTTCTCATTGATTATCCGGTTGAAGTGTCACCTTTGGCTAAACGCATCCCCCATGATCCGCAGTTTACATACCGGTTCGAGGCCTTTATTTCAAGAAGAGAAGTGGCCAATGCTTTTACCGAGCTGAACGACCCGCTTGACCAGAGAGAGAGGTTCTTGCAGCAAGTCGGAGAGAGAGAGAAAGGCGATGATGAGGCTCATGTGATGGACGAAGACTTCATCACGGCACTGGAGTATGGTATGCCTCCAACAGGAGGTTTGGGTATAGGCATCGATCGCTTGGTTATGCTGTTGACAGATTCGCCTTCAATTCGTGATGTGATCCTGTTTCCGACGATGAGGCCTAAAGCCTAAGAGCATACGGAGGCGAATAATCACGCCTGCTCCACGGTTAGCATACTATTAACGGGCAATGGATATTCGCTGGCCAAAAACACCTCGAATGCAAAAATACCGGGGTTGAAACGACGCATTTCCCCATGATATATTTATCCTTGCACATCGGAAGACTAAGAACAAACTCAACAAGACAATGCTTGACACGATATTTGCGATATGATAGATTAAATGAGCGCGCCAAAATTGGCGCAGCCCCTGGTCCTTGAAAACTGAACAGTGAGAGAGGAAAGTTTCAGCCGGAAACGGCAAGAAGCGAAGTAAAAGAGAGAGCCAGAGACAGGCTTTTGGTAAAGGGCTGCCGGCGAGAAAGCTGGCAGAGGAGATATTTACGGAGAGT
>DYEP01000033.1 GCA_020725675.1 Symbiobacterium sp. | reverse complement strand
CAAGCGCAGGAGGCCAACGAGTATATGCTGAGAAAGTATGGGAAGAGTCTTGCCGAGATCTTCCCTCCGGACCACTACCAGATGATGCACACAAAGCTGTTTCCCCACGGGATCATCCATGTAGAGTGCCTGGGAGGAGATATCGATCAGATACTTAACAGGAGGACCGTTGTGGGTTGCTTCCCATGGAGGTTCGTTGATGGAGAATCGAGCATATGCCGTGTTGTAGCTTTTGTGGAAGACTAAAACAGGCGTCGGGGTCCGTACCGGAACGGTAGCCGGACCCCACTGCCCAAGCTGCAGTTGGGAACAACGTGAACGATAGGACACCTTATTTATTACTACTATAGAATGACCAGCGCAGGTTTTTGTGTAACTCTGCCAAAGGAGTGGACTTCAGGGCGGAGAAGCCTCACTTAATAGAATCTTACAAACTCCGGGGATGATCTGCACGCAAGGCTGAAGGAAGCCTTGAGACGATGTGGAATATGTATGGGGTTTGCGTGGCCGGCGAACACCTTGCATCGAAAGATGTCCGTGAAAGGAGGTGTGGGTCCACAAAGCGGAGGCCTCAATCGGCAAATAACCCACTCAAGGAGGGATCCCACAAGTGTCTGTAACCCCGGAGATCCAGCGCAAGACAGTCCTTTATGGTCTTGATGAAGTTCCCAAACCATTTCTAAGGAGCCTCGGACTGGGAGTGCAACACGTGCTGACTATGTTCGGGGCGACAGTGGCTGTACCGCTCATCTTGGGTCAGGCGCTGCAGATGAGCGCGAACCAGACTGCAATATTAGTGAGTGCGTGCATGCTCGCAGCGGGCATTTCCACTCTGATACAGGTCAACTTCGGCTCTAAACTCCCCATTGTGCAAGGTACTTCGTTTTCATTTCTCGGACCGTTCTTTGCGATCATCGCTGCCACGGGCGGGGGAGCACTTTCCATGCAGTACATCGCAGGAGCCATTATGTCGGGCGCCATTGTGGAGATGCTTGTTGGTTATTCGGGTCTTATCGGAACTTTAAGAAGGTTTATTAGTCCTGTTGTGATCGGTCCCACCATTGCATTGATAGGACTTGCATTATTTGAGGTAGGCGCGCCAATGGCGGGCCAAAACTGGTACCTCGCTGGCATTGTCATCGTCTGCGCGTTCCTTTTTTCACTGGTGCTTGCGCCGAGGAACAACTTCTTCAGATTATTCCCCATTTTGCTCGCAATAGTGGTGGCCTACGTCGTGGCACTTCTTGGCAGCGTTTCCGGGATCATCGCCCCTGGTACCCCGGGGTATGTGAGCTTTGAGGCTGTAGCGAGTTCTGCTTGGATCAGGAATCCGGTGACTGTGGTCTTCCCCTGGGGCATGCCAAAGTTTAGTCTGGCGTTCTTCCTCGCCACGCTGGCTGGCTTCCTCGCTTCGATGATCGAGTCGTTCGGGGACTATCACTCGATCTGTGCGGCCGCAGGTGTAGCTGACCCTACTGAGAAGCAGATCAACAGGGGTATCGGAGCAGAGGGAATAGGATGCTTCGTTGCTGGACTTGTCGGCGGATTCTCAAACACGAGTTACACGGAGAACATCGGCCTTGTTGGGCTGACACGGGTGGCTTCGAGGTATGTTGTAAACGTGGCTGCTGTCGTCCTCATACTACTTGGCCTGTTCTCTAAGTTCGGTGCTATTGTGGCTACAATTCCCGGACCCATTGTGGGTGGAGTCTACTGCACCCTATTCGGGCTCATCGCTTCCGTAGGTATATCCAACCTGATGAGGGCTGATATGTCCTCGCAGAGGAATCAAATGATTGTCGGATTTACCATGTTCATGGGCCTTTCCCTTCCCGCCTACTTCAAGGGCGTAGAGGTAACAATACCTGGGGCTCAGTGGCTCGGTGACATTATAAAGACCATCGGGTCAACCGGGATGGCAGTGGCGGCCATATTCGGCCTGCTCCTCGACAACCTGATTCCGGGTACGCCAGAAGAAAGGGGCTTAACGGGAAGATAGGCTTTCCGTACGCGTTGCGGAGGGGCCCGGGGCAACCTGGGCCCTTTACTACTCTCCGGGGGTGACGCGAAAGTGGTTTTTTTTGATTACGAAAGACCGGTTACGCTGAAGGAAGCGATGCTATTAGCCAACCGGGAAGGCGCGTATCCGCTTGCGGGCGGCACTGACCTTCTGGTGAAAGTGAGAAGGGAGACGCTGTCGCCAAAGCTGCTTGTTGACCTAAAACACGTACCCGAGCTCCACGGTATCACATTCGACGGGCCTACTTTTATAGGAGCGACCACCACCCTAAACCAGATCGCCGATTCCACCGCGTTGCTTGAACGATTTCCCGTGCTGGCAAGAGCGGCTCACGCCGTCGGGTCACGCCAGGTGAGAAACAGGGCTACCATAGGGGGTAACGTAGCCAACGCGTCGCCGGCCGCAGATACTGTGCCCGCGCTGATGGTGCTCGACGCGCAGGTAGTGCTAGCGGGTCCGGGAGAAGAGCGGACCGTGCCTGTCTGCTACTTCTTTACGGGTCCGGGCAAGACAGTGATGAGACAGGGGGAGATCATCCGGGGCTTTTTGATCCCTGAAACGAAGGGCACATTCTTTTTTGAGAAAGTATCCCGCAGAAACGCTGTGGATTTGTCTACTGTCTCTGTGGTAGTGTTCGGATTCGTAGAGGGCGGCGATGTACGTTTGAGGGTGGCCGCAGGAGCTGTGGCGCCTACCCCTCTCAGGCTGTTTGATGCAGAGCACGTGTTTGACGAAGGCGGTCCGGATGCCATGGAGAGAGTGCTGGATGCGGCTGACGGAGCTATCAGTCCCATAGATGACATCCGTGGGACCGCGGCGTTCAGGAGGAAGGTCGTGCGTGTACTGCTTCGGCGCGGCATTCAGACAGTACTTGCATCGCTGGGAGGTGATGCATAATGGAGCACGTCATTCACCTGACGGTGAACGGGACACCGATCTCAGGGCGGGTGCGCTCAGACAGGCGGCTTGTGGATTTCCTGAGAGAAGATCTTGAGCTCACGGGTACCAAAGAAGGCTGTGGCGAAGGCGAGTGCGGCGCCTGTACGATTCTCATGAACGGTGTCGCAGTCAACTCCTGCCTGGTGTTGGCTGTTGAGGCTGATGGTTCGGAAATTCTCACCGTGGAAGGACTGGCCCGTGGAGGCGAGCTGGACCCGCTCCAGAAAGAGTTTGCAGAAAAAGGGGCAGTACAGTGTGGCTACTGTACTCCTGGGATGCTGATGAGTGCGAAGGCGCTGCTGTCAAGACATCCCTCCCCCACAGAAGAACAGGTGAGAGAAGCTATCGCCGGGAATCTCTGCAGGTGCACAGGCTATAAGAAGATCGTCGAGGCTATCCTGGCAGCAGGAGGGAGGGGGCGCGCATGAGAGTAATAGGTCGGCCGGTTGTAAGACTGGACGCGCTGGATAAGGTGACCGGAGCTGCGAAGTACGTGGGGGATATGAAGTTTCCGGGAGTGCTTCATGCTGCCATCCTACGATCTAACTGTTCCCACGGACGCATAAAGCACATAGACACAAAAGATGCGCTGGAGCTTCCCGGTGTACACGCGGTGGTGACAGGAGAGAAGTACCAAAAGCCCACCGGTCTGTACTTGAAGGATAGGACGCTGTTTGCGGTCGATAAGGTCAGGTATTACGGCGAGCCTGTAGCTGGCGTAGTTGCAGAGACTCCGGAATTGGCCAAAGAGGCAGTGCGCTTGATCCGTGTGGAATACGAACAGCTCCCTCCGGTGTACGACCCGCTGTCGGCGCTGGCAGATGGTGCGCCGCTGCTTCACGAAAATCTTGGGAATTACGAATGGGCTCCGGTGTTCTTTCCGAAACCTGGGACCAACATATCTAATCACTTCAAGCTTCGAAAAGGCGATGTAAAACAGGGATTTGCGGAAAGCCACATCATTCATGAGGAAACATATTGCGTTCCTCACATCTACCACTCGCCTCTTGAGACGCATGTGGCCGTGGGGTACGCTGATAACGGGGGCAGACTGACTGTATGGTCAAGCTGCCAGTCGCCCTTCGCGGTGAGGAAGTTTCTATCCACAGCGCTTGACATACCACTTTCGAAAATCAGGGTGATCACTGGCTATGTGGGAGGAGGTTTCGGCGGAAAGGCAGGAGCCACTATTGAAGGACTAGTCGCTCCGCTCGCCCTGGCCGTGCCGGGCCGGCATGTGAAACTGGTGTATACCCGGGAGGAGGACTTCGTCGGAGCGTACGTGCGGCAGGGGCTTGTCGCGAGGCTCAAGACCGGGGTGGGCAAAGACGGGCGGATCAGGGCGCAGCAATGCGAACTGTACTGGGACGCGGGTGCATACACCGAGTACGGGGCCAATATTGTGCGAGCTGCGGGGTATACGAGTGCTGGGCCTTATGACATACCAAACCTCTGGACTGACTCGTACTGTGTGTATACCAACCACCCGTCAGGCGGTCCCATGCGTGGTTTTGGAATGCCAGAGCTGCATTGGGCACTGGAACTACAGATGGATACGCTGGCGGACAAACTTGGAATGGACCCGGTAGAATTCAGGCTGCTGAACTGCTTGAAGGACGGCGGGGTTACCGCAACCGGTGAAGTTGTGTACGGTGTCGGGCTTACCGAGTGTATAAAGACCGTGGCGGAGCGGATCGGCTGGGGTGATAAGAAGGAGGGTGTGGGGAAAGGCATCGCTATCATGTGCAAGGCACCAGCGATGCCCACGAACGCATCGTCTTCTGCCTGTCTGAAGTTTAATGAGGACGGTTCGGTGACGCTGATGACATCTGCGGCTGAGATCGGGCAGGGTGCCATGACTGCTTTAGCCCAGATCGCTGCTGAAGAACTTTCATTGCCCATCGAGGCTATATCCGTTTCCTGTCCGGATACCGCAATCACCCCCTATGAATGGCAAACAGTAGCGAGCCGCATTACCTTCTCAGCCGGCAATGCGGTAGTGCTCGCAGCGCAGGATGCGAAGCGTCAGATCTTCCAGAACGCCTCGTATATCCTGGGTGATCACGAGATGGAACTGGTGGATGGGCAGGTTCGCGTGAAGGGCCGGCCTGATCTCTCGGTTCCCCTTGAATCTGTGGTGATGGGAGCGTTTCTGCCGGACGGCAGTGCCAAGGGAGGGCCCGTGTTCGGTCGGGGCACCTTCACGCCCGAAGGCCTCATAAACCTGGACCCCGAGACCGGCCAGAGCCCAAGACCTGTGGCGTTTTGGACGTTCGGGGCACAGGGCGCAGAGGTGAGCGCCGACCCTGAGACCGGGAAGATCACCGTGCACAGGCTTGTTGCTGCTTTCGACGTAGGGCGTGTGATCAACCCTGTAACGCTAGAAGGCCAGGTGGAAGGAGGCCTGGTCCAGGGGCTGGGCTCCGCTCTGTTTGAAGAAATGGTATTCGGAGAAGACGGGCAGGTATTGAACAACAGCTTTGTGGATTACAAGATCCCCACCTCTATGGACGTACCAGCGATAGAGACATATTTTGTGGAAGTAGCGCAGCAGGACGGTCCCTGGGGCGCTAGGGGGGTGGGGGAATTGCCGATGGTGCCGACGGCGCCGGCCATCGCATGTGCGCTCAAACGGGCCACGGGAACCCTGCATCGCAAGCTGCCGCTGGTGAGACACGGAAGAGATTAGCAGGAAGAAGGGGGCGTAGCCTTCGCGCCCCCTTATTGGTTCCACTAGGGCTACACCAGGTCCTGCGGGGATATGAGCTCTACCAGCAGGCAGGTGAGTGCCTGGAGATCGGCGATAGCGATACGTTCGTCAGCGCTGTGGGGATTAACATAGCCTACAGCCAGGTTCACTGCAGGTATCCCTTTCGCGTTCAACACATTGGCATCGGAGCCTCCTCCGCTTGCTGCCAGCTCGGGCACCAGTCCACAGCGGTTGCACGCCCTGACTGCTGCCGCCACAACGGGGTGATCCTCGGCCAGATCAAACCCTTCATACTCAAGGACGACGTCTTCCGTGACGCGTGCTCCTACGCTCTCTGCACCCTGTCGCATGGCGTCTATCAAATGACTGGTCTGCTGGGCCAGCTTCTTTTTGTCCCGCGAGCGGACCTCGCCCTTTATCTCAACGTAATCACACACGATGTTGGTGGCCTTGCCGCCATGAATCACCCCCAGGTTACACGTGGTTTGCTCGTCGATCCGCCCGAGGTTCATCCTTGCGATACCCAGTGATGCAGCTTGTATAGCGTTGATGCCAGACTCCGGTGCGACGCCTGCATGCGCGGCCTTGCCGTGGATCTTCCACGTGATCCGGTTGTGGAACGGTGCGCTGGTAATGATGCGGCCCGGGGGACCTGAGCTATCTACCACGAACGCCATGTGTGAGCGCAGTGTTTGTATGTCGAGCGACTTTGAGCCGAGAAGACCTGTTTCTTCGCCGATGGTAAATATCAGTTCCACTCCGAGGTGAAGCGCGTTCGCTTCAAGCACCGCGCGGACGGCTTCCAGTATAGCGGCTACAGCTGCGCGGTCATCCGCGCCAAGGATGGTATCACCAGGCGAGCTTACTATGTCCCCGTCTACCACAGGTTCAACGCCGCTCTGGGCTACTGTGTCCATGTGTGCAGCAAGAAGGATCCAGTCAAAGTCAGGACGGCTTGGCTCGAGCCTGCCGATGACGTTTCCTGTAGTGCCGCCTACCTTGCTGCCTGCCTGATCTAAAGTGGCGGGCACGTTGAGGGAAGCGAGCTCAGACAGCACCTTGTCAGAGACAGCCTTTTCTTTGAGGGAAGGACCCGGAAGCCTTACAAAACTGAGAAGACTATCAAGCAACCTTTCCCGGTTTATGTTGATCAAACCGTCAACTCCTCTCATCGCAGCATAGTCTTTTTGTGTTGCAGCCAGGGTTTATGAACCAACTTGCGGCTTTTTGTCGTGTACTTCCCACTTGAGGCATCGCGAACCCCACCTGGCGACTACAGAGCCCTCCCTAAGGATCTCCACGATTTCGCAGCAGTTCGGACAGTGGTCGCACTCAAAGCTCCTGGGTTCGTAACTGAACTTTGTTGCTTTAAAGCCCAGGAAGGCCGAAGGCTTGTCCGTATGTTCCCGCTCTTCTGCAGCGAGCAGGGCCGCACCGAGCGCTCCCATGACGGCGAAGTGCTCCGGCACGGTCACCTTCATGCCCAGTGCCTTTTCAAACGCTGCCCGCACGCCCACGTTGGCTGCTACGCCTCCCTGGAAAACCAGGGGAGGCCGGATATCTTTGCCGCGGCCAACGTTATTTAGGTAGTTTCTGACTATTGCCTCGCACAACCCTGCCAGGATATCCTCGATAGCGTGCCCCATCTGCTGTTTATGTATCATGTCCGATTCGGCGAACACGGTGCACCTGCCCGCAATGCGGACCGGGTTCCTTGCTCGCAGCGCTATTGGCCCAAAGTCCTCTATGGCCAATCCCAGCCGAGAAGCCTGCTGATCAAGGAAGGAGCCTGTACCTGCAGCGCATACGGTATTCATGGCGAAATCTGAGACAACACCGCCGCGGAGGATGATGATCTTTGAGTCTTGCCCGCCTATCTCGATGATGGTGGACACATCGGGGATGAAATAGGATGCAGCCACAGCATGAGCGGTGATTTCATTTTTCACCACGTCTGCGCCTGCCACCACTGATGCTAGCTGGCGCGCGCTGCCAGTTGTTCCGACGCCCCGTACATTAAAAGAGTCGGGCGGCCCCAGCGAGAAGAGCTGTTCTGCGCACTCGGCCAGACTCTTTTGAATGGCATGGATGTGCTGACCTCGCGTGCGGGTGTAAACGCTTGTAAGTACCTTCGCTGTGCT
>DYEP01000032.1 GCA_020725675.1 Symbiobacterium sp. | reverse complement strand
GGAGACGACGACGCCCACGTCAGTAATTCCGGCCGCGGCCACGGCCTCCAGGACGTAGAACAGTATGGGCCGGTTGGCCACCGGGATGAGCTGCTTGGCGCTGGTGTGGGTCAGGGGCCTGAGGCGCGTGCCCCGGCCGCCAGCGAGGATGAGGGCTTTCAAGG
Source organism: Symbiobacterium sp. (assembly GCA_020725675.1). Taxonomy (GTDB): domain Bacteria; phylum Bacillota; class Sulfobacillia; order DUSP01; family DYEP01; genus DYEP01. The sequence goes on along the minus strand of DYEP01000032.1, from coordinate 6,046 downwards.
CTCTTCTCTCCTTTTGCTTCGAGCTCAGAGCGTTCCATCAAGAAGCGTAGGTCTGCCTGCTCAGGTAGTCCGCACAAATAAAAACTCCGCTCCGGGTGCCGCACGCTGGGAGTCCGTTCGGTAATGGCTGCGGCAGGGGAAACTGGGAGACTGATGGGTCTTAGTGCGGGAAGGCAGTTCCGCTACGGCGGGCCTTTTGGTTTCAAGTGACGCCCACCTTGCCCGGGTGGACTACCGGCACCGTCGGAAAGTCTTTGACGTTCGCTGTCACCATCCGGAGGCCGTGGACCTCTGCGGTGGCCGCTATCAAACTGTTCGGATATCCCCGACCGTCTTTTCCCCAGCGGCCTGGTCGCGCCTGATCTCGGCGGCGCGCTCGGCGACGCGGCGGTCCACGGGTAGCGCTTCCCACGCCGCCAACAGCTTTTTCACGGCGGCCTGGGCCCTGGGGGGTGCGTGCTCCGAAGAGGAGTTCGTGGCAAACGAGGACGCTTGTTACTCCCTCTCCCGATGCAGCCACGCGCTCAAGCCAGGCCGACGCTGCGGGCGAGAGCCTGCCGGTGAGGTGGTCGATGAACACGCAGGTGTCGATCAGGTAGCCCACGGCCCAATTCTCCCGTCCTCTCCCCGCACCTTACGTACCCATTCGGCTCCGGAGGCCTCCATCCACTCGGGAGCATCCTCAGGATTTAACACGCCGCGGGTTTCCCGGACCGCCTCTACCCTCGCTTCGCGTCCCGCCTTTTCTGCGATGGCTTCGGCCAAAAACCGGTTCCAACTCACCCCGCGCGTTTTTCTAATCCTCTCCACCAGGGCAGCCAAATCTTCCGGGATCTTAACGGTGAAGTGGCGGGCAGTCCGCTCTTTGCCCACAGGACATCCCCCTTAATTACTGATTCCCTCGCCGTACCCACGTTCGCGGCCATGTGCCTGCTGCGGGTTCGGCAGTCATCCCTGAAACCTTCTGTTGTCATATACCGAAGGCCACGGCCTCGAGCAAAGGGTTCGCAACTTCAGAAAATCCGCGGCGCTCCCAAAAAGGGTCAAGGAAACTGTTTCGCGCCACAAGAGAAACCAGCCCTAACACCGCTTGCCTCAAAGGGACCTCAAGGTCCTCCGGTCGTGGTTGGCCTTCTCCGGGCGGGTACCTCCGACGGATGAGGCCGTCCTCAATATGCTCAATACCCGAGTCCCCGAATAAGCTTGTCCTCCAACGCGAGGAAACGGCCGGGCCTCTCGTGCGTAGAAGAAGGCGGGCCGGTTGGCCACCGCTGGTGTGGGTCAGGGGCCTCAGGCGCATCCCCGGTCGCCGGCGAGGATGAGCGCTTTCAAGGTCTTTCACCCCTTCGGATTTGGCAGTGCAACCTGGGCACCGCGCTTGCTACGACTTAGGGTAGCCCCAAGAGCCAGGCTTTGCGACTCGACGGTCACCGCCCGTTTTCCTTCCGTAACCGGCAGGCTGGACACTTCAATCCGTGGGCACCCCGCTCGCCCGGACCGTACCCACGCGACGTCCCGTAGCGTGCGGTAGAGCCCTATAGGGCGAGACTCCTTTCAGGCGGTCGTACATCAACAGCCGTGAAAAACCCGCGAAGACCCTACTTACCGATTCCATCCACTGAAAATCACCTTTAACATGTTATAAGCTGCCTTTTCTGGCGGCCATTTGCAGGCATCCCTTATGGCCTGGCGCTGTATGTTGCTACGTAGGTCTCTATCAGTTATCAATCTAGCCAACGCATCCATAATAGAAACCTTCGAACTGGTATCAACGATAAGACTGTTGATCTGATCTACAGCAAAGCTACCTGCACCGCCCTTTTGTGGTACAATAACTGCACAGCCACAAGCCATAGCTTCCAATGCCGTCAATCCCATAGCTTGATATTCCGACAAGTCTACAAAAATGTCTATCTCGTTAAGTAACCAAGCCATTTTCGGCGGGGACAATACACCCACATTGTGATAAGCAAAATTTCTCGGCAAAACCCTAAAGCTCGGATCGTTCTCTGAACACCCAAATACAACCAATCTAACTCTATCCCGAAAACGAAACCACGTTTCCTGAAGTACCTCCATGGTCAATCTCGGGGCCCGGCGAGCGCTACTAGGTCGAACCATCGCAGCTATCCAAAGCTGAGCTTCGGACGATCGGCTCCGACGCCGTGGTCTAAACAAATCAATGTTCACACTAGGCCCGACGACATAACAATCCTCACCGATCTGTCTTTTAACCTCCTCCCTATTCCACTCCGTCTTCGTTACGCGAACAAGGTCGCGAAATCGGGTATATGAGTTCCAGGCCAACCAAAACTCCGGCGACCCAGCCTCATAGAAGTAAGGTTCGAAATCCTGAACATAATAGCATCTTATAACATCCGAGGGCACAAACTCTAACCACTCGACACTGTAGTTCGCCGTAGCAATAACTACATCAAAATCACTAGCTATCCGTCCAATGTCGGCCACGTCCGAGTATATAACCGGAACATCAATCCTAGGATACGCTGCTGAAAAGCCTTCCTCGAACGTTCTCAGATTAAGTAGTACGGCCTCAACCCCCATCGCACGCATAGCTCTAGCTTCCTGGATCACGACGTTGGCGCCACCACCGGGTCCAGCAACCGGTAATAGGAAGAGAACTCTTTTGCCCGACCAGGATTTCCTGCCGAGACGTACCAAATTCTCACGATCAATCATTACTTCTGCTCGTACCCGAATTCCCTCCATTATGCGATCATATCTGCAAGCGTTTACCGCATCATCCACTGTTCTTGAGCCATACTTGCTGATTAGCATCTGATTAGCCCTGTCGCATAGCGCTTTCCTCTTTTCGTGACTATAGCTACGCGATTGGGCGTGATAAATAAATACGTCGTCTGCTACTGCTAGATCAAAACCGGCTTTTTGCGCCCGGAAACAGTAATCGTTTTCCTCACCGTAGCCTTCTCCAAAGGCTATCTCGTCGAAATAACCGACCTCCTCAATTACCCTCCGTTTCAAAAGCAAGCAAAATCCATTTAACAGTGGAACCCTTGGGTATAAGCGCGCGGAGTATTTCGCAATTAATCTCCCTACATCATCTATCGAAAAGCCCTCTGATAACGGATTTTCTGCCCAATCACCGCTATCCTCTATCTTGGGAACCGACTGCCATGAGGCACAATTGGATAACGGCCCAACTATGCCAATACGAACGTCAGAGTTCGCACATTGGATCATTCTGTCAAGCCATTCTGGTGTAACGACAGTATCGCTATTCAGCAAGATAACGTAGTCGGCAGTGGATTGCCTGAGACCTTGATTGGCAGCACATGTGTAACCCCTAGCGACTTCATTTGTCACTAGTGTTGCTCCGGTGGTACGACAAAATTCTTCAAGGAACAAGCTTGTAGTTGCATCACTACCATCATTTACCAGAATTAGTCGATAGGGCTCTGATGTGTGTTCTACAACGGACTGTAGACATCTTTTAACATCGTCCAATGCGTTGTGGATGCAGATAACAATATCAACCGGTTCGTGATAGCCCTGCAAGGGTAACGTATCTCGTACTTCTCCAACCGATAGCACCTCATTTGCTCTACTAACCCGCTTTGGCCACACGCGCCGCGCTGACCCAAAACGGTAAACAACGCTTTGGCCCACCATACGTATTAAGGTAGATGGATTCTCAGTTAGTGCTATCTTCAGACATCTTTGAGCAATCTCATAGTATTTTCGGCGGCCGGTTTGCAACGGGAAAAGTCTGTCCATTAGCCCACGGTATTTCTGAGTAATACGCCACCCTAAGGAGTTGGTTATAACAAGCAACTTTGCATCCTTTTCTGTCAATTGTCGTCTTAGCTCATCTATACTTCGTCTAAGTCGTACAACAGTCTGGTCTCTTTCGGCTACTTGGGCTTCTAAGTACGCCCTTGCCTGGACGTACTCTTTTTCTTTCGTCGCTAGACAGTTCGATAACTCCATCAGGTTTTGTTCTAAAGCCGAAACATAATGTTTCCTTTCGGCCAGCTGAACCTCCAGGCGATCTCTTTCATCGAAGACCGCCTCTTTCTCGGCTTGTTCCCTTTCTATCTGCAACTGGAGCTGTTTAATTCTTCCTTCTAGTGATCGCTTTTCTATCTGCCATTTCTGTAGCATTACACTATTACTCAGCTGCCTGCCGAGCGTGAAAAAGAAGTTCCTGATACCCAGAGCTACTTCCTCAGGTGCATTCAGAACAGCCATAAGCTCTTCCGGGCAATCAGGTCCTATAGCAAGGACGCCCAGTCCGTGACCGTGGAGAAACTCGAAATGAGGGTAAACCGTCTTGATCTCGTCCCAGAATTTCCAAACTCCAAAGTCGGACCTTCGGACGTTGGTATCGTGGAGCAAAACAACGCCTCTACTACTTAGCTTAGGTCGCCAGGACTCGAAGTCGTGCTTCACCGACTCGTAAGTATGATAGCCGTCGATGTGCAAAAGATCGATGGTGCCGTCAGCAAAATGCTCGAGCGCTTCGTCAAAGGTACTTTGTATGAGGAAGGAAAAGGCACCGTAAAGGGGATCATGGTGCTGGCGGAGATCGGACAGGACTTCCGGGCCGTAAAAACCGGCGTGTGGATCCCCTGTCCACGTGTCTACCGCATAGCACTTACAGTCGAGCTTCAGCTCCTGTACAGCCTGGCAAAAAGCACAGTAGGAGTCTCCGTACTGGGTTCCCAGCTCAACAATTACTCTTGGCTTCAGTATACTGACCAGAAACATTGCGAACGGAATGTGTTCATGCCAGGCAGAAAACGGCGTGAGGCGCCGGGGGAGCGAAAAGCAGATCGGATAATCCAAAGGATTCAAGGGCACCATAATTGACCTTGTGGTCACCTCCACAAGAACTTCCAGCTAACTCGACGAGTTACAACCGCGATGGGGATTCTCTCCTGACGTTCGCCTGGCTCCTCACCTTAGAACGTTTCGCCCGGAAACCGGGACCCCCCATGTTCCACCTGTGTCTCAGGCGTCTGCACCGTGAAGTCTTAGGGGCAACTGGCGTTGAGGACCTGGTCTCCGTATGGCGCGGGATTGCCAATGGACACAACCAGCAGCATCAGTTCCACCTGTAGAGGGACCAAGGCCGCTCGTCGCCGGCTACCCTCATTTCGCGCACGAACCCAGTCTGGCGTGAACCGCAAACCCGGCACGTGGCGTCCACCCGAAACTCCCTCCAAGCGTCCGTTTTCCGTGCGGCTGTGGCTAACCGACCCTCAGACGAAACCGCCCGCCTAAAACTTCGAGGTTCCTGTTATAGAAGGGATCGCCTGCTTTCAGGAACGGCCCCCACTTCTTGAAAAAGTAGCGCACGTCCTCGGGTGGTTGGCTCTCCCTACGGGTGGCGGACTCCCGGTGCACCAGCGTGGCGTGGGGCGTCCAGACGTTGAAGTAGCCGGCCCGTAAGAGCCGAAAGCAGAGGTCTACGTCGCCGTAGGAAACGCGCAAGTTCTCGTCGAATCCGCCCATTTTCTCGAACAGGCTCCGTTTGATCATCATGCAGGCCGCCGTCACCGCCGCGCAGTTTCGCACTACGGTGGCCAGCCCCATGTAGCCGGGGTCGGTACCCGCAAGCCGGTAGAAGGCGTGCGTTATTACCCCGTCCGGCCCGAAGACGATCCCGCCGTGCTGAATGCGGCCGTTGGGGAATACCAGCCTGCACCCCACGGCTCCGACGTGGGGTTTCTGACTGTGCCCCAGCAGTTCCTCCAGCCACTCGCCGGTGACTATTTCCGTGTCATTGTTTAGAAATACGATGTGGTCACCCTCCGCACCTCTTGCTGCCAAGTTGTTCAGCTTCGAAAAATTAAACTCCTCGTCGAACGGCATAACTCTGACCAGCTTTTTTTTGCGCAACTCCTCGAGATAGCGCAGCGCCTCGGGATCGCGGGTGCGGTTGTCGACCACAATCACTTCGAAAGCCCGATAGCTCGTCCGCTCAAACAGCGAGGTGATGCACCGCCTGAGCAGCTCTACCTTGTCGCGGGTAGGGATTATTATACTCACCCTGGGCGTACCT
>DYEP01000031.1 GCA_020725675.1 Symbiobacterium sp. | reverse complement strand
TCATAGCAATGCTCTGACCCGCGAAACGGGGACTGAAAGTCAATTAACCTTAAGGCATCTTTCTTGGCTAAATCGTCTATAGCAATGCTCTGACCCACGAAACGGGGACTGAAAGGGAAGACATCATTAACGAAATTCCTTACAGAGAAGTGGGTAGCAATACTCTGACCCGCGAAACGGGGACTGAAAGTGATGCTGGTTATAACCTGCCGGAGAACGTTACGGCCTGCAAACCTTACTCCAGTATTCCCGGGAAATCCCCGAGCGGACGGGAAAGTCCCAAAGACAGTATTAGATGTGACAACAAAGGCGTGGAAGATAATATCGTGTCGTTCATCGGCATAATACCACGTGACTGCTGCATCTACGGTGCACACATTACACGGGACAGCAGAACAGTCTGGCAAAGTCAAACTATTCCTCGAGATTCTCTTGGCTTGCTTCAGGCCATGGGAGGTTTAACGTAGGTCCACCTCCAGATTTAGCGTGGACGCAATGAGTCGTACCAGCGCCTGTCCCAGCACGCTCTTTAAGGTCCTTCTGTTCGATCTGACTTTGATAGGAAGCGGTATGGCATTTTCTTCGCCAAGCCGGTCGTCTTCATCCTCAAAACCAGGTACTGTAGAATTCTCCTGGTAGTGCGGACCGATGGCTATGTACCCGTCAGGAAAGATATCGTCCTCGCCTAGTCTTGCGGCGATCCAGGCGGTGCAGGCCCCCGAAATCAGATGGTCGAGCAAGCTCAAGAGGCTAGAGAAGCGTTTGGCGCTGATCTTTCGGCGTCCGAGCCTGGTGATAACCCCGTAGGCCCCAAGCCAAGCCGCAGCGCCTACGCCCGCGCCCTTAAACACAGCAGCTTCTCTGCCGGTAGCGGTAAGCGTGTAGGCTATGGCCACACCGGTCAGACCGCTTGCCGTTGTATCCCCGAGCGTTCCCAGGGACTTTGATTCTTTTACGATGTTAGTGGCGCCGTCGGAGATAACTGAAACCCGCTGTCGCCCGTACCTGACGTCAGTGAGCCCACAATGGTACGCTACAGCATTCGTTAATCTCCCGGGCAGCGAACCCACAACCCCTGCTGTAAGTCCAAGCAGGATAGGATCCCTGATTCTTATCATGGAAATCGGATGCTCCTTATGCAAGCAAGTAATACTAGTTTGGGATGTTCCCAGATTCATTATGTACAAGAAGCAGGAAATACAAAGGGGCAGCAATTGAATTAGGTTGATTGACAAACCCGTACTAACCTCAGGGCACTCCTTCCACGCCTTTTGCGCCACCTATTGTATGGTGCAACTACTCGGTGCACAATCGTGGACTACTGACCTCTGGCAGTATCCGTTGCTACGGTTGTGCACCGGTTCAAGAACTAGTCACATCCCCTGGGCATTCACTTCGAGGACGTTGTAGAACGCCTTACCGGTTGTTGTGCTTGTCTGGACAGGACGGCCTGAAGTTATCGCCCTTGCCTGGCGCACGAAGGCGGACACCCTGCCAAGGAGTATGGCAGGGTGTCTATCGCTTTCATGATGGTGAGTAAACCTTTATTCAACGCCCCTTTGAGGCCACAGCCTTAACGGTGGTTCATGCAGTGACCCCAGTGCCGCCGCAGCGCCCACCCGCGATTGTGCGTCACTGTGATCAAATAGTTCAATAACGATTAGATGCTGGACTCCTTCCAGGGGGAGAAGGCGTACCTTTATGACCGCCAGTATAGATTCTGCCAGCGATTCCACCAACGACTCAAGTGCAGCAGTCTTACGGTTGGTCACTACACCTATGTGCAAGGGCGTGCCCGGGATCGCCTCGCACCTGTTTTCAAATAGCAAGAACACCTCTCTAACATCGTCGTTCAGCGCAGTCAGCACCTGAACGATCTCCTTTGCAAGAGCGTACCTGAAATACAGGTACACCTCCAAATTACCGCTGCTAATCTCGGCAAAAGCCCTGTCCACAGATGCGAGCTGGGCCTTAGTCGCCGCATACTTTGCCGCCCCGTCTACCATCGGATTCCCATCTAGTCTCTCTAATACTCGAGCTCCTTCAGGTATCGCCACGTTGTCTCATCCTCCCTATGGATCTAGATGCCGTTCCTCAGCCAGAGGACTTCCGCCACACGTCGAACAGCTACCATGTACGCAGCCTTTCGGAGGTTGATCCGGAGCGTTCTTGCCAGCGTCCCAACCTCGTTTAAAGCGTTTACGAGCATCTGGTCAAGCCGCTTATTTACCTCTGCAAAATCCCATGAGTATCCTTGCAGGTTCTGTACCCATTCGAAGTAAGATACGACTACGCCTCCTGCATTGGCCAGGATATCTGGAATCACCAGGGTACCTTTGGCGGTGAGAATAGCATCTGCTTCCGGCACGACAGGCGCGTTGGCTCCTTCGACCACGAGTTTCGCCTTCACTCTGGGCGCAACGTCCTCTGTAATCTGGTTTTCCAGGGCTGCCGGGATCAAAACATCAACATCCAGTGAAAGCAGGTGTTCATTTGTAATATCTTCAACCCGAGGACCGCTGTACTTAGCTAGGGTGTTCTCCGGCGAGCTATCCATGAACTCCAAGATTGATTCAAGATCCAGACCGTCAGATTTGAATTTGCCCCCGGTTATATCACTAATCCCCACTATCCGGCAGCCTGCTTCTGCCAGCTTTTGGGCCGCCCATTTTCCCACTTTACCAAACCCCTGGATAGCCACAGTGGTCTTTTCGGGTTCCATTCGAAGGTTCCTTAACGCTTCAAGCGCCACGCAACCGACTCCAAAGCCTGTAGACTCCCTTCTGCCCAAAGAACCCCCCAGTCCTAACGGTTTTCCGGTCACGATGGACGTCATGTTCTGCCCTGTTAGAATACTGGCCTCGTCTGCCATCCACGCCATCACACGCTCGTCAGTATTGACATCAGGCGCAGGTATATCCAGCCGAGGTCCCAGATTGGGCATGAGCATCCTGACATAGCGTCTTGTTACTGCCTCCAGTTCGCCGGAGGTCATTACAGAAGGTTCACATGAAATGCCCCCCTTTGCGCCTCCGTACGGCACGTTAAGGAGTGAACACTTCCATGTCATGAGCGCCGCGAGTGCGGAAACTTCCTCGAGATCCACATCGGGGTGATAACGTATCCCCCCCTTGTAAGGACCCCTGACGCTGGAGTGCTGTACACGGTAACCTCTCAGCACCTGAACGCTCCCGTTTATTCTGGCGGGGATATTAACAACCAGTACTCTCTCAGGATTCAACAAGATACTTCTTGTGCCGTTATCCAGGGCCAGTTCTTCAGCTGCATGGTTGAAGTAAGTTCTGACGTTGTCGAGTAAAGTGGCCGCACACATCCCACCCAGCCCTCCTGGTTCCATCTGTCTGCTCCATTTTAGCCAAAGAAGGGTAAAAAACGCATAAAAGAGTACGTAAAACCCATAAGAATTTCGTAATTGACTGGCATGAACACAGTGGACGTGTGTCAAGTGTCATCGAGATGTGGCAGGTTTGCTTCCTGTTGTAAGACTCAACGGGAAAATCCATGGCCCGGTGTTCTGCACTTGTCCTTACTGAAAGACTTCAGAAGTCATTGTCCCGTCCACAATAATGACTCTTGCCAGGGTCTTTCCTCAAAGAGCTTAAGATTTCTTAAGCAATTAAGGTCCCAGGCGCTAAAATGGAACCAAATGAAAGGAGCATCGGCGCTGTAGAACTGTCAGGTTCGTATTCTTATATAACCTTTGCCCGTGATTGGATGCGCTATCCTGTGAGTTATGAGACAACTAACCATGGCACACCACGAACACTTGCTCAAACTTATTACTGGAAATCTGTCTTGTAGTGCTTCATACTGTAATCCCTACTACACAATAAAACCCCATCTCATGATAGCCACGCCTGATTCCCCAGGGTATTAGGTTACATAAAAGAAGAGGCAGCAGGAGCCTGCATGATGACCCCCGCCGCCCCGAAATCCTGTGAGCAGGCTATTTGTCGCTCATGTAGTAACCAACCCCCGGTTTGGACAGGATGTACCTTGGCTTGGCAGGATCTGGTTCCAGTTTCTTGCGAAGGTTGGAGATGTAGTTTCTCAGGTACTGGAATTCATCCCGGTATTCTATTCCCCAAATTTTCGTCAGGAGTTCCTCGTGCAACAATACCTTTCCAGCATTTGTG
>DYEP01000226.1 GCA_020725675.1 Symbiobacterium sp. | reverse complement strand
TCCGCGTAAGCTTCCCTCAGTGAAAGAGGAAGCCCACCCCTTTAGGGGTGGGAGGATGTCACTGGAGGAAAGGTTTTGGATAATTTATGGTTAATGTAAACTATGGAATAGAACGTCCCGGTAGTAGGGATAGCTGGTTACGGAGGTGACAGCTGTGAGCGGTTCTAGAGCAGTCGTAATAGCCGTCCTGGTCACGGCCCTGGTTCTAGGAGGAGGGATGTATTTGCTCCTGGTACAGCGGACAGCTAGGTTTGAGCAACGTGTGAAATCTTTGGAAAGTGTTAACTCGGAGCTGCAAAAGCAAATTAGTGTGCTGCAAGAGCAGATTAAGGCTGAACGCGAGCAGGAAGGGGATGCAAGAGTAGGAATTACCCGTGAGCCCCGACCAGGTTGGCAGACCTATTTTCCAACACCAGAAACCACGACGCTGGTCGGCAAGTCCATCGGTGAAGTCCGTGATTTGTTGGGAGAACCCCCGGTACTGCTGCGTAGCATTGCGAGAAACCCAGAGTTTAACCGCGAGATCTGGGTGTTCATGCCGTTTGAGGAGGACCCTACGGGGCTGTACATTTTCTTCAAAGGCGACAGACTGTCTGGCAGCCGTATTGATGAGTTCAACGGTGTTGTCAATTCAGGGCTTCTGGACGACACTGACTTTTGGCAGGGTTGATTATTTCAGTGAAAACACTACCGTAGAATACACCGAGCTCTAGATGACAGATAAGGGCACCCATCCTTCAGTAGGGGGCCCTTTCCTTTCTACTCACTCCATCCATGTGAGTGAGCCTATTGCTCACGTAATAGGTCGAGTCTACCTACAACTCCGATCATTTACGCGCTCGCGTACCCGTAGCAGCGGGCGTGAAGTTCGAAAACAGACCGTGAGGCCTCTGGCTTCAGCCAGGGGAGACCTGCACATGATGCCTAGTCTGGGGGGATTAGACGGCATCCCTCTCCAACGGGAATGTAAGGCAGCGAGGCCCTCCGCCCCCGTTTGTAAACATGTCAAGGCTGGGTGTTAATACCTCAAATCCATGCGCTCTCAGTTTCTTGTTCACTTCTTCATTCTCTCGGAAAGAGAGTATGCGCTTTTCATCTATGGCAAGCACATTATTCTTAAGCTGCATCGCATCTTCTGAAGATACCTCGATCATCTCGTAGCCTTTGCTTGTAAGGAGCCTCAAAAAGTCATCTGGGAGCCCCTCCTTGCAGACGAGGCAGAGCTTCTCAGCCAGTACCACGAAAAGAAGATCGAGATGGAGGTACTTGTATTCAAAGCTAACAGGTACCACTCTTATGCCCTGTGGCTCAAGCATCTCTCTTGCGGAGTTAACACCTTCAATTGAGCTTCTCGCGCCGATTCCAACCGCAAGGGTATCCTTATCTATGAAATGAACGTCCCCGCCTTCAAATGATCCGCAGGCGACCTGACCCGCTATGGGAAAGCCATGATCTTTCAAGAATTTCTCAAAAAGATCTTCCTCGCCCATTCGTACAGGCATTCTGAACCTGCCGAGTAACACTCCGTTATCAACGTTTTTCCCATAGTCCCTTGTGTACACCATGTAGTGATGGGGCTTACTGGGCTCGATATAGTAGACCTCGACACCTGCGGACTTCAACGCATCAGCCAGCTCCTGGTGTTCTTCCATAGCTCTTCTGTGGTCAAATTTGCCTTTATGCTTCTCAAGGTTGTTCCTTGCCACCTCATTTATGGGTTCCCATTCAAAGTATGTGGGTTTACACAACAAGACCTTACGGAGTCTACCGTACTCATTGTCCCGAAAGCCCATTTATACTTACCTCCCATCAGTTGGTATGACTGGATAGTGCTACCACATCCGGGTATACCCCGGTAGTACTTGAGGGAATGACATGACAACTCCTGACATTGCAGTTCGCCCACACCGAAGGAATGACCTTTGTTTAGACGTACAAAGCTTAGAAGGTCTGCTTATGCGGACATACTGAACCATTCCTCTTAGCCTCCGAGGAAATCCAACCTTTTGCTGGGGTGGCTTATACTTGTTGTGTTCGGATGTGCCATGATCTTCGAACCTATGGGGAACTGGCACTAGTTCTCTAAGAGACATTAGTGAAAGGAATTTCTTTTCCAGTTGTGATAGTCGAATTGTGACTATCCTTTAAGCATATATCATTCAATAGACAAAGAATTGAAATAAAATTGAGTGGAATATGGAAGGAGGCACATAACCAACCGTAGAATAACATAATTGGTATGATTGCTCAGAAACGGAGGTGAGTGCTTCTTCAATAGTCGCGCTATAAAGGAGGTGAGATAGCACGGAAAGCCCGCTGTTTCGTAGTGACCGCGTCCAAGGCAGTAGGTAACGAATATACTTAAGGAGGCAAAATGGCAAAATGAACGCCTTGGCATTTGTCGTTTTGGCACTTGTCCTCTATTACCTTGCCTACCGGTTCTATGCCAAGTACCTTGCAGAAAAGATCTGGGAGCTAAATCCGGACAGAGTGACTCCTGCGGTAAAGTACGAAGACGGGTTCGAGTTCGTTCCTACCGTAAAAGAAGTAGTAGCAGGTCACCATTTCACTTCCATTGCTGGCGCAGCCCCCATAGTCGGTCCCGTAGTTGCCGCGATATGGGGTTGGGTGCCGGGTCTACTCTGGATCATTTTCGGTACAATCTTCATCGGTGCAGTGCATGACTTCGGAGCGCTTGTTACATCCCTGAGGCATGAAGGAAGAGGTATTGCCGACTACCTTCAGGACCTATTGGGCAAGCGCGCGATGCAAATCATGTACGTAGTCGTTTTCTTCCTGCTCGTGCTGGTCTCCGCGGTTTTTGTCCATGTCATCGCCACACTTTCAGCAGGCTATCCGGCCGCAGTGTACTCCGTATGGATCGAAATACCGCTGGCGATGATCATCGGCTGTATGATCCGTTATAAATGGAAGGTAAACTTGTGGCTTGCATCTATCATAGCAGTTGCAATTATGTACGGTGTTATTTGGCTCGGCGTAGCCTATCCGTTCCGTCTAACGTACACCCAGTGGGTATGGATTCTCCTCGCATACATGTTCATTGCTGCTCGTTTGCCGGTGTGGCTCTTGGTGCAACCCAGAGACTTCATAAATGGCATTCAGCTGGTAATAGCGCTGGTTGTCTGCACGCTTGGCGTACTGGCGCTTACATTCACCGGCGGTGGGCAGGTTGTTGCACCGGCCCTCAGGCTCTCTGCGCCCGGAGCTCCGCCGATATGGCCTTTCGTAATGATAACCATAGCCTGCGGGGCCATTTCAGGATGGCACTCCATAGTGGGTAGCGGAACTACACCAAAGCAGTTGAAGAACGAACTGGACGCCAGGTTTGTTGGCTACGGTTCTATGCTTGGGGAGGGTTATCTTGCCGTCATCGCGCTGATTACGGCTGTGGTCGGCCTCGGTGCTGTGGGGTACCAGGAGTTCTATAGTGCTTGGGGGAAGGCGGCCTGGGCTAAGGTCTGGGCTGAGGGCGGGTCTGCCTTGCTCGTGCCCCTTGGCATGGCGCCAGTGCTGGGTGCTGCTTTCATGGCTGTCGTGGCAAAGAGCTTTGCCATGACGACTCTGGACTCTGCAATGCGATTCACACGGATCGCCTTTGCTGAAAGCGTGAACACCTTCGGGCTGCCCAAGTTCTTAACTGATAGGACTATCTCTATCATACCCGGGTTCTTAGTGATTATCTTTCTCGCCCGTTCGGGATATGGTATGAGACTTTGGCCCCTGTTCGGCGCCAGTAACCAGATCTTAGCTGCACTGGCTCTGCTTGCATGCGCGGTGTTCCTTCTGATACAGAGGAAACCGACGCTTCACTATCTGATACCATGCATTATCATGGCGGTCAGCTCTATGGCTGCAATGCTATGGAGCATCTTCTTTGACTATCTGCCCAAAGGTTCCTACCTGCTGGTCGTGATAGGGGCTATCGTGTTCCTGTGCGGCCTGGGTGTGATCATACTTGGCTTCCAGACCTGGTCAAAGAAAAAGGCGGAGTTTGGCCTATCCAAGTCAGCATAGTCAGAACCTGAACATACATCTGTGCTTCCCGGGGGGCCCGTCAAGACGGGTCCCCGTTTTCTGTTCTCAGGAATCAAAGCGCCTCTTGTTTAGTAGAAGGCAGTGCGACCGTACGATTACGCGTAGTGATCGACGCTTCGGGCCCAAAATACGGATGGATATACTCCATCCATGAGAATCGAGCCTATATCCCGGACCGTTTTCAAGACATTGCACTGTCAAGAGGTACAGTGCTTCAAGCCTATGCCTGTTATTACTTAGATCCTGTGTACCAACCAGGAAAAACAAACGATATGACGAATGTAATAAGTCGGAAAACAGTGTGTCCGAGAGGACGAATTTGACCGGCAGACTTTTTGCGGTCATCGAATTCTCCCTGTGGAAAGGCGGGTAAGAGTCGTGGCAGACAAGCCTAAACTTCAGCTGAAGAAGTCGCTTCAGATGTTCGAGGAGGCTCAGAAACTTTCACCAGGCGGTCTTATGGGTATCAGGCGCCCTTATAACTTCGTACCAGGGGAATACCCCATCTTTATTGAACGGGGTTATGGAGGGCACATCATCGATGTCGATGGGAATGACTACATTGACATGCTCTGTGGCTATGGCCCCATAATCATCGGCTACAACGAGCCTGAGATCAACCAGGCCGTAATCGAACAGATGGATAAGGGATTTTGTTTTTCCCTGGTACAGCCCATCCAGAACGAACTGGAGGCAAGGCTAATCCAACTGCTGCCCTGTGCTGAAATGGCCATTTTAGTGAAAACAGGATCAGATGCAACAGGAGTCGCGGTTCGAATTGCCCGAGGCTATACTGATAAGCCCAAGATCCTACGCTGTGGTTACCATGGCTGGCACGACTGGTGTGTTGAAGTACACGGGGGAGTGCCAGAGGAAGTAAGGAGGTTAACCATCGAGTTCCCATATGGCGACCTCGATGCCCTCGAAAAGGCACTTGAGGAAAACCGTGGCGAGGTGGCTGCTATTATCATCACCCCGGTAGGTCACCCGTTGGCAATGCCTGTTATGGCTCCCCCCAAGGGTTACTTAGAAGGGGTTCGTGAACTTGCTGATAGGTACGAGGCGGTACTGATCTTTGACGAGATTCGTACCGGCTTTCGGGTCGCCCTCGGGGGAGCCCAGGAGCGTTATGGAGTCACTCCGGACCTTACTACGATAGGTAAGGCCATGGCAAACGGGTATGCTATCAGCGCCTGCGTCGGCAAGGCAGAGATCATGAAGGTGGCGGAGAAAAAGGTGTTCATCAGCTCCACTTTCTTCCCGAACAGCCTTGAGATGGTCGCCGCAATGAAATGCATAGATATCCTGGAGCGGGATAAGGTAATCGACGATATCTGGGTTCGTGGCCAGCGATTCCTGGATAGGCTGAATGAGATCGTCAAAGACTCGGGCGTTCCCGCAACAGTGTCCGGTATTCCTCCCATGCCGTTCATCACGTTTGACAAGGTGGATAACCTGTATAAGGAGCGTCGGGAGTGTTTTTACACCCAGACCATCAGAAGGAACCTATTCATTCAACCATACCACCACTGGTATATCTGCTATCGCCATACGGCCGAAGACCTCGAGTATGCGTTAAATGCCATAGGGGAAGCACTCGACGTGGTAAGGACAAGGTATCCTGTAAAATAGCATGGATTGATAACATGCAGTGTAAAGGTGCTCCGTCAGGAGCACTTTTTAACGCCCCGTTGACGGAAGTAGGCTGATCTACTATTCTACAGTTAAGTGATGTGTAGTGGCATTGCTCGTGAGTAATCTTTGCATCAACGTTTACCAGGGTTGCCAATATTACTTGCAGGGGGAAGGTTTCAACATCGTTACAGACCTAAGGGAGGCCCCGAAATGGAAGAACGCTTTGATTTTGCATCGGTGGAAAAGAAGTGGCAGGAGAAATGGGAAAAAGACTCAGCATATAGGACTTGTAGAACAGATGCGCCCAAGTACTATTGCCTCGAAATGTTTCCGTACCCTTCAGGGGATCTACACATGGGACATGTCCGCAACTACAGCATCGGAGATGTTATCGCCCGGTTTAAGCGTATGAATGGGTTTAATGTTCTCCACCCAATGGGCTGGGATGCGTTTGGCCTGCCTGCGGAAAATGCGGCCATAAAGCACGGTATCCATCCTGCCAAGTGGACGTACGCAAACATCGCTAACATGAAGAGACAACTCAAATTGCTGGGGATGAGCTATGATTGGACCCGGGAAGTAACCACCTGCTCCCCAGAGTATTATAAGTGGACCCAGTGGTTGTTCCTGCTTATGTATAAAACCGGACTGGCCTACAAAAAGAAATCTGCAGTGAACTGGTGTCCTGGTTGTGCCACTGTGCTTGCCAATGAACAGGTAGAATCCGGCAAGTGCTGGCGCTGCAAGAGCGTGATAGAAAAGAGAGAGCTGGACCAGTGGTTTTTCAAGATTACTGATTATGCCGAGCGGTTGCTCCGGGACCTAAGTCTCTTGGAAGGCTGGCCTTCCCGGGTTCGCGTGATGCAAGAGAACTGGATCGGACGTTCGGAGGGGGTAGAGATCACCTTCACCGTAAAGGAGACAGGGGACCCCATTACTGTTTTCACTACTCGGCACGATACTATATTCGGCGTGACGTTCATGGTCCTGGCGCCTGAGCATCCCCTGGTAGCACGGTTGACCCGGGGCACGCCGCTTGAAGACGAAGTGGCCAAATTTGTAGAGCGTGTGGGCAAAATGAGCGAGCTCGATAGGACTTCTACCGAGACTGAACGTGAAGGCATGTTCATTGGGGCACACGCCATCAACCCGATCTCCGGGGAAGAGGTGCCTATATGGATAGCGAATTACGTGCTGATGGAGTACGGCACGGGGGCGGTTATGGGGGTTCCTAGCCACGATTCGAGGGATTATGAGTTCGCAAGGCAGTTTGGACTGCCTATGCGCGTGGTTATTATACCGCATGATGGGGTGAAGGAAGCCCGGGAAACCGATGCAGTGTATGTGGAGCCAGGCATAATGGTCAATTCGGGCGAATATGACGGCCTGTCCAGTGAAGAAGGCAAGGAGCGTATCGCGAAGTTCATTGAGGAAAAGGGTATCGGCAAAAGGACAGTAAACTACCGCCTTCGCGATTGGCTCGTGTCGCGTCAACGCTACTGGGGCGCTCCCATACCAGTTGTGTACTGTGATAGCTGTGGCATAGTCCCTGTTCCCGAAGAAGAACTGCCCGTGTTGCTTCCTGATGATGTGGCGTTTACGCCTTCTGGCATTTCGCCACTAGCAGAAGTCAGCGAGTTTGTAAAGACCAAATGTCCGGGTTGCGGTGGCCCTGCACGGCGCGAAACGGATACAATGGACACGTTCATATGTTCGTCCTGGTACTACCTTAGATACACTTCCCCTTTTACCGACAAGGCGGCATTCGATCGGGAAGACGTGAACTACTGGATGCCAGTTGACCAGTATACGGGCGGAATTGAGCACGCTGTGCTGCACCTTTTGTACTCCAGGTTTTTTGTAAAGGTGCTGTATGACCAGGGTTATGTGAAGTTCATTGAACCGTTCACAAACCTTCTTACGCAAGGGATGGTGTTGAGGGACGGAGAAGTGATGTCCAAATCGAAGGGGAACATAGTAGCCCCCGACGATATTATGAAGAAGTACGGCGCGGATACCACTCGCCTGTTTATCCTGTTCGCCGCGCCTCCCGAGAAAGAGCTTGAGTGGAGCGACTCTGGTGCTGAGGGCGCCTGGAGGTTCATAAACAGGGTGTGGCGCCTCGCGCTCAAGTACAAGTCTCAAGTTTTTTTGGGTACTTCTGAGAGATTGTACCGGGTCATGCACAAGACCATTAAGAAGGTCACCGAGGACATATCCGAACGCTTCAATTTTAACACGGCAATTAGCGCTATCATGGAAATGGTAAACACGATGTACCAGGAGGATGCCCCTACCGAGACCATGAGGCAAGCGTTACGGACGCTAAGCCTTCTCCTTGCGCCATTCTGTCCGCATCTGGCTGAGGAGCTGTGGGAGACGCTGGGGTACGAGGGCAGCGTTCACGCACAGGAATGGCCGTCGTACGATCCAGATGCCGTGGTCGATGAAGTGGTTACGCTTGCTGTGCAGATCAATGGCAGGGTCCGGGACCGGGTGGATCTGCCCAGAGATATGGAAGAAGACAGAATCCGCGAGGCAGTATTGAACCTTGAAAGGGTCAAGCGGCAGCTTGAGGGAAAGAACATCGTCAAGGTCGTATGCGTACCGGGACGGCTGGTGAACATCGTTGCAAGGGACGCCGGACTCTCAGACATCTGAACCTGCGGGTCTTGGGAAACCAGAGACGCTCGAAGGGTGATATGCCATGGGTAGCAAGCAGGTTTGTGGTTAAGGTATTCCTGCTTCTACCCTGGATTTCCTTTTGTAGCATTTTGCCATAGCGAGTAACAAAAAGCCATCTGGATGACCGACGCTGATCTAGTCGATCTTTACCCACTGAATCCTGCGCTCTACAAACCGGGCGTAGTGTGTGAAGCCTGCAGCCTTTGCCAACTCAAGGCAGTCTTTAATATGACTTCCTACATGGATGGCTCGGTGAGCATCTGACCCCACCGTGACCACTTCTCCTCCCATCGACCTATACATTTTGAGCAGTGCCAGGGAGGGGAGGGGTTCTCCGAGGCCGGAACGAAACCCTGAGGCGTTAATCTCTATGCCAGTACCTGTCTCCACTAGGTTTTGCAATACGGGAACAAATGCTTCCGGCTCGACACGGCATGATGCGGGCATGTACCTTTTTGGAAGGTCAAGGTGCGCCATCACGTCGAACAACCCCGCTCCAGCCAGCGAGGTAGCTTCCTCTATGTACCGGGCCCACACTCTGACCGGAGACGCCGCACACTGGCTCGGCAAGAGCAGCCGGCCATCGACGTAATGGACTGAGCCCAGGACGAAGTCAAGAGGCGTGGTCCGAACTTTCTCTGCGATCTCATGCCTTCTTGAGCTCTGATAACAGAACTCGCCCCCGACCCTTATTGACAGCGACGGGTACCTAGACCTGGCAGACTGTATAGCAGCAATATACTGTTTGACATCCAGCTGGTGGTACACTAGATCTTCAGGCTCGAAATCGAAGTGGTCAGTGATGCAGATTTCCTCAAGGCCCGTGTTAATAGCCTGCTCGCAGATTTGATCGATACTATCACAGCCATCTGCGGAAAAAGTGCTGTGAATGTGATAATCCGACAGCGACAAGCCTATCACCCCTTATCATTCACACAACGCCCCATCTGAACAACCAGAAACTATTGTACCACATGAAAGATGGTTTTTCGAGGAAGGACGTAGGGACCGCGTTGGAGGAAAAATATGGTAAGTGTCGAATTACTGAAGAGAGGTGACGTCAACGTGTCAATTCTCGACAAGCAGGAACGCGTTGCACTGCTTGCTCTTCTTATGTGTGCGTTGATTACGATCTTTGTATACTTCTCTCAGTTTCAGGGCCTAAATTGTCAAGAATCGATAAAGCACCCTGAGCCGGTTCAGGCCCCACGCATGCCGTCAAATATTGTGGTGCACGTCACGGGCGCTGTGATGTCACCTGGTGTATATGAACTGCCGGACGGTAGCAGGGTAGTCGACGCAATCCAGGCAGCAGGAGGGTTTGCCGAAGGGGCCGCAGATGAACATCTGAACCTCGCTGCCAAGTTATCTGACGGTCAGCGCATTCGGGTGCCCTGGCTTTCAGAGATCAAAGAAGGGGAAGGGAAGGTCCTGATAAATATCAACACAGCTACTGCAGCACAGCTCCAGTCGCTACCGGGAATCGGCCCTGCCATTGCCCAACGGATCGTCGAATACCGCGAGAAGTCTGGACCCTTTAGCCGTGCAGAAGATCTGATGAAGGTGTCCGGCATAGGGCCCAAAGTCTTCGCTAACATCCTGCACTTGATAAAGTGTGAGTAATGCCCCCCTATCAAAGTAGCGGAGAGCGGGAGGTAATGACGGGAGAATGAGGAATGTAAACAGTATACATAGAAACCGGCGGAAAAGGGAATTCGAGCATGACCCAACACATGACCTCACTGTCAATCAAACTGGGTGCTGATGTAGTCCCGGAAGTCCGGCGGCTACTGGAGCACGCAGCTGCCCGTGGCGCCCGTCGCGAGCAAGTATTCATCGTCTCTCCCAGCCGGGCTTACCGGGAACGTTTTTCTGAAGTTCTCAGTAACGTGCTGCCAGGTGCCTACGGTGAGGACTGGAACCTGACGTACGACGGGTTGGTAATAAAACTTCTGAGGAAGGCCGGCAGGGAACCGGCTCTTTTGGAGGGTTGGCGGGAGTGGATCCTGCTTCGCCATGTGGTGCGCTCCTTCGCTTACAAGAGTGAGCTTGCTTCGGTGTGTAATACTCGCGGAGCGGTCGATGGTATGCTGAGCCTATTCAATCACCTCAGGGAAAACGCAGTAGAGCCGGGGCAGTTTATGAAAATGGCAACGAAGATCCGCTCACCTAAGATCCTTGACGTTGCTCGCATCTATACCGAATATGACGCAGAGATACACCGCAGGGGGAGTGTCGGGTTCTCGGACCTTCCCAGGATGCTGCGAACCGTTGATATGAAGCATATTACCCTGCCCGAATTTATGCTGAAGGTCATAGTTGAACCTGAACGACAACCTGCACCGGTCGTTGAAGCAGCCACTTCTATTGCAGGAGATTGCTCGTTCATCATCCACTCCTGTGCTCACACTACCCAGGGCACAGTTGCTTACGATCCGCCCCAGGTAGTCTCACTGGATTCGGGCAATGATGAAGCACTCTGGCTTGCAGACAGTGTGAAGACCCTGGTATCTGACGGGGTGAGTCCGGACAAGGTGGCCATAGTGATTTCAGGGCTTTCGGTGGACAGGCTCATTAGGCAGTACCTGGATATGTTCGGCGTGCCCAGAAATGATGCCGTCGATCCGGGGCCCAAAGGTCTATGTTTGGCATTTGTGCTGGATTGCCTGCGCGCTATGCAGGGAGATGACGAATCTCTGGTAAGGGCGTTATCTTCGCCTGTTGTAGGCATCAACTCCATCGACGTAAAAAGGATTCAGTATTGTGCAGGTACCAGGGGTATAAGGGAATTCATTGACAGACACATGTTCAGGGATCATGCTGGATATGAGCGGGCCCGCTCCCTGGTATCACTGTTGTCAGACCCGTTTGACGACCCACTCGAGGCTCTATTTAGGGTGACTAACTATGAGCACCTATTGAGGTGGTGCCAGAACCAGAAGGACGCTCCCGCGTACTTTCAGCAGCTTAACATCATCACGGAAATGGGAGTACAGATACAGGTGCTGACTGGAGAAAAAGACCTTGGCAGGTTTTCTGAGGAGATAGAGTACGGCATCAGGTACTTTGCTCCGCACATGCGTACTGCCTCAGGGCAAGGCGTTTGCTTCATTCGTCCCGGAGATGCGGTAGGTCGGTACTTCGAGCATATTTTCATACCTGCTGCAGTGCTAAGGGTGTATCCCGGCAGAAGAAAGGGTATATACATCCTTGAAAGGCATAGCCAGAACGCGCTCTGCGCGCTCCTGAGAATACCTCCACACCCCAGTACCGACCAGGAACAGTTCCTCAAGCACCGTGCTCTCCTGTTCAGTGGTTTGCTGAACGCGGGCAGGCATTCCCACATCAGCTATGCACGAAGCTATGACGGGCTCCATGAGGAGTCACCTTCCCCATACTTGCCTGCTCCAGCTGTGACTGCGGCCTTACCAAATGGGGTGCCGAAGCGGACAACGCCCGCTTTGGCGGACAGAGCTGTTGCTGCTGCTCTGTACGAAGATGACAGGGTGATACTGCCAGATAACTTCAAGTTGTCCGCCTCCAGTATCAGAGCGTATTTGCAGTGCCCTCGAAAATTCTTCTACCAGCGAGTACTCAGGCTGGATGTGGCACCGCATCATGCCCTCAGTTTTGGTGAAGCTGTTCACAAATGTCTGTTCCTGCTTCATCAAAGCCCGGAACTTAAGCATTGCACGAGCGCGAATGAGGTCCGGGAATTGGCGCTGCTTTTGCTGGAGCAGACTGTAGCTGGAATGCGGATCGACAGCGCACTTATTGTGAACCGTCTGCGCCACAGGCTGATGCAGGTGCTGGAAAGCTACACACCTTTGGCATATAGGTGGTGCTCCGAGCGGACATTTGCATCGCTCGAGCAGGTATTTGAGGTATCACACCTCGGGTATACATATACTGGCAGAATAGACAGGATTGATCTGTTGCCCGGAGGAGAAGCTGTTGTCTTGGATTATAAGACGGGCAGCAGTAATGCTTCGGAGAAGGCGCTTATCAGGCAGTTTATGGGCGATGGCGATGAGAACTGGTCCCCCGAGGACTTCCAGCTTCCGTTGTATTACCTGGCGGCGTCACGGCTCGGCTATCATCCCGTTTGTGTGAGCGTCATCCAGCTTGAAAACATAACCCGCCATGGCACGCCCTTTGTCCGAGAGATCTGGATCGGACAGGACAGGGGGGCATTCAGTATCACACCGGCGCAGATGGAACAGGCGCTTGAGGAGATGTGTAAAGTTTCCCAAGAGATCTTTTCTGGCAGTTTCCCGGCCCGGCCCTCCAAACCGGGCAACTGCTCGCGATGCCCCTATATCTTTGTCTGTCAAGGACAGGAGACGAACGATGAATAAGGAGAGCCTGAACCGGGATCAAAGAAACGCAGTAGAGCATCCTTTCGACAGACCGCTTAAGATCACAGCGGGTGCGGGAACGGGTAAAACCACAGTGCTCACCCTTCGGTATATTGAAGCGCTACGTACGCTAGGCATCGGGCCCGACAGGGTACTCGCACTCACTTTCACCAACCGAGCCGCTGAGGAGATGAGGGTGCGGATCGCCCGTAGTGCTACCAGCATGGGACTTTGTCGCGAAGAGGATTTCCTTGACGCTGATATCACCACCTTTCATTCGTTTGCTACAAAACTGCTGAGAGAAAACCCGGTCTCGGCCGGTCTTGATCCTGCTTTTGGAGTGGCTGACGACATCGAGGCTGGGCTTTTGTTCCGAAAGGCTGTCGACAAACTGGTCAGGACAGGTTATCGCCTGAAAGCCCCGAGCCTTCCTGTAGAAAATCCCGAGTTTCTGTATCAAGAGACGCACCGGCTGATCATGAAACTGAAGGATACGGCCATTACTCCGGATGAGTTTCTGCACGAAGCGCTCACGAGAGCCGAAGAGGAGTATGAAAAGGAAGCCGCTGAACTGGTATACCAGATTTACCGGTCTTATCAGGAAACCCTTCAGTCTTCCGGACTACTGGATTTCTCCGACCTGGTAGTGAAGGCGTGTAGTCTGCTCAATAGCGACAAAGAACTGGCGGGCCGCCTGCGCGAAAGGATCAGGTACATTCTCGTAGACGAATTCCAGGATACCAACGCCTCACAGTTTAGACTTCTCAGCTTGGTCGCTCAGGATAAATTCATGTCAAACGTCACAGTCGTTGGCGATGACAAGCAGGCAATTTATGCCTGGAGGAACGCCAGGGTTGAAAATATGGACGACTTCTTGGCGGACGAGTGGGGAGGCAAGACCATATACTTGAAGGACAACTACAGGTCGCAAAACCCCATACTCGAAGTGGCCCATCGAAGCATTTGCAAAGATGAGAGATTTTTTCAAAGATCTGAGGATATACGACTCAGGGCACAATGCGCAGAAAGCCCGGATATATCATCGGTGACCGCATATCTGGCAAAAGACGAACAGGATGAGGCAGAGTTTGTTGCAGAAAGCATCCGAACGTTGCTTGGTTCAGGAGTAAAGCCTGGGGAGATCGCCATTTTATTCCGGAGTGTGAAGGCAGGTGCGGGCCCCGTCGAGGAAGCGCTCAGAGCCCGAGGAATTCCCTACTATTCGGCGGGAGGCGCAGGACTATCAGACTCGACTGAAGTAGGCTATGCTATCGCTCTTCTCAGAGTCATACACGACCCATACGACAATCAGGCCTTGGTCAAACTCGCCTCCTCTGCATTGTTTGGCATCCCTCCGTCAGTACTGGCAGACCTGGCACTGCAAGGAGCTGGAGCACTCACGCTCGACGGGTTAGAGGTAGACAGAATACCGGGGCTGCTTTTATTTGATATTTTCAAAACCCAGCAGGATGTCAGGTGTCAAAGGCTTGTGTCCCTTATTGAGCGGCTAAGGATGTACGCTGGGAGTTCAACCCTCGCCGGGCTGTATAAAACGTCGGTGGAAGAGAGCGGACTCCTGGCGTGGGTGAATGCCCTTCCCCTGCAGTCAAGAGACAGTGCGCTAACAAACCTGTCTAGCTTCGGTGAACTCATTGAGGAGTTTGAGGAGAGCCACCCGCTTGCAGGGCTTGATACCCTGCTTGAATACCTGGACGTGGCAAACGAGTTGCAGGCGCTGAATCCCGAAGCGCCCTGCACCGAATTGGACGCGTGCCACATTCTCACTATTCACCAGGCGAAGGGACTCGAATTTCCAGTAGTGTTCGTGTGCAACCTAAAAGGGGGTAGATTCCCCCTGAAGCCACGATACGACAGACTATACTATGTACCAGGCGTGGGAGTTGTCTGCAAAGAAGCGCCCGGAGGCAAGACTACAAAGAAGTTCGAGACGAGTGTCAAGCCGCGAGTCATGCTTGAACAAGAGCAGGAAGAGAGGCGTCTCTTTTATGTAGCGGTTACCAGGGCAAAGACGCGTCTCTTCCTGGTATCACCTGCTGCCGGGAACGGTAAGGAGTTTCTGCGGGAACTGCTGGATGATCCCGAGGCGGCAAAGCTCTTAAGATTGGCCGAGGGTACTCAGGTCTACTCCGCTGAACGAGGCGAGCTGCCAGCTGGCGGACGCCTCCGCGACCGCCTCGGTTTTATGTTTTTCAACAGGACTTCTGCTTTGCCTTCAGCCGATGGACCGCGCACGGTTCACCTGAGTTTTTCTGCACTTAAGGAGTACATTGACTGCCCGCGCCGCTACTATTTTTCCCGTGTGCTTGGCATATCTGGAAAACACGGCAAAATCACCGGGCCTTTGCATCCTGACGGTGCGTTACTCGGAAAGCTTGTACACGAGGCAATCCGGAGACATCACACTGGCAAGAGGACAGATCCTACTGATGGCACAAGCCTTGCCCTCCGGGTAGGGCTTTCTCCAGACGTATATGCCCGGTACTACCAGGCGGATGTGGAGAACTTAAAGTCTGTGTACGAACGCTCGTGGCTCAGCGCTGCGCGAGTGCTGCCACAGGACATTGAAGTGGAGTTTCACTGGCCCTGGAGTATCAGCGGACATTCAATCTTGGTGTCAGGATTCATCGATATGGTCATACGCGATAAAGAGCGACCCAGGATTGTCGATTTCAAGACCAACAGGATGATGTTGGATAAGGACCTCCATTACTACTCCCACCAGCTCCGGATATATGGGATGGCGTGGGCGCAAATAAACAAGGAAGAGGCTAGGCCCGATCTTCTACTTTACTACATGAGAACCGGAGAGGTGCTGCCGGTGGACAACTCCGAGACTGCCATGCGTGCTACTGCCGACCTCCTTGCATGTGTCGCAGAGCGAATACTCAATGAGGAATTCCCTGAAAACAGAGATGATTGTACGCGTTGCCCATTTGTTCACTTGTGCGATTAACTCAAAAAGTTTTAGCTGGAAATTCAGGTTTAAAGTTGACAGATATGAAGAAGATGCCTATAATATCTACTTGGTAGCACTCACCTTAAGCGAGTGCTAACAATTCTGAAGGGAGGTCAAGCCAAGAATGATTAGACCGCTTGCTGACAGGGTAGTGGTGAAACCCAGCGCTGGAGAGGAGAAAACAAAGGGTGGGATTGTCCTTCCAGACACGGCCAAGGATAAGCCGCAGGAAGGCAAAGTCGTAGCTGTTGGCTCCGGGCGCCTGCTGGACAATGGCCAGAAGGTTGCGCTTGAGGTCAAGGAAGGCGATACTGTAATCTTCTCCAAATACAGCGGTACTGAAATCAAAATAGAGGGAGAAGAATATTTGATTCTCCGCGAAAGCGATATACTTGCTGTTAAATAAGCAAGAGCCCAGACTATCCCCAGAAAAAGGAGGTTAGTGTAATGCCTGCTAAACAACTGGCTTTTGAATCTGATGCCAGAAAAGCACTTGAGCGTGGCGTAGATACAGTAGCCCGCGCAGTCAGAGTGACGCTCGGTCCGAAGGGTAGGAACGTGGTACTCGACCGGAAGTTTGGCGCACCTGTAATCACCAAGGACGGCGTCACCGTAGCCAAGGAGATAGAACTTGAAGACCCGTATGAGAACATGGGAGCGCAGCTCTGCAAGGAAGTTGCGGCAAAAACAAACGACGTGGCCGGTGATGGTACCACTACCGCAACGGTGCTGGCCCAGGCCATAGTCAAAGAAGGCTTGAAGAACGTGGCGGCAGGAGCAAACCCCATCTTCTTGAAGAGGGGTATTGATAAGGCCGTCGCAGTCACCGTAGAAGCGATCAAAGCGCTATCAACTCCTGTTGAGGGCAAAGGTGATATCGCTCACGTCGCTGCTATTGCAGGCAACGACCCCGAAATCGGTAAACTGATCGCCGAAGCCATGGACAAGGTAGGCAAAGACGGCGTCATTACTGTAGAAGAGTCCAAGGGAACCCAGACCACAGTGGAAGTGGTTGAGGGGATGGAATTTGACAGGGGTTACATCTCTCACTACTTCGTCACCAACCCGGAAGCTATGGAAGCTGTGCTTGAGAACCCATATATTTTAATTTACGAGAAGAAGATCTCTGCTATCCAGGACCTGCTTCCGTTGCTTGAGAGAATTGCGCGTTCCGGCAAGCCGCTTGTCATTATCGCAGAGGATGTTGAGGGAGAAGCTCTCGCCACTCTCGTAGTGAACAAGATCCGGGGTACACTGACATGCGCGGCTGTCAAAGCTCCTGGGTTTGGCGACAGGCGTAAGGCGATGCTGGAAGACATCGCTATCCTGACTGGTGGCAAATTCATTTCCGAAGACCTCGGCATCAAGCTGGAGAATGTGGATCTGAACGATCTTGGTGAAGCGAATAAGGTCCGGATCACCAAGGAGAAGACAACAATCGTTGAAGGCAAGGGTACCAAGAAAGCGATTGAGGGTCGTATCGCTCAGATCAAGAAACAGATCGAAGAGACCGATTCTGACTACGATCGCGAGAAACTTCAGGAGCGCCTGGCCAAGCTTGCAGGCGGCGTGGCTGTGATTAAGGTAGGCGCTGCTACTGAAACAGAGCTGAAAGAGAAGAAACACCGTGTGGAAGACGCTCTTGCGGCTACCAGGGCTGCAGTCGAAGAAGGCATCGTGCCTGGAGGCGGTACCACATACATTAACGTCATTCCCGAACTGGACAAAGTTGAAGCTGAAGGCGACGAAAAGGTCGGCGTGAGCATCGTTCGCAGGGCGCTCGAAGAACCGCTTCGCCAGATTGCGACCAACGCTGGTCTTGAAGGTTCCGTGATTGTCGAGAGAGTGAAGGCTCAGGAGAAGAAGGGCTGGGGACTGGATGCCATGACTGGCGAAATCGTTGATCTTGCGAAGTCGGGCATCGTAGACCCAGTTAAGGTAGCGCGGAGTGCCCTGGAAAATGCGGCCTCTGTGGCGTCCATGGTACTAACCACGGAAGCACTGGTTGCCGAAAAGCCTGAAAAGGAAAAGAAGCCACCCTATCCTCCACCTGAGATGGATTATTGATAAGATAGAAGACCTGGAAACCGGGGTCCTAAACCACGGGCCCCGGTTTATGTTTGTTGTTTGTTAAAAACACGATGTTGAAAACACGCAATTTTTAAGAAGGAATTGCATAAATTGGAGAGAAACATTAAAAGTGATTGGCTTCACGTTCACGATTAACTAAGAATTTATAAAATTCCCAAAAAGGGGGTAGGCTTCAGTGGGCAGAAGGTTAGTTGTCTGCTTATATGTGGTTGTTCTCACATTCTTAAGCGGTATGCACGCATTTGCCGGGGTAGAAGAAGCAGCTATGCCCGCGGATTTCTTCTGGAGGACAAGTCTCAGTGCTGCTGCAACTGTGGCCTCAGTGGCTGTGTTAGTTATAGGTGTATACATCGCTCTAAGAGGCGACAGGCTCAGCAAATCCTCCAAGTATCAGGCTAAATAAGGTTTTAACATGAACCTCCGGCAATGGGAGGGAACATAGCGACTTCGTCTCCGTCTTGCAGCACGTGGTCCCTCTCTCTTTGTTTTCCATTTACAAACACGACCTTGGTCACGTCAGCAGGGATCCCAAGATGCTCAAGCAATTCAGATACCGTAAGGTGATCCTTGGCTTCGATTGTTAGTGGTTCACCCGTTCTGCTGCCTGGTACGAATTGCCTCAAAGTTGCATATAACCTCACGACAATTTTCATCTCAGTTCACCTCTCATTGGCCCGGGGGAAATACTGCCTGTAAATCAGGCTCATTTTTATCGGGAATAGAGCGACCCGGTCCCCGTCCCTCAGGGGATAGTTTTCTGAAACGTAGACATGGTTGACAAATTTGTGGCTGACCTCACCAGGAGAAAGACCGAGCTTTAGTATGACATCCCGTACAGTTGCTACTGTGTCAGAAGGTAGATCGACGCAAGCATCCTCGGTAATAGGAGGCTGCGGCACGACCACCCGACGCAGATCTCCGTAAAGAAACACGGTTATCAAGCAAATCCACCCCCCAACTTGGAAGGACCCGGGCTGAACCCGGGTCCTTCGTTCAGTCTAATTAGTAATCGTGTACTGCATCCAGCATTTCATCAGGCACATCCCAAGTTGTGTCGTGCGGTGGCAGCTTTTCGTATTTCATAAACTCGGGTACCCTATCATGGACTGGTCCGAAACCTGCTGCGAGGTTGAATTTCCGCTCCATCTTGAGCCATTGCTTCCCGAGCTCTAAAACGTCGTCGCCCTTCCAGTCAGAACCAGTTACACCGTTGACTGACTCGATCATCCCCTCGAAACCTTCAGGTATGTCAAGTATGGCGAAGGCAATGAACAAGCAGTACCCGGTCGAATCAATGAATGTTGTTGTTGCCTGGAAGTTCCGAGCCAGCTCCGCCTTGTTTGGATCAAACGGATCGCTCTTCCCGCTTACGCCGAGGATTTCGGGGGCGATGGTGTAACCTGCGGTATGGTCTGCGCCCATTGTAGAGGTGGCGTACGTGAACCCGATTCCTTTGACGGCTCTGGGCTCATAAGCGGGCATTGCCTGGCCCTTTACTGTGGGGCACCTCGTCACTCCGTACGTTCTGGCAACGGAAGCGGAACCGCAGCCCAGCACTCTACCAAGGGCGCTACCCTTTCCAACTTCTTTGAGTAGCTCTATGGCAGCTTCGTGATCGCCGAACTTCGCCAAGCCTGCTTCCATCGCCACTGCCAGAGTACAACCCGCTTCGATCGTATCAAGACCTACGTCATTGCAAATACGGTTCAGTTCAGCTATAGCATCAAGGTTGTCAATCCCGCAGTTGGCACCGAGGGCCCAGTCCGACTCATACTCCAAAGGCGCAACATGGTAGCTTCCGTCCTCATAGGGGATGACATTAGAACATTTGATGATACAGCCGGGATGGCAGGGATGGCCCATCTTGCCGGCGCCGCCGCGGCTGGCGGTAAGCTCGGCAATAGCTTCTCCGCTGATCTGTTTTGCCCCTTCAAACCGACCTGAGCTGAAATTCCTCGTGGGCAGTCCACCCGCCTCGTTCATGATATTGATAAGTACTGCAGTCCCATAGGTGGGAAGAGCCTGTGAGGTGACTGCGTGACTGGTGAGGGCCTTCACCATCTTCTTTCTGCCGGTGTCAAATAGCTCCTTGTTGGCGATATGGACTCCGGGAGCACCGGTATCATCTACCACAATGGCCTTCAGCTGTTTTGAGCCCATAAGCGCCCCAAGGCCACCGCGTCCGGCGTATCTCCCCGGGCCGTTCTCCGTATCATTGCAGGATATGCCAGCATTCGTTAGCAGCATTTCCCCGGCTGGGCCTATTCCCATGATTCCGACTTTACCGAACCTGTCCCATAGCAGTCTGTTGGTCTCGTACATACCCTTGCCCACCAGCTCTGGCACAGGAATGAGCTCGGCTCCATCCTTGTTGATCTTCAGCAATCTGAATACTGCGTCCTTGGGCTTGCCTTCGACAATAATGGCCGCAATACCCAGGCGCCCGAGTTTCTGGGCGGGAAGTCCTCCAGCATTTGACTCCTTTATGGTTCCGGTTAGAGGGCTCTTTCCGCCGCAAGAAATTCGGCCTGAGCTAGGTGCAGACGTGCCGGAGAGTATACCAGGAGCGATGACCAGTTTATTGCTTGGACCCAAAGGATGACATGTGGGCGGGACCTCGTCGCATACTATTGAGGAAGTAAGCGCTCTTCCTCCCAGGAACCGGTACTTTTCGGGAAGATCTTCCCAGGCCAGAGAGAGGTCAGACATGTTGACCCGCAGGATCTTTCTCATCCGGTTTCCTCCTTCTTTTGAATTACTGAAGGCAGGAGCAAAGCGGGTGTAGAGCAGACAAAGTTGATGAGGGATAAGACTACGCTGAGTTGGTTAGTGTGTAAAGAGGCTCGGAATCTCCGTGCCCCAGCCAGGAATATCATAGCATACTGACGCTCGACCAGTCAAGATATGGTACCGATGACGATAAGTGGCGATGGAAGAAACGTCTGGGAGGAGTGGCCCTATTCTTGTTCGGGTGTCATGCGTTTAAGCCAGGAAGGGCGCCAGACTTGATGCATTAATCGTAATATGGTTTCCTCTTTTTTCAGTACAGCCGGATATTAAAAGGGGCGGGGGTGATTCTCGGAACAGGGCGCTACCGCATTTTTGATATATGGGCTCAAACACTGTCACATCCACTATACCAGTTTCGTCCGCTACCGCCATGAAGACTATGGTCTTGCCGCTTCGCACAGGCGGTCTATGTGGTCTTATAGGCAGACCAGCTATTTTCACAAATGATCCGGGTTTTGCCTTTTTGACTTGTTCGGCGGTTAGGAAGCCTTTTCTGGACAACCATTTTCTGAAAGTACTCATAATGTGGCACGATACCATGAGCCCAAGGATATTAAATTCGTGGCAGATCTTTTCCCGAAGGCTGAAATCTTTAATATCATAATTGGGTTGAAGTAAGGGGTTTTTTAAATACAGACCTGTCTTTAATTTCCACATAAGCAATCTCCTGTTGTCGGAAATGCTATCGAAAGACCCGCACAGGATGAGGTTTTGCAGGATATCCGCATCCGGTCTGACCCGCAAGCAGAAATCCTCAAATGATGTGAAAGCACCGTGTTCTCTTTCTTTCAGTATGCGTGAAAGCAGCTCTTCCGTCATTCCCTGCACCTGTTTTAAGGAAACCCGGATAGTATTATTTTCAGGTAAAAAGACGCTCTGGCTCACATTTATATCCGGTCCTAGTATCCTTATACCCCGTCTTGCCGCTTCCTGACAGATCACCTGAGGGGAGTAATAACCCATGGGCTGCATGGATAGGATGGCTGCAAAAAACTCAGCTGGATAATGTCTAATGAGGTATGCTGTTTTATATGCGGTTTTTGCAAAAGCCGCTGCGTGCGCTTCACAAAAACCATAACTGGCATACCCTGCGACATATGAGAATATGGTATGTGCCGTCTTTTCTTCTATTCCGTTTATCATAGCTTTTTTTACGAATTCCCGGCCTATCTCATCCATCTCTGCTTGGGAACGGCTATGAGTCATGACGCGCCTTAATTTGTCGGCTTCGCCTGGCGTGAAACCTGCGATCGTAGTGGCGATCTCGATTACTTGTTCCTGAAATAACACCACACCGTAGGTCTTTTCAAGTATGGGGCGAAGCTTCGGGTGAAGGTATGATACCTCTTCTTCGCCATGACGTCTCCTCAAGAAGGGCTCAACCATATTGCCCTTGATCGGACCGGGCCTGATCAAAGCTACGCTGGCGACGATGTCCTCAATGCAATCGGCACCGAGGCGTGATTGCAATGCTCTCTGGGCCGGGCTTTCAAGCTGAAATACCCCTATGGTCTCACCGGTATTGAGCATCCTGTAGGTATCCGGGTCCCCAGGGGGAATGGCGTCGTAATCAAAGTCGGGACGCTCCTCCCTTATTGATGCGACCGCTATATCTACTGCAGACAGGGTGCGCAATGAAAGCAGGTCCAGCTTAACAAGGCCCAGGTCTTCTATAGCGTCTTTGTCAAATTGGGAAACCGCTATTCCTTTGGCAGCCAGCTGAAGGGGAGTATAGTTCAAAACAGGCTCTTTACTTATTACCAGGCCCCCAAGGTGAGTACCCAGGTGTCTTGGGAAGCCTGCCACTTTAGCACAGCATTCAAAAAGAAAGCTGTATTTTTCCCAGTTGACCGGGGCGTCCCGGAGCTCGGGGAAGTGGGGGATGGCTTGTTCAATACCATCTGCGGGGATCCACGGCAGTCTCTTAGCGATGCGGTCTATTTCTTCGGCAGGGTAACCCAGCACTTTGCCCAGATCACGGACGGCAGACCTTGCCCTGTATGTGTTGAAGGTACACACTGCAGCCACGTGGTCGTTTCCATATTTCTTGTAGACATAGTCTGCCACCCGGTCCCTGTGGCGCTGATCAAAATCGATGTCGATGTCGGGTTTTTGGGCCCTTTCCAGGCTCAGAAACCTTTCAAATAACAGGCCTCTTTCAATAGCATCCACTTCAGTGATTTCAAGGCAGTAAGCTACCGCAGAGTCAGCCGCTGAGCCCCTGCCAGCGTACCTTATTCCATTCTCCCGTGCGAATCGTGCCACATCCCATACGAGGAGGAAGTAATCTGAATAACCCAGTCTGTAAATGACATCCAGCTCCTGAAGCAACCGGGCCCGTACCTTTTCGGTGACCTTTCCGTAACGCCTGGCTGCTCCTTGGAATACCAGTGTGGACAAGTAATCATGTGAAGTCTGACCTGAAGGTACTTCGAACGACGGGAAGTGCCTTGCCTTCAAGTCCAGTGCCGGCTCGCAGGAATAAACGATCCGCTCAAGCCCCTGCATCACCTCGGGGTATTCGTTCAAGACAACAATTTCGGATGCCGCTTTCATGTAGTTTTCAGGGTTTAAACGCCGTTCAGGGTGAACGTCCCAAATTTGCGTGAGCGTACGTACGCAAGTGAGAATATCATGTATCTTAAAATCCTCTCTGCGAGCGTAATGAACATTACATGAAACGACGAGCGGGACTTTTGCCTTATCCGAAAGCTCTTTCAAACGTGAATTTAAAAGGTGTGTACCTGGTAACGGTCCCGCTTCCATTTCCAAAAAGAAACGATCGCCAAAAATATCTTTGTACCAATAACACAAATCCAGGGCTTTATCAAAATTCCGTTGAAATATAAGTCTTGCTATTTCGCTCTTTCTACAACCTGATAGTGCAAATAGATGAGCCGAATGAAACTTGAGCTCGCTGGGATCCAGTTCAGGGCGCAATTTTGTGCCACTCATATAAGCGGAGGTAATGAGGCGGCAAAGGTTGGCGTAACCCTTTGGCCCGTTGCAGAGAAGCACCAGGTGAGAACCACCCTTGAGCGAAAGTTCTGCTCCCTGGATGGGTCTTATCCCATATTCTTCTGAAGTCTGCTGAAACAGAACTGCGCCCGAAACATTATTGTGATCTGTCAGAGCAAGCGCTGGCATGTTCAGCGCTGCAGCGGTTTCTACCAATGTCTTGATGCTGCTTGATCCATCTAAAAAAGAAAAGTAGGAGTGGGTGTGCAAGTGTATAAAGAATGGCTTCACGACTGCTCAGCTCCCTGCACTTTATCAGTCATAGACCTTATAAAGGAACCAGCGTCCTTGAGGAGCAATTTCCTTATAGATCTCATACAATCCACCGTTTGAGATAATACGGAAAAATCTCTTTTCACACTCCCCATCCCACCATTGCCCTGAATCCGTCCACTCCTCAATGATCTGTTCAACCTGTTGCCAACAGCCCCGGATCCTGAGTTTCAGCGGCCTTCCCAGGCTTTCAGATACATAAATGGGTAACCGCATACCCCTAAAAAGGCTCCCTTCTTTTTTACGATGCGCCGGGCGACGACTTATATCCCGCCCTGATTGGATCCCAGAGCCTGAGCATGCGCTCTCTTCTTGATTCTTCCATGCTTCCTGTCTTGATAGGATATTTGCTTAAAAGACCAGAGAGTGCATTCTCAATCTTTAGATCTCTGTCAAAGAACGTTATCTGAGATTGTTGACTTGCTTTGAAATCACCTGCCGACAGTGTCACTGATTTAACCCGGGAAGTTTTCTTAATGCCGTTTAAAAGTAATGATGCGGACCGGTTTATGGCTTCAGGATTAGGTCCGGCCTTATACTCCCGTTTCTGTTCTTTCAACGACCCATCGGTATATTTTAATCCAATCTTTATATACCCGGCGGTTTTGCCGGTGGATTCCATTTTCCGGCATAATATCTCCGACGCATATTTTATGAAGTTTTCTATTGGTGCGGTGTCTGATATTTCCGGTTCGAACTCGTTCTCCATTTCCCAGATCTCATCTTTGACGAAAAGAGGAACTCCATCTGTGTCAATACCTTTACTAAGATCCTGTGCGCGCTTACCGTTATGTCCAAAAAGTCCATATAGCATTGGCTCGGGAGCTGAGGCGATCTCACCCAAAGTATGGAATCCAAGGTTTCTTAAATCTGGGATCAAGCCAGGAAGCGGCCAAAGGAAGTCCACCGGCAGTGATTTCAAAAAATCGGACTCGCTGCCACTTGGGATTGAGGAATAAAGGAGAGGCTTAATTGGTAAAAGCTTACCCTTTTCCACGTCTTGCCTTACTTTTAACGCCGCTATTTTCGCAAGAAACTTGTTTGAACCAAACCCGGCGATCACCCGATAAGAGGGTTTTAAACATTTTTTAAGGTGGCCCAAGAAGGATTGTTCGGTTTGGAAAATGGCAACAAACAGTTCGTTGGGTGAAAGCTTTTCCACCCTTGGTGTACACTCAAGGATATTATCAATAATCGGTTCCAGTACCAATTTGAACTGTTTTTCATCAAAGGGTAGCACTTTCAGATTAGGACAGATCTTCTTGGCGTGGACGAGTTTCATACCAGGGTATATACCGCAGATTTCAGGAGTGGCGGATAAATCTACTATCTGATTTGAGTCTACCACTACGGCAGGAGATGCGTTTTCTGTTTCTGATATTAAACCCTTAAACCAGAGGTATGCTATCCGTTTCATTAGACATCACCCCTCGATTAATAGCGAACATCTGTTCGTATACTAATTATAAAAATGAACCCCTTGGTAGTCAAGACGCAAGACCCAACCCAATTTGTGGTAGAAAATTACTGCTCACACATCAGGTAATTATACAGTGACCTCTTGAAGGAATCCATTTAATCAAAGAGAATATCATATCTATTGCAGCGGCCTTCGGGGATGGTGATAGGACGTGAGTCCTTGATTCCGACCGGTGGTGATGCCCTCAAGGGACGAGCCCATCAGCCCCAGCAGTTGATCCGGTGAGAATCCGGAGCCGGCAGTATAGTCTGAATGGGAGAAGGCGCGTGCGAAGCATATTCGCACACGTCCGCCCGAAAAAACCCCCGGAAAGCCGGGGGTTTATTGCTGCAAAAATCACATCGGGGGGATGCTGGAAATGGAAAGAATGTCAAATGCAAAAGTGGTACAGATAGCTTCTATGGGAGTGGCGTCAGCGGCAGTGGCCTTGGGGACATTGTTCCTCAAAATCCCTGGTGTCACGGGGTACTACCACCTGGGGGACGGGTTGATCTTTACAGCTTCCTTGGTATTTGGGCCTGCAGTTGGAGCCGTGGCCGGGGGGTTCGGATCTGCGGTGGCGGATATACTGGGCGGTTGGGCGGTGTGGGCGCCGTGGACTTTAATAATAAAATCGATGGCAGGCTGGGTTGTTGGTGTCTTGGGCCACAACAAAGGTGTAGCGGGTCGTCTCCTTGGAATGACCGCGGGAGCGCTTGTAGTCGTGCTAGGGTATGCAGCGGCCACATGGATTCTTTACGGACCTGCAGCTGTTGCACTGGAGATATACGGGAATATCGGCCAAAGTGCCTCAGGTATCGTGATCGGCGCTGTGGGAAGTGCCGCTTTGATCAAGGCAAGAATGACAAAATAGTCCTGTTTCCGTACTCGAACAGTGTCAAAGCAGTACAGGCAAAAGCGTACCTTTGCCCAATCAAGAACCGCTGCAAAACAGGGAGCCCACGGGCTCCCTTCGTCTCATATATGCGTAGCAGATCTTTCACCCACCGTCTACCATGTCAGAGGTTTCAGTACAAGTACTCCTGTGGAAGCCAATATATTCGCGGTGTTCAAAGCTGCATTCAGTCCTGCTTGGCCGCGCCCGTAAGAGGCAATGATCTCAGTGGATACCGGTCTTACCAGAACCAGACCTAGCAGTTCGTCTCCTTTATATTCCATTACTAGACGCCTGCCCAGGGAAGCTGTGGTATGCGTTTTCAGCCTGCTCGTTGCTTCTCCACCGAAGGTGATCACTAACCTAACCCGCTGGTCCGCCTCTGTTTGAACTTCTACCTTGACCATATCAGCTTCTGTAGCGATCACCTTGCTGTTATCTATAAAGATCCTTACTTTGGAGGGACCCGCGTATGGAAGCGGCCTCGACATTTGTTTGTAGAACTCGTCAGGTACATCCGGACCAGGCAGCACCACCGTGATTTTGTGTTCAGATACTGTTACGGTGGCCGCCACATTCTCTTTGGAGAGCCTTTCAGAGATGACTTCTGACACATACTTAAGTTTTGTGGGGACTGGCTTCCCCAGGAGGTCCACTACCTCAAACTCAAACGAACGGCTATCCTCCGGGGCCCAGATTGCGCTGTGCGGGGGATCCAGCGAGGAAGTGGTTTCCGTGAATTCGGTCCCCATAAGCCTGTGTGCATCGTGCCTTATTACAAGCGCCGTCAGCGAACTGAGAGTGCGGTAATACTCGGAAGCCAGTTCGTCTCTAATTAAATCAAGCTGATCCGCCAGCTCGAGCAGCAGCGGTGCCATTTCGATCTGTTCCTTCACGGCTTTCTGGGCTTCCTGGGGTTTTCGTAGTCCTACCATAGCGAGGAGTCGGTTCCAGAAGCTGTTGGTTGCATGGTTCACTTCAGTCTGAATCAAAGCACTAACACGTGAGAACACTGAGGACCCGTCGCCTTCCGGCAATACCTTTCCCCAGACATTCGACTGTATAATAGAGGCGTCTGAGGAGAGCAAAGTGAGCGTTTCAGATGCCATGAGCCCGCTTGGGTCACTTTCCAGGGAGTTCTTCAATTCTCTAAGCTGTGAAAGATATTCTCTTGCCTGGTACCGCTGGCCAAAGGGAAGCATATCATCAATGCACTGCCTGTACTCGTCGGACTCAAACGGGGAGAATATCTCACGGTAAGATGAAAACGAGGAGGGAGAACGCCAAGCCTGGGCGAAGGAGCCATATACCCGCCCGCGTGAGGAAGCCCCGGCCGCGAGCACCGCGACAGGGATCAAGGAGATAACGACCGCTATAGCCAGCGCCTTGTTTACCTTGCCCACCGTGATCTTCCCTTTATAGGCTTGCTTTATGGAATATTGTACACTAATTGCCTCTAATTTACTAGGTAACCTTCGAACTTGTTACACTATCGTTAACAGGATTAGATAGGGTTGACGACCGGCCGGTACCTAACCGCTCCCCCCACTCTTGCTGCAACCCATGTTGTTCCTCGTTTTCTTATCCGATGCCAGGGCCAGGGTTCCAAAGACAAGTTCTTCAAGAGGCAGGCGGGAAAACTGAACATGGTGACGAATATATTGGAGCGGTGGAACAGACACTGCCTACCGATGGTCAGTAAATCTAAAGGCCAGAAAGTCAGCTTGCCAGGAAGGACTGATTTTATCATGACGCGATGGTATGGGCTGGTCTGTCTCTTAATTATGGTTACTTTGTCCTTCGGAACGGGGGGGTGTGCTTCATCTCGCCCCTTGCAGCAAACGGAGCCCGAAGTAAAGCCGCCTGTCGAGCCTTCTCCGATTCCTGTCATTCCTTCTACGCCAGAAAATGCATCTATCCCCGGTTTGGTTATAACGCCGGTATCTCCGGGTGTGTTTGGCCAGGAGGAACTGGCCAAGAGAGATCCTCTGATACGCGCTGTTGTGGAGGTAAAATCCGGCGACAAACTGGCGTGTTTGCGGATGGAAGTGGATGGTGACTTGGTCACCCCCGAGGTCTATCAGTGGGATAGCACCAACGGTACTGAGCGCCTGGTCGTCTGGTACCAATCGTCACCGCTTCCCGATGGAGTTCATACGGCGAAGTTGTCCGCTACGACCACCAAAGGTGACAGGGTTAGCAAGGAGTGGAGCTTCAGCGTGAAATCAGCGGATCCGCCTCTGGTCAAAGACCCCATCAGCGTCACCCTATACTTCGCGGATAACCCTTTAGTAATCTGTGGGATTGAGGGTCCTTACCCGTGTTATTTGACCCCGGTGAGCAGGGATATCCCGCGCACCTCGTCTGTTGCCCTGGCTGCAGTGGAGGAATTGATCAAAGGACCGCTGCCACACGAAGGAGAGCTGAGTCGGACGGTACCTGCACAGGCCGGCGTAAAGTCGGTAAACATCAGGGACGGTATATGCTATGTTGACTTTACAAACGAATTCGCTCTTTACCACCCAGGCGGGACCACAGGTGGAGCAATAACACTAGGTTCCCTCGTATGGACGCTGACTGAGCTTCCTTCCATCGAAAAAGTCGTGATCTGGGTGGAAGGCGAACTCTGGCAAGAGGGGCATTTTGACCTTACGGAACCGCTGGGTCGCGGTGCCAGCCTTGAGATGACTATGTTAGACATACCTGTGTGCCGGAATGATTAAGGATTATTGAAAGACGGCACACGACAAAGGTGCTGTTTGGCGGATCATTGCGAATTATCTCGTCCTCTAGTTTCTTGTGAGAGGAGTCTTCCTGTATCAATGAGTCTCAATAATAGCATCGTCAATGTACAAGATTTGCGTAAGTATTACGGTAAGGTCAGGGCTGTGGATGGGCTCAGCTTTACAGTGGAAAAAGGCGAAATCTTCGGCATGTTGGGACCAAACGGTGCAGGCAAGACCACAACCGTGGAAGTGCTGGTGGGCATCCGGAAGCGGGATAGCGGTACTGTCTTTGTTCTCGGGATGGATCCGGAACGGCAACCGATGGCAGTTAAAGATCGAATCGGCGTACAGCTGCAGACTGCCTCCATGTATCCTCGCCTGACCGTGAGTGAAGTAGTGCGGCTCTTTTGCAGTTTCTATTCCCGTCATCTTGAGCCGGCTGAGATAATTAGCCAAGTGGGACTACAGAACAAGGCCGGTACACAGATTAAGAACCTTTCCGGAGGACAGGTGCAGCGTTTGGCCATCGCACTGGCAATGGTCAACGATGGTGACCTTGTATTTTTGGACGAGCCCACCACGGGCCTTGACCCACAGGCCCGCCGCAACCTTTGGGATGTAGTATTCTCCCTTAAAAAGTCCGGAAAGACCATCTTTTTAACTACTCACTATATGGATGAAGCGGAACGGTTGTGTGACCGTGTCGCGGTGATTGACCACGGCAAGATCATCGCACTTGGTTCACCCCATGACCTGATCAGAGACCACTTTCTCGAGCGTGCTTTGGAATTTATCCAGCCGGCCCTGGCCGGGGACGAGCGGCTGTCGGGGTTATCCGGAGTAACCAGGGTGCGGGGCAATGGCGAGCGCGTTACCCTCTACACTACAGACGTGCCCCGGACCATTGCCAGTTTAATGGAGTTGGGGGAAGTTGTTGGTGCTCCGATCAAGGATATGGTTATACGCCAGGCCACCCTGGAGGATGTATTCTTGAAGCTAACGGGGAGGCGGATCCGGGAATGAACACCCTTTTCCAACTGGTGATGGCAAACTTCAAGGAAATGGTTCGCGACCGCATGGCGCTGTTCTGGTTCTTGGCCTTTCCGGTATTGTTCATCCTGTTGTTCGGGACGATCTTTTCGGAGAACAATGATACCGCCAGCTTCAGTATAGGACTTGTTCAGGAGGAACCGGGTTTGTTAGGAGATGGTCTGGCACAGGCCCTCGGGTCGATTCCGAGTCTTAAGATCGAGAGGGGTACCAGTCGCCAGCAGGAACTTCGGGCCCTTGAGCGGGGAGATAGATCCCTCGTGATCGTACTGCCAGCCGGTTTGTCAAGGCTGTTGGAGGAGGGTAGCTCAGCGGAGATACCGATCTATTACGACGAGACCAGGCAGAGCAGTCACGTGCTGCTCCCGGTGATCGGTAGGGTGCTGGACGAGGTGGAGCGGCGCATGACAAACTCTCCGCGGTTGCTTGACCCCAGGCCAGAGCCGGTACATGCGGTACGCCTCCGGCAAATCGATTACCTCTTGCCAGGGGTCCTCGCGATGGCGATTATGCAACTGGGACTGTTCGGCTCTTTGCGACTGGCCTACTTGCGTGAACAGAAGATCCTTAAACGGCTGGGCGCGACTCCCCTCCCTCGTGGAATGTTGCTGGGCGGGGAAGTAATAGTACGCCTGTTGATGGCTCTTATTCAAACCACGACCATCGTTGTCATAGGTGCTCTGGTTTTCCGTGTTACTGTTCTTGGAAGCTGGTTCATCGTCGTAGGGTTAGTCTTAATGGGCGCGGCCACATTTGTCAGCCTGGGCTATATGTTGGTTTCTTTCGCAAGGAGCGAAGAGAGCGGACATGGCATCATCCAGCTGGTTCAATTTCCCATGATGTTTATCTCCGGTATTTTCTTTCCGGTGAACATGATGCCTGGGTTTTTGCGACCGGTGATGAAGGCGATGCCCCTTACGTACCTGGCGGATGCACTGCGGCAGGTTATGACCGGTACTCCGCCCCAGTACAGTCTAGCTACCGATGTCACAGTACTCGGAGCGTGGCTGATAGTCACCTTCGCATTGGGGATCCGGTTCTTTCAGTGGGAGTAACGTAACGTGCCAACAAACGCTTTGTCTTAAGAGGACTGCGCTATTTCGACACTCCCAAGTGGGATGAAATGGTAAAATCAAGAGGGGCCCACTTGAAAGGAAGTCTCAGTGTGCCCCTTATCTTTTATTGCGCTGCGTACTTTTGCTGCGGAATAGCTGCTGCTCTTGGACGGCGGTATGCCCTGGCCTTATGCCTTTGGATCCCAGCGTTCAGGGGCAGACGAGTACTCATCCTGTCAGCAGCCTTTTTCTTGCTGGGCATGCTGAGGACGTTTTACTTTATCCCCTCTTTGCGCCAGCCACCCGCCTCGGATTATGTGATCGGTCGTGTGAGGACCCTCTCGGTGCTGACAGACGGGCGGCTTGATGTGAGCCTGCAGCTTCTTTACCCCGTGAACGGAAAGGCCCTACTCAGCCTGGAAGAGCAGGAGTTTTCCGCTTTGCCTGGCGACATTGTCCGCGTGGAAGGATCGCTCCAAGAACCACCGAAGGCGAGCAATCCGGGGCAGTTCTGCTACCGAGCGTACCTGCGAGGCCGCGGGGTACACTACCTTATCCGAACTGGGCGCGACATGAAGTACCAAGTCCTTGAGCGAGGTAGCCCACTGGATATCCTGCGCATTTCTCACTGGTGTAAACAACGGCTGGCCAACAGTGCTCATGTCTATCTTGACTCCGAGTCATGCGGTCTTGTACTGTCTCTCCTGCTGGGAGAAAGGAGGGCGCTGGCCAGGCCGCTTCAGGAAAATATAGCGAAAACGGCACTTTCACACGTCCTGGCAGTATCCGGGGCCCATGTGGGCTTGCTCGCGGCCGGTATTCGGCTGGTGCTGTCGCGACTGTCAGTTCCGGACCGCATATTGAGGTTTTTGCTTTCCGCTGTACTTGCACTCTACCTGGCAATGACGGGTGCTCCGCCCTCTGCTGTCCGTGCGGTGTTCATGCTGTACTGCGTGATGCATCTACGCATGCCCGCGCTTCATTCTCTCTCTGCATCGGCTATGTTGATGCTGTCACACAACCCACTGCTCTTGCAAGACGCGGGGTTCCAGCTATCTTATGCGGCCGTGCTTGGAATACTGTTCACTTGCGAGACCTGGGAACAGCGGCTTTCGTTTCTGCCTTCCTTGATCCGGACCGCGGCTGCTGTGTCTTGCTCCGCAGGATCATTTACCCTGCCACTTGTACTTTATCATTTCGGCAGCTGGCCGCTTCTTGGATTCGTGTTTTCCTGGCTGCTTTTACCCCTATTTACCCTGTTACTTTACCTTGTGTTTCTGTTCGGTGCATTTTCGGTGATCATTCCGCCCGGCGCGGCGCTGCTTGGGCCGCTGGTAAACCTTTTGTGCAAGATATTCTTTTTCTCGACTGCGCTTGGTGCTGTTCTTCCGGGCTACTTGCACCTGCCGAGACCCTCTGTGATCTCCATCCTCGCATACTATGCTGTTTGCATGTTGATAAACTGCCGTCCGCGGCCCAAAACCGCCGTCTGCTCCATAATACTATGCACCCTCATATTCTACTTCTCCACCGCCCCAAGGCCCAACGGCATCCTGGAGATCACCTTCCTCGACGTAGGACAAGGCGATGCCATTTACATAAAAACACCTGGCGGTCATAGTATCATGGTGGATTGCGGAACGGAACAGGCTGCGGATTCGGTTGTACTACCATTTCTCAGAGCGGCCGGCGTCTTTGTCATCGATCACCTGTTCGTGACCCATGATCACGCCGATCACCGGGGTGGGCTAGAGCGAATTGCCTCAGGTGTACGTGTACGCAGGTATTGGGCATCCCCGCACTTTATGCCGCACGACAGCAGGTTTGGTCGAATCAGCGCTGGCGACTGCATCAACACGGGTGGGGTTCGGATCGAATGCCTGCACCCAGGTACAAGCG
This sequence comes from Symbiobacterium sp., assembly GCA_020725675.1. Classification (GTDB taxonomy): domain Bacteria; phylum Bacillota; class Sulfobacillia; order DUSP01; family DYEP01; genus DYEP01. The sequence continues at coordinate 5,972 of DYEP01000226.1, read as the reverse complement.
CGTTCGAGCTGGAGAACGATAACTCGCTAGTACTTCTTGTAAGCTTCTCGAACCTACGCGTGTTGCTTACAGGAGATCTGGAGCAGGCTGGATGGCAGTTGGTGATGTCACTGTATCCGGATCTTTACGTGGACGTGTTAAAAGTAGCACACCATGGAGGTGAAACATCAACAGACGCAGCGATCCTTGCGGCCCTACGACCCTCAACTGCCGTGATATCTGTAGGACATAACAGCTTTGGTCACCCTTCTCCAGGGGTGCTTGCGTTACTTGACGGCGCAAAGGTAATAACATACAGAACAGACCGGCAAGGCGCGATTACGCTCATAGCGACAAAAGGCGGGTATACGATAAGGGTGTTTGGTGGCCGATAGCTGGCAATCACGCCTGATTCAGATGCTCTCCTTCGTAGGAGTATATCCTGGTTTTGTCTTCAGGGCCAAGGAACTTCTCCAGCAGATAACCAATGACAATGATGCCCGGAACGTTAATGAGCCACCTTGATACGGCGAACACGGCACCAAGTGAAGACGTTTCAAATAGAAACATCGGGATCTTCAAAGTTGACCAGGCGCCGAGGAACACGGCTATGTTTGCGAATTTGGCGCCTTTTTTCGCCATCGCTGCGGCCACGGGGAAAGCGGCATACAGGGGACCTGCAGCTGCAGCGCCCAGAGTTATGGACAAGATCGTGCCCAGCGCGCCAGACCTTTCGCCCATCAGACGTATTATGGTTTGCCTTGGGACCCATACGTCAAATAGCCCGAGCAGCAGAAACACAGGCGGTACCACTCTCAGCATTTCGATCATAGCCGAGGCGCTTTTCAGTGCCGCTTGCCGGCCCAGTTCCGGGCGTATAAAGTACAGGAACGCAATAGATGCTGCGATACACAAACTAGGCGCGTACCTTTTCATTTAACGATCACCCCCAGCAGGAAGGCAACAAAGAACGAATAGATGTAAGCCATAACGTTCCGCAACAATGCTGCTTTTCTGCCAAAGTACCTGCTTTCAAGAGGAAAAGTGACGCAGCCTACCATCATGAGTGTGGATACGAACAGCGCGATATTCCTTATAGATGCACCCATGTCCAAAAGAGATTTTGCCAGAGGAAATGCAATGAACCCTGGGATTAGCGTAACTGAGCCGATCACCGAGGTGAGTAATGAACCAAGTATGCCTGAACGTTCACCAGTTATGGCCCCGATCTTGTTCGGAGAGACTAATGTGAAGGCAAGACCGATGATACCCAGTACAGCGAGGAAGTCCGGCAATATGTTGAGAAAAGATTTCTTCGCTTTTGTAAAGGCCTGAACTGTAGACGCGCGGTTGCGTATGAAAGATATGACATAAAGCAGCGATGTTGCTACATAGAGAGAAACTGTAAAACTCATTCTTGTCCACTCCTTTGTACCATTGTCAACCTGAGTGCATTCAGTGTGACCAGTACCGCTGCACCGTCATCGGCAAGCACGGCCAGTACCAGAGACAACAGCCCGGGGAAGGCCAGAAGAACCGCAAGGAGTTTAATTCCAAGTGCAAAAGCAATATTCTGGCGTACTACTGCGGACGTACGCTGTGCCAGCTCCCAGAGTCTATCAATGGAAAGTAGATCATCATTCATTAGCACAACGTCTGCAGTGTCCAGTGCAGTATCCGAACCTATTCTCCCCATTGCTATTCCCACGTCGGCAACAGCCAACGCAGGTGCGTCGTTGACCCCGTCTCCCACCATTACCGTGTGTCCGAACCGGTTCTTCAGATCAAGGATTGCGTTAAGTTTTTGCTCTGGCAGCAGTTCCCAGCACACCTCATCTATGCCGAGTTCGTTGCTGACCCTCATTGCCGCCGACCGGTTGTCTCCGGTAAGAAGCACGGTCTTGATGCCCCGCCCTTTGAGCTTTCTGATCAATTCGCTCGCCCCGGGTCTTATCTCGTCTCCCAGTGTTACGTAGCCAATAACGCCGTCGCGGTCAGTCCCTACCAAAACTGCAGTCCCGCCTGAGCCCCACTCGTCCGCGGTAGCGTGATGAACGCTCTGTACCTCGAAGAATTCAGCCATAGCTGCATTGCCAACCCACCATGTCACACCATCTGCCAGACCCAGCGCTCCTCGGCCAGGAACAGAGCGAAAACCTAGCAGCTCAACAGATCGGACTCCCTGTTCTTCGGCGTATAAGCAAATGGCTCGGGCTATCGGGTGCTCCGAATTGCGTTCGACGGAGGCTGCTATCCTTAGGACTTCTTCCTTGGTGTAACCCGGAGCGGGATGGACGTTTGTTACGCGTAGACGTCCTGAAGTCAACGTGCCAGTTTTGTCGAATGCGACTGTGCGGGCGCGGGCGATTTCTTCAAGGAACGCCCCTCCCTTCACTAGCACACCGGAACGGGCAGAGCTCCCTATGGCAGAAACAAACGCTACAGGAGTAGATATGACAAGTGCGCATGGGCATGACACCACAAGCAGCGCAAGACTTCTGTAAAGCCAGGGCCTAAAATCAAGAGCGAAGATGATGGGCGGTACAACAGCCAGAACAACTGCCAGCACGATAACGAGCGGTGTGTAAACGCGGGCAAATCTGGCGACAAAACTCTCTACTGGTGCTTTATGCTGTTCTGCCTTCTTGACCAGCTGGATTATCCTCTGGAGAGTAGTGGCCTTGTAATACCTGTTCACTTGTACTTCGAGGTAACCTTCGTTATTAAGAGTACCCGCGTATACCTGGCAACCTGGGAACATCCGGATAGGCACGGATTCGCCCGTAATGGCTGACTGGTTTACGGTCGTTTCTCCGAACGTCACGATTCCGTCGACAGGTATTCGCATTCCAGGCCTTACTACCACTACCTCACCAGGTGATATTTCCTCAACTGGCATGGTAATAACTTTATCGGTCTTCTTTACCTCTGCAGTCTCAGGCACAAAACTCATAAGCTCTGCAAGAGAGCGCCGGGTCCTGTTGGTTGCGAGCGATTCAAGGTAGCTCCCGACCGCAAAAAGGAATACAAGGGCCGCCGCTTCGCCTGCTTTGCCCAAATACACTGCTCCGAAAGTAGACACCAAAAGCAGTACGTTCATGTCAAGAGACCGGTTTTTGAGTGATGCCAGTGCCCTTGGAAATACAGGTAAGAGCCCAGATACCACCGAAATAGCGAAAAAGTATAGTGAAATCTGTCGCACAGCAAAGAGAGGAAGAATAAGACCCAGGAAGAGCCCGGCACCTGAAACAAAGGTAAGGGCAGTATTAAGATCAATACCTTTTGTGGCAAGTTCGGGGGTGCGGGTAGTGCAAGCACAGTCAGAACCCGCACAGGTTGGATGCTTCATTTCGTCTGATCGCTCCTACTCATTGAGGTGATCAACGGCCTGTATGATGAGCATTCTCACATGATCGTCGTTCAGAGAATAATAGACCATTTTGCCTTCACGACGGCATTTCACAAGCCTTAAGTTTCTCAGAATGCGCAGATGATAGGAAGCCACCTGGGGGGTGATGTCAAGGAGTGACGCGATATCGCATACGCACAGTTCTGCCTGGGACAGAGCATATGCAATCTTGCTTCGTGAATCATCTCCAAGCGCTCGAAAGAGTTCGGAAATCCCTGAAAGAGAAAGTACCTTGGGACGAAGCTTGGCCACCAATTCTTCATTTACCTGCGTTTCTCCGCACTGGTCTTCATAATGACTGAACACATTCTTCCCTCCCAAAGCTATTATAAAACATTTGCACAAACGTTTAAAGATCTGTTTAGATGAACATCCGTAAGAAGGCTGATAGCTAAAGCAACACTTGCGAGTTGATCGTTTTACGAACATTTATTGTGGTACAATCTGTGCCTTGACGTAACAGTAGTTACATGATAGAATCCGTTGTGTAACTGTGGTTACAAGAACAGGGGTGATCAAGTGACAGAAGCATGCAAGTGGCTGATCATAGTGTATAAGATCCCTGCAGAACCGTCCCGCCACAGGGTCGCTGTTTGGCGACGTCTCAAGGAGAAGGGTGCTATCTATTTGCAAAACTCTGTATGTATTCTTCCGGACAGCCCCTCAGGCCGTAGCATTTTTCATGCACTCGCCGAGGAAATTACCGCTGCGGGTGGTGAGAGCATACTGCTGTTGGCAGAACCGCTGGAGCCAGCCGCCCACCAAAAAGTGGTAGAACGGTTTAACGCAGAGCGCGACGGGGAGTATGGAGAGTTGCTGGAGCAATGCGAGGCTTTTCTCGAGGAAATCCGCAGGGAGACAGCGCGGCACAACTTCACCTATGGGGAGTTGGAAGAGAACGAGGAGAACTTGCGGCGACTGGAAACGTGGCTACAAAAGATACACAGTCGTGACTTCTTCGGCACCATGAAGTCCTCAGTTGCCCGGGAGTATCTTTTGCAGTGCCAGGAGGCCCTTGAGGCCTTTGCCGACAGGGTATTTCAGGTTCAGGAAGGTCAAGGCAGGAGCGGGGGAGAGACAGTTTAGAAGGGGAGGATCCATATGCTGGATGAGCATCGCAGCAAAACCTATGCCGTACGGTTCATCCTTTTGATGGGGCTTATCAGCCTGTTTGCGGATATGACTTATGAAGGTGCACGCGGCATCACAGGACCTTATCTATCCTACCTCGGTGCAAGCGCTACGGTCGTCGGTTTTGTGGGCGGCCTCGGAGAGCTGATAGGTTACGGACTGCGTCTGCTCACCGGTTATTGGGCTGACCGAACCCGCCGCTACTGGGCGTTTACCATCATAGGTTACAGCATCAACATGCTGGCCGTGCCGATCCTGGCCCTGACCGGACGCTGGGAGGTAGCAGCCTTCTTGATCGTAGCCGAGCGTTTGGGAAAGGCCATCCGGACTCCATCCAGAGACGCTATGCTATCCCACGCCACTCGCCAGGTGGGTACGGGCTGGGGCTTTGGCCTGCACGAGACTTTAGACCAGATCGGAGCGGTAAGTGGGCCACTGATTGTTGCTGCAACTATGTTCTTTACGCAAAACCGTTACCAGGCGGGGTTTGGGATACTTGTCGTTCCCGCCGCACTAGCGCTCATCACGCTGCTTGTTTCCCGCCGTTTGTATCCTAACCCGCAGGACATGGAAACGACACACCCTGGGTACCCAATTGCCGGCGACGGGAGACTACCGAGGGTATTCTGGCTGTACACGGCGTTCATGGCAATTAGTGTGGCCGGATTCACCCGTTTCCAGCTCATCTCCTACCATATGAGGGCGGAAGGTATAGTTCCAGACTTTCAGATCCCGATCCTTTTTGCGGTGGCCATGGGGGTGGACGCTCTGGTTGCCCTGCCCATCGGGCGCTTATTTGACAAACGAGGCCTTGGTACTCTGCTGGCTTTGCCCGTATTAACGCTTCCCATACCGTTTCTTGTGTTTTCCCGGGCGTACCTCCTGGCCCTGTTTGGAGTGGTTCTCTGGGGTGCAGCCATGGGCGTGCAAGAAACGGTGATGAGGGCAGCAGTGGCGGAGATTATCCCTCCTGAACGGCGCGGCACCGCGTACGGGATATTTAACCTAGGTTTTGGCCTGGCCTGGTTCTTAGGGAGTACAGCCATGGGAGCCTTGTATGACTTGAACGTCTCTTATGTCATCACATTGGCTGTAACACTCGAGTTGATCTCAATTCCGCTCATCTTCCTGGTGCGAAGGTCTGTCACGGCAGCGGGGCAAAGCTTATAGACCTACAAAGAGATGACATCAGATAGGGATAGAGGACGGGGAACACCCGTCCTCTATCTCAGGCCTCCGTAGTACTGGGATTCTCCGTAGCCGATCCTGGCTTTCCTGATTTCAGCACTATGCACGGGTGAATTGTAACACCGTCCCGGCCCGCCAGTCCCGCGGCCTGACCACAGCTGATGAGGTAGAGTGGGTACTACATGACCAGCAGCCAGTCTGTTCCAAAGAGCGCAAATCGAGAACCCGGATTTTGTTTACGAATCATTCGCCAGAATGCCCCTGA
>DYEP01000225.1 GCA_020725675.1 Symbiobacterium sp. | reverse complement strand
TGAACATCGATGAGAATCTGCAAACACATCCCCTCCCAAGCAAACTGACAAGACTCTATCACGCTGCTTGGGAAAAGGAATTACACGCTTCCGGAGGATCTTGAAAACGGGGCAGCGTAAGAAGGCCTACTTAATGTGAGAGTTCACACGGTAACCCGAGATTTCGGATGGGATTCCAACGCCGACATTGCTGATGCTTCTTGAGATTGGTGTGCCTTCCGTATGCCCTCCCCGGTAGTTTTATGTGGGTGGTGTCCGAACCCAGACCAGCGGTCAACAGGGGGAGTATACCCTAGGGAGCGTTGTAGGGCGTTGTACCAGAGCGAAAAGTACAGCAAGAGTTAACATGTTTTGCAGGAGTCCACTTGAACGCGAAGAATCGAGATCTTAACGCAAATGGAAGCGAGGAACTGGGCGTCCATGTCTGCGGGCTCAAGCTCTCGGAACCAAAGCGTGTGTATTCACGACACCGCTGTCGTCGAAGACGGAGTAGAGCTGGCTGACGGTGTCGAGGTGGGACCTAACGCGGTGATTTATTCGGGCACGAGACTGGGTAGAGGTGTCCGCGTCGCAGCCAACGCCGTACTGGGACAGAGGCCTACGAAGGCCAAGTCGAGCACATTGCAGGTTGCTAGCGACCTGCCGGGATTGCGCATCGGGGACGGCACTACCATAGGGGTCGGCGCCGTGGTCTACGCGGGGACGGTAATCGCCGAGGACTGTTACATCGCTGATGGGGCTCAGGTGAGGGAACGTTGTACCGTAGGAAGGGGGGTTATCATCGGTCACAGTGCGACGGTCGAGAACGACTGCATTATCGGAGATCGTACCAGAATTCAAACGGGTGCTTACATCACGGCCCATTCGGTGCTGGAGGACGACGTCTTCATAGCTCCAATGGTAACCACGACGAACGATAATTTCATGGGAAGGACGGAAGCGCGTTTTTCGGCCAGGAAAGGAGTAACAGCGAAGAAGGGCTCGAGAATCGGGGCTAACGCGGTGATTCTGCCCGGTGTTACCATCGGACAGGAGGCTGTCGTGGCGGCAGGTAGCGTAGTAACGAAGGACGTTCCCCCGTACTCGAAAGTGATGGGGGTACCGGCCCGAGTGGTGGGGGAAGTACGGGAGGAGCAACTGATATACCTGCGCCGGTGAACGGGCCTGCGCGAATGATGGAAAGGAAGAGTCGTATGAAGGTGCCGTCGTTCGATTTGAAAGAGCAGAACCAGAAGTTAAAAGAGGACCTCTTCCGAGCCATAGAGGAAGTGGTACTGAGCGGGCAGTTCATCCTCGGCGAGGTTGTAGAAGAGTTCGAAAAGGCGATAGCGGCGTATTGCGGTGTCCGGCACGCCATAGGGGTGGCCAACGGGAGCGATGCCCTGTACATAGCCCTGGTAGCTTGTGGAATAGGGCCGGGAGACGAAGTGATCACCACGCCCTTTACCTTCTTCGCGACGGCGGGTTCCATAGCGCGGGCCGGTGCCACACCTGTGTTCGCGGACATAGACATAATCACGTTTAGCATCGATCCTCGTGAGGTTGAAAGGAAAATAACGCACCGGACCAAGGCGATCTTGCCCGTTCACCTTTACGGCCTGCCCGCCGATATGGACCCGTTGAACGAGATCGCCCGAAAACACAACCTGAAAGTCATCGAAGATGCAGCGCAGGCCATCGGTGCGGAGTACAGGGGACGCAAAGTCGGTGCTCTGGGAGACGTGGCATGCATCAGTTTCTTCCCTACGAAGAACCTCGGTGCCTTCGGGGATGCCGGGATGATAGTGACGGACAGCGACGAGATAGCGGACAAATGCAGGATTCTCAGAGTTCACGGGAGCAGAAAGAAGTATTACCACGAAATGTTGGGGATAAATAGCAGGCTCGATGCCCTCCAGGCCCGGATCCTGTTGACCAAATTGAAATACCTGGATTGCTGGACCGAAAGAAGGCGGCAGATAGCGACTCGATACTCGGACAAGCTCGCTGGACTGCGCGGAATCGCATTGCCCGTAGAACCGGAGGGATACCGGCACGTTTTCCACCAGTACACCATCAAGGTCGAGCAGAGGGCTGCCCTCAAAGAGTTTCTCAGTACGCATGGGGTATCCTCTACCGTTTATTATCCTCTGCCCCTTCACCTTCAGAAAGCGTTCGAAGGACTGGGCTACCGGCGAGGAGACTTTCCCAAATCGGAGAGAGCATCTGAGATCGTGCTGTCGCTTCCGATGTTTCCCGAAATGCGAGACGAGACCGTCGATTATGTGGCAGGGGTGATTTCCGATTTCCTGAAGCGATCTGACACGAGCGCAAAGTGAGCGGAGGCGAGGCGTGATGGGGAAGGCTGCAACCCTGACTGACTATGCAACTACTCTCAAAGAAAAGATACTGTCGCGGAAGGCCGTGGTGGCGGTGGTCGGGGCAGGTTACGTCGGTCTTCCGCTGGCCGTGGAGAAGGCCAAGGTCGGTTTTCCCGTCTGGTGCATAGACCGGAACGAGAAACGGGTAGATATGCTGAACCGCGGGGAAAGCTACATACTGGATGTGAAGTCCGAGGAATTGAGGGAGCAGGTTCAGAGAGGCCGTATCCGGGCAACCACCGGATTCGACGTGTTGGACGAGAGCGACGTGGTGATCATATGCGTGCCTACTCCTCTGACGGTGAACCGGGAGCCCAACTTGCAATACATCATTTGTGTTTCGGAGCGCATCGCAGAGAGAATCCATCCCGGAATGCTCGTATGCCTGGAAAGCACCACCTATCCGGGAACTACCGAGGAGATAGTCAAGCCGAGACTCGAGAAGTCCGGCCTCAAGGTGGGCAGTGAGATCTTCCTCGCGTTCTCGCCCGAGCGCGTAGACCCGGGGAACGCCAGATACACCACGAGGAACACCAACAAACTGGTGGGTGGCGTTACCGCTACGTGTCTTGACGTCGCTTCCGTCTTCTACTCCCAGACGATATTGAAGGTGATTCCGGTATCGTCCCCCGCTGTGGCGGAGATGGCGAAGATTTTCGAGAACACGTACAGAGCTGTCAACATAGCGCTGGTGAACGAAATGGCGCTTTTGTGCGACCGCATGGGACTCGATGTGTGGGAAGTCCTGGATGCGGCGTTCACGAAGCCTTTCGGCATCCAGCCCTTCTACCCGGGTCCGGGAGTGGGAGGACATTGCATACCCATAGATCCCTTCTACCTGACCTGGAAAGCCCGAGAATATGACTTCAACACCAAGTTCATTGAGGTGGCCGGCGAGGTTAACTTGCGGATGCCTTACTTCGTGGTGGAAAAGGCAGCCAGGATTCTGGGCCAATACCGCAAGTCTCTGCGGGGTGCTGAGGTTCTCGTGATCGGTGTAGCCTACAAGAAGGACATTCCGGATGCGAGGGAGTCGCCAGCTCTCAAGGTAATTCAACTTCTGCTCAGGGAAGGAGCCGTAGTGAAATATCATGATCCTTATATACCGGAGGTATCGATACCGGCTGGGTACGGAAATTCGAGCCGGTGTGAGATGGTAAGGTTGGTAAGTGAACCTCTGACGGATAGCGTCCTGCAGAACTCAGATATCGTCGTGATCACAACGGACCACAGCTGCATCGACTATCAGCGGGTCGTCGATGTGGCGAGACTCGTTTTTGATACCCGAAACGCCACTAGGAACGTTAACAATAAAGACAAAGACGGCAAGGTCTGGAAGTTATGATTAAACGGGCTTTAATGGAGGTCTGGCATTGGAAACAATAAACTTCGGGATCATAGGATGCGGAGCTGTGTCGGAGAAGCACGGCCAGGCTACCAGGCAAGTGGAAGGAGTTCGCCTTGTGGCCGCGGCCGATGTGGTCGAGGAGAGAGCAAGGGCCTTTGCAGCGAAGTACTGCGAAGGTCCGCCCAGAATCTACACTGACTATAGACGTATGTTAGAAGATCCCGACGTCGATGCGGTCATCATAGCGACGCCCAGTGGTCTTCATGCCCGGATGGGCCTGGATGCACTGGATGCCGGGAAGCACGTCCTTATAGAGAAACCTCTTGCCCTCACCTCTGAAGACGCAGGCCGGCTGATTGAAAAGGCTACACACGTGAAGAAATGCCTGGGGACGGTCCATCCGAACAGATATTACCCTACCAGCCAGATGATTTATCGTGCTATACGAGAAGGTCGGTTGGGGAAGTTGAGCCACGGAGTGGCTACCGTCAGATGGAGCAGGCCACAGTCATACTACGAAGAGGCGCCATGGCGGAAGACTAAGGAAATGGATGGAGGAGTGCTCTTCAACCAGGCCTGGCACGCCTTGGATATGCTGTTCTGGTACATAGGGAGCCCCGCTGTGGAAGTCCAGGGTATGACGGCAAGGAGGCTGCATGACGTAGAGACCGAAGATGTAGCGTTCCTCACCGTGAGGTTTCAGAACGGAGCTTTGGGATTACTTGAGGCTACTACTAACGTATACCCACGAAATCTAGAACATACCATCAGCGTCTTTGCTGAGACCGGGACGATCGTTCAGGGTGGAACCAGACCAGACACGCTGAAGGTGTGGAGGGTTCGGGATGAGGCAGAACAGGTGGTTATTGCCGAGTGGGGTGAGACACGGTCAATCCAACACCCCGACGCATGGGCCCATGGGAAAGTCTTGATGGACTTCCAACAACAGATCGAGACCACAAATGTAGCTTGTGAGATAGTCAACGACGCTCGCAATCTGATTGCCGTGGTCGAAAAGGTTACTGGGATCCAGCCGGGCTCCCCAATGTAGAGTTTTGCCTCTATGAAGGTGACGATGCCTTGGGTATCGCTGGAGTGATTTCGGAGGAAATCAACGCTAAGCTAGGCCTTTGCTAGTCCAAGGATGAAAAGGGGGTTAGCAGACTTGCTCATTGAGAGAGCATGCTATCTCGTATACAGGTACACGGGTCAATGTCCGTCAATGGTGGGAAGTGCACGAGATATCGACTGGACGTTCTTGAGAGAACGGTATGTCTCGCTTTTCTTCCATGGGGATAAGAAAAGGGAACGCGTCTTTAGAAAATTCGTACGGAAGGACTTTATTGGTCTGGTGCTGCATCGGGGAGACGAATGGATTACTTATGCGTGGATGTCGACTCCGACTTCTCCCCCGCCCGTTCATTTGCCCGCGTGGGTGGCTAAACTTGGTGCTAACTGGGTTTTCTATTGCAGCACAAAGCCTCAATACAGGAACCAGGGATATTACAAGCTAGCCATGAGGTTGCTGGTTGAGCAAGCTTTTCAGCTTGAACCGGATCCTACTGTATACATAGATACGGATGCTTCGAACATACCCTCTCGACGAGCCATTTTGAGTGTTGGTTTTCAACCAGCCGGGGTGTTGCAGTGCACTAGATACGGCGTACCGGGGATCGGCTATTTGACTCTAGGGAAATGGCAAAGAGAGGCAGACCATCCCAACCTAGAGACGCACAACGCATACACAGGGTCTTGGAGGAGATAAGATGCGAGGTGCAGCGAGCGAAGGTATTGGATTGCCTCGTTCAAGCGAAAAGGAAATGCTCAAGCCGGAGGAGTTGCAGAGTCCCTTGAGCTTGGATGGATGGGTCGAGTTTAACCGCATCAAGTGGGGCCTACTGCCACTCAGATTACGTTTGACAGAAGAAGGTAAGGACCTGCCCGCACTGGAGGCAGTCGTTTACTTGGATAAGCGTGGGAAGGTTAAGCAACCCCCTCGGAATCCTTATCTGGCTGTCCGTTTCCGTCCGACACCCGCCACGCGCCCACAGAAAATAGCTAGGCAGTGGCTGAGTCTAAGCAAACTCTTGGCAAGTGAATTGTTCGGACGAGGTCTTGGAGGGCCTATCTGTCTTCCGCCCGGGATCTTAGATGTCCGTGAGTTCCAGTGGAAGGGTTATCTCGTTGAGCCGAGGTATACGTTTTTGCTTGATTTACCGTATCAGGTAGATCACGCTGACCATGCGGTGCGTAAGCAAATTGCAAAAGCGGCCCGAATGGGCTACAGATGCGAGCGTACGAGGGCCTTTGAGGATGTCTTCGCGTGCTTGAAAGAGACCGAACGCCGTCAGAACTTCGATTACGGACTTGGTCCCGCTGATTTTCGGCTTGCACACGAGCTGCTGGGCGATGATGTGTTCAGATGCTATGCATGCTACTCCCCGGACGGTGAGATTGCGAGTGCGAGGATCGTACTCCGACATCCGGACGGCCATGCCCTTGACTGGGTAGCGGGAACGGCAGATAAACATTTGAAAAATGGGGTGACACAACTTCTTATTTCGTTTGCACTGGACGACCTAGGCAAATCGGCAGCGTCGTCCTTCGATTACTGTGGGGCAAACGTTGAGACGGTGGCAGCGTCGAAAGCATCGTGGGGTGGACGACTGCAGCCATATTATGCAATAACTGCTCCCAACCTGAAAGGGCTTGCGCTCTTTATGTTGCGAATGAGGAGATACGGAAGGTGGCTCGAATGGTGAGACCTCAGAAGCTTGTGGTCCGTCATCCGCCTACACGTTGCGCAGAGAGAAAATACATCATGGATCTTATCTTGCGCGACTTCTTAGGCCTAGACTACGAGAGTCAGGTAGTTGCCCAGCATGATACGGTAATCACCACTGAAGGCGAGTCGGACAGCAGGTCCCTGGTGCTAAGAGACATTCTGCTTCAAGTGCCGGAAGCTGAATGGTTAACTGACAAATCTTTGCCCTCTCGGCCATTGAAAACATGGTGGGTTTCCACCACTTTGCCGGAAGCTAGGGTAACTTCTCCAGAGATTCAAGTTATCTATGGTACCGCATTGGCAAATGATTGCTTTTGCGGAATAACGGAAAGGCGTATCGACCTGGGATTGGATATTTTCGGTAGTGCGTTTTTCATGTTGACCAGGTACGAAGAAGTAGTAAGCGGCGAGAGGGACATACATAATAGGTTTCCTGCTTCAGCGTCTCTTGCATATCAAGAAGGATTCCTAGAACGACCTATCATTGACGAGTATGTAGAAGTGCTCTGGTCGTGCATGAAGAGATTATGGCCGGGGCTTGAGCGAAAGAAGAGAGCGTACCATCTGATTCTCACCCATGATGTGGATTATCCCTTGTTTTCGTTGGATAAGACATGGTCCGAAGTTCTGAGGAGTACGGTCGGCGACTTGGTTAAGCGGTCAGACTTGGGCTTGGCATACAAGAGATTGTTAGCACGCGCAGGTAGTTACTTTGGGATGTACGATACAGACCCCTATAACACGTTTAATTTTATTATGGATGTAAGTGAGAAGAACGGTCTGAAAGATGTTTTTTACTTTCTCCCTGACACTGCTGGGGATAGTCGTGTAGGCGATTATTATTCCCTCGATATGCCGTGGATCCGACGCCTTATGCGGACGGTTTATCTGAGGGGCCACGAAGTCGGATTACACGGTAGTTACGGTAGTTATACGAGTGAGGCCCAGATTCGGCGCGAGTTTGACCGACTGTTAGTTGTTGCGTCACAACAGGGCATTGAGCAACAGCAATGGGGCAGCAGACAGCATTACCTTCGATGGGAGACACCTACTACATGGCGGGTGCTAGAGCAAGCTGGGATTTGCTACGATAGTACACTCGCTTACGCCGATCATGTTGGTTTTCGCTGCGGTGTATGTCACGAGTATTACACGTATGACCTGAAGGAAAGCAGGCCCCTCAACATCCGTGAAAAGCCGTTGATCGTGATGGATACTTCATTGATTGCCCAAGGCTATATGGAATTATCCTTCGAAGACGCACGCAGAACGGTCAGTAAACTATGCGATCGGTGCAGAATTGTTGATGGGGAGTTTGTGCTCTTATGCCACAATAACGTACTATCAACGAGAGATGCGAAGGAGTTTTACCTTGAGATGGTCGAGATCTGTCAGTGACGGCAACCGTCTGGGCTATGAAGTCCGGCCCTGAGCGGGCCAAACTGACGCCTGGACTTCGTGTGGACGTCTCTCTATGTCATCACAATACGCCTACTAGCCTTGGTACTATTACGAGGTTTGGTGAGTCGGGTAAGTAAAGACATGTAATTGCTGCGGACGTGGTAAGGCGCGCTTTGAGGGAGAAGCTGAGATGCGGGACAACAGGCGTGGCATGAGCAGCACCGCACTGATGACAGGTGTGGTCGTACTATCAGCGACCATGCTAGGCTTTCCAGTGCTTATAGGTTTCGTGTCAAGTAAGATTGAGGGTCTCGGTCTTGTTATTCATGGACTGTCGATGTGTTGGTCTCTCGCTTGGCTATTGTCGTCACGGGCTCCATTTAGGCTATCTTTGGAAGACGTTATGGTTATTGCATTAGTGGCCGTTAGGTTTTTCACCCTATTACTCAGAAGTCTTTTGGCAGTCGGAGACGAGTCATTGGAAAATGCCTTAGCCTTTTCGACCATCGGCGTGTGTTGGTTTGTCGGGCGAACGATAGCAACAAGCAGCAAGCTGCTGAGATCGTTCCCCCGTGCAATCGCCAGCCTTTCGGCGCTGGGGATGATAGCAGCGTGCGCCGTAATATCACGGACTTCGCTAGTAACAATCGTCGGGCCATATAGTGAATCTGCCCGTCTTGCTCTATTTGGGACGGACCCAATTACCACTGGTAGGACATGCGGAGCAGCCGTCGTTATAGCGACAACAATCCTTACGCAAGGTGATGTGAATGCCTCAAGGAGGTACTTCGGTTGGCTCTTCGTGCTGGTAGCGCTATGGGGGTTGATCCTAAGCGGAACTAGAGGGCCTGTTATTGCGGCTATCGTTGCTGTGGGGGCAGTACTTGTTACGAGTGGAGCAAGGCTGGGAGCTATATTGTTTGTGGCTGTTGGCCTGATTGGGTCTCTGACGGTACTGGGCGCACAGTCCATCGTGGTTGGAGCCCTACCAAGATGGATTCGAGATCGCTTTATATTGGGCTTCTTTACCTCCGAATCTAGTTGGGCTCGCCTTGACCTGGTAGGCTGTGCGATTAGGCTCCTGGTTCAGGAACCAATCGTGGGACCAGGTCTCAGCCGCTTTTCAGCAGTCTGTGGGGCGGAATACTCACATAGTCTGTTCCTCGACATTGTTCTTGATACCGGGTTGCTTGGTACAATCGTCCTTGGCATCTTCCTATTTTGCGTGCTCTTACAGCTAATTCGATCAAGAAGATCAGCAGCATGGGTTGAGTATGGTATGCCTCTCCGTATGCTGCTTGGTTTAGCGATGTACTACCTAACGGCAGCTCAGTTCAGTGCCAGCTACTCAGGTAATGCGCAAGTATGGCTCGCGCTAGGGGTTTTCCACGGGGGGCTTCATCAATGGGCGAAAGGTCAGCGTTGACCCAGGATAAGAATAGTAAGTCTGTACGAAAGACCATTATATACGTTGCACAAAATATACTTGATGACAGGGATGGGGCGACCACGCATGTCAGAAATATCGTATCTTCACTTTCAAAAAAGGTTGAGAGAGTTATACTTGTAACGCGATCTACGAGCACGCGTAGGTGTGTGAGAATCTGTGGATGTGAGGTAATCGAAGTAGCTACACCATTTGAGCATGTTCCTTACATTTCCATCTTTCTGTGGCAGTTTATCGCGGCCTCGAAGATTCACGCATTCCTTCGGCCTACGACAGTGCTCTACCAACGTCACATAGGCGGTCTGTTCTTGCCCATTCTCTTGGGTCGGCTAGCTGGGTGCATTACGGTTCTAGAAGTTAACTCAGACCTCGTAGATGAGTACCGTAAGTTCGGCAATAGGTTTCTCGTGTGGCCCATCGCTCTTCTCGAGAGGGTAGTGGTGCGTCTGGCCACAAAGATCCTGTTTGTATCATGGGGCATTCGGGATGCTTGCGTTAAGAGGTATAACCTTTCATCGGAACGAGCCTTTGTGGTAATCAACGGCTACGACCCAGCAGTTTTCTTTGATGCAGGTAAGAAGAGGGATGATAATCTACTAATATGGGTGGGAGCCATGTATCCCTGGCAAGGTCTTGATGTAGCACTCCATATGTGTAGGATATTGAAGGATCGTAACGTCCCGTGCAAGTTCGTCGTTATCGGTGACGGACCAGTAATGTGCGACATGGTCACTTTAAGTCACGAACTCCGGCTTGAAGACTCGGTTTCATTTCTGGGCTGGCTATCGGAGACTGAAGTTAACAAGTATCTAAACAGGGCGACGGTGGCGTTGGCCCCTTTTGCCCCCGGAAAAGGGGAGATAATGGCGCTAAAGCTGTTTGCGTATGCTGCTACAGGCACCCCAATCGTTGTTTCTGATTGTCCGGGGCTTCCTCAGGTCCTAGCAAGAGAAGGTGGTGCTGTCTTGGTTCATCGTGCGTCGCCGAGGGAGTACGCTGATGCTGTTCAACTGTTGCTGGAGGACCCGAGAAGGAGAACCGCCATGGGGCAGCGCCTCAAGGACTGGGCTGCTGCCCAAACCTGGGACCATCGGGCTGAAGAGATTCTACGCATCATAGAGTCGGGCCGGGATAGAACGATGGGGGTGACGTCGCTTGACGCTCGAGATTCCTGAGATGTCTGTCGTGATCGTATCATACAATAGGCTCCAGGACCTGGAGGAGTGCATACAATCAATTCACTCACATGTTAGTGGCCGAGTGCCGTACGAGGTCGTCGTGGTCGACAACGCAAGTTCGGGAGATTGCCGAGTCATATGTGAACTTAATGGAGCCGTTTATGTTCCTTCTGGGACTAATCTTGGAGTATCTGGCGGAAGAAATCTAGGCGTCGAATACTCGCGAGGGAAGGTCCTCTTATTTATCGATGACGATGCCCTTATTGAGACAGATTGTTTTGATGAAATAATCATAAACAGTTTGATTGGGAATATCGGTATTCTTGCCTTCAGAATACTAAATGCCAAGACAAGATTACCACACCCGGGGGAGTTACCGTTCAGCCAATTAGGTAAAGCGCAGGACGAGAAAGAGGCTCGATTAGTATCCTATTTCGTAGGCGCTGGGTTTGCTGCTAGAAAGGAAGTGTTTCGAAGAATCGGTGGATTCAGAGAGGAGTTTTTCTACGGTGTTGAGGAGCTTGAATACGCTTTTCGGATATTGAGACACGGTTGGACAATTGCTTATCAGCCTAACATTATGATTCTTCATAAAAAATCAAATATCCGCATAACCAAGAAGACGCAGTATTATTATTTGGTTAGGAATCGATTTATGTTGGCATGCGATTCTCTTCCGTTTCCATACTATCTTGTGCACTTGGCTATTTGGTCCGCTGTTCTAGGAATTCTAGCTGCCAGAGATTTTGCTCTGCAGCATTGGTTTCAGGGATTGCGTGATGGTATCTCGTACTGGATCGCGCACAGAGATAAGCGACAGCCAGTGTCTCAAGAAGTAATACGCTACCTGAGACGGCACAAAGGTCGACTCTGGTTCTAGGCGGAGGAGGAACAGCGTGAACATATGGATTGTTAACCCCTTCGATGGGATACCCGGGGAAGTTACAAGGGAAGGGCGCTATTGGTCCTTAGCTACGGAATTAGCCTGTCGAGGGCATTCTGTTATCTGGTGGTCTTCAAGTTTCAGTCATATGTTCAAGAGGAATCGAAGCGTTCATTCCATTCCGCTAGATGTTCCGTTTGCGGTTCGTTTGGTCCAGGTTATGCCATATTCTCAAAATGTTAGCCTCACAAGGCTTGTAAGTCATCGGCAGTTTGCAACGGGATTCTTCCGAATGGCAGTGAATGGATTGAGAGCTGGTGAGTTTGCGCCACCTCACAGGATCGTAATTAGCATACCACCTCTTGATGTACCGGCTTTTGCCTTCAAAATCAGGAGTCTGTGGGGAACGAAGATCATCCTTGACCTACAGGATGCATGGCCAGAGACATTCTATCGATTCGTTCCTGGGCACGGTGAACTACACCGACTTCTTGCAGGTCTACTGTTCTCTCCATGGAAAATACAAGCAATAAGGGCGGTTAAGCATGCGGATGCAGTGACTGCTGTCGCCGGAATGTATCTAAGTGTTTATGGGGTGAACCGAAATGTCATTCCGGTGCATGTTTGCCCTATAGGGATTAGACTGCGCGAGCTCGACCGCTGCATTGCCGGGGTCCGAAAACCTTTTAGCCCCTTTTCATTTGTTTATATTGGTAGTATGTCGTTAAACTATGACTTGGAAACACTCATTGCTGCCGCAGCAGTACTTAAGTCAAAAGGGTATCATTTCCGCATTAAGCTGGCAGGACTTGGACCTAAAGAAAAAAAACTAAAGCACATGGTAGCACAGCTGGGACTTGGTGAGATAGTGGAGTTTCGAGGATTCTTACCTTTTGAAGGAGTGGCCAGGTTGCTCGCTGAGTGCCACGTTGCTATAAACCCCATTCTTCCCGAATCGTTTATTGCAATCCCGAACAAAATCGCTGACTATATGGGCGCAGGCTTGCCGGTGATCAACAGTGTACCGGGCGAATTGGACGAAATGCTGAAAAGCAAACAGGCCGGCACGTTTTACATAGCTCGTTCCGTTGAGTCTTTGGCGGCCGCCATGATTGATTGCATGCGAAACCCTGAAAAAACTGGTAGTCATGGTAGGAACGCTCGGCGGCTGGCACAAGAGCTTTTCGACCGGGATAAGACTTATCCAGAGTTGGCTAGTTTCATTGAGAATCTGCATTGAGGATATGTGCTTGTTACAAACGTCTAGAGACAGGGGAGTGGGAATCCTTGGCACAGGGCAGGTGCATCACACACGGGTAAGCACGCTAACATGGGGTAGCCCCAGGGAAGGGAGAAAGAATAGTCTGGTGAGCGCGCAGTGCGTTAGTGCATTACAGAGAGCCATGTCCGGTTTTCTTTCGCACTTGAGTTGAAAAGGGGTCAAAGAGTAGTCAGTGAACAGCAAGGTGCGTACCTCGAAAGATCGTCTTAAGCGTTTAGTGGATATCACGCTTGCACTGATTATGCTGGTTGTCTTGTCTCCTGTCTTTGCTGTGATCGCAGCTATTATCCTTCTCACCATGGGTCCTCCGGTCTTGTTTAGGCAAGTCCGTGCCGGGTTACACGGGAAACCCTTCACGATCCTGAAGTTTCGAACAATGCTCGACCTCCGGGGAAGCGACGGGCGCTTGTTGCCGGATGAACAACGTCTTACTCCACTCGGCCGATTTCTAAGAAACACGAGTCTGGACGAGCTACCCGAGTTCATCAACGTCCTCAAGGGAGAAATGAGTCTGGTCGGTCCTCGACCACTGCTCGTTAAATATCTCGACCTCTACACTCCCGAACAAGCGCGAAGGCATTTGGTTAGACCTGGAATCACAGGACTTGCTCAGGTAAACGGGCGCAACGCGTTGACCTGGGAAGAGAAGTTCAAACTGGACGTTTATTACGTAGATAATTGGTCCCTCTGGCTGGACTTCAAGATTCTTCTGGCCACTGTAGTTGCAGTCTTAAAGCGACGCGGCATCAGCCACGACGGATGGGCGACGATGCCCGAGTTTACCGGGACTACCCATGTCGATAAGTCGGTGTGTTCTAGAGCACGAGGGAGTATGGTTTGGAAGTAGTGGTAACTTGGGTGAGTGCTAATCAGTGCTCAGAAAGGATTCCCACGGGGACATTCAGGAGTTTAGGCAAAGTATGGTGGGTAGTCTTAAGGGTCAAATAGGAGTACTTGGTGGGCGTAAGCCTAACGGCTCCCTGATCATGGAGGTATCGACGTGACATGGAACCACTGGTCATAGTCGGAGCGGGAGGTTTCGGCAGAGAGGTAGCCTGGCTCGTAGAAGAAATTAATCGTAACAACCCGACCTGGCAGTTTGTGGGGTTCGTGGACGATCGTGCAACGGGGCATACCGTTGAGGGGCACCCGGTACTCGGAACGATAGAAGATCTGACTACAATCAGGCCGCGGCCGCGCATCGTCTGCGCCATAGGTGATCCTGTGGTCAGGAAGACAGTGGTGGAACGCTGCGCGCAGCTGGGCCTGAACTTTGCCACGCTCGTTCACCCATCAGTTCATCGGTCAAAGTACGTCGAGATAGGCGAGGGGTCTATCATCTGCGCGGGTACCATCTTGACGACGAACGTTAGAATAGGACCACATTCCATTCTCAATCTCGGCTGTAAGGTTGGTCATGATTCCACTCTGGGGTGTTTCTCCAGTCTCATGCCGGCGACGAACATAGCCGGGGAAGTCAGCATAGGTGACGGCTGCTACTTCGGGCTCAACGCATGTGTGATAAACAGGGTAACGATAGGCGAGTGGTCCATCATAGGTGCCGGAGCTGCTGTGGTCAACGACATCCCGCCGAGAGTGGTGGCCGTGGGCGTCCCGGCAAAGCCCATCAAGAGCCGGGAACTTCCGTTCTAATTGCCGGTTGAACCACAAGGAGGACCTAAATATGAACGTACCCCTGTCCCGTCCCGACATCACCGAAAAGGAAATCGAACTCGTCAATCGCGTTCTGTGTTCCCCCTACCTCGCCATGGGCCCTTACATCACGGAGTTCGAGCGACTCATAGCCAGCTATTTGGGCAGGAAGTACGCCGTGGCCTGCAACAGCGGTACCAGCGGCCTCCATCTCGTCGTGAGAGCGTACGGGATACGGGCCGGGGACGAGGTTATAACGACGCCCTTCAGTTTCATCGCTTCCAGTAACTGCATCCTGTACGAGAGGGCGAAACCCGTCTTCGTGGACGTCGAGGAGGATACGGGCAACATCGATCCCGACCTCATCGAAAGAGCCATTACCCCCCGAACCAAGGCCATCCTTCCGGTGGACGCCTTCGGTCATCCCGCGAGGCTGGACGAAATCCGGGAGATCGCCGACCGGCACGGTCTCGTCGTTATCGAAGACTCCTGCGAGTCCCTGGGTTCCGAGTACAGGGGTATAAAGGCCGGAAACGGCGCCTTTTCCCACGCGGCGGTGTACGGTTTCTACCCGAACAAACAGATCACCACGGGAGAGGGCGGCATGATAGTCACGGACGATCCGGAGATCGCCCGCCTGTGCCGCAGCATGTGTAACCAGGGACGAGGTGAGTCGGGTCTCTGGCTTTCCCACGAAAGACTCGGTTACAACTATCGGATGGACGAGCTTTCCGCTGCCCTGGGCGTCGCTCAGATGGGTAGGATCGACGAACTCGTCGAAAAACGGAGCCGCGTAGCCCGGATGTATCACGGGAGATTGTCCCGGATTCCCGGAGTGAGAGTTCCTCAGGTTCGCCCGGAAGTCACCAGGATGAGCTGGTTCGTCTACGTGATAAGAGTTGCCACCGACGAGAAAGACCCGGGAAAGCAATCGGCCATCCGCGACGGCCTTATGCGCTATCTCTCGGAAAACGGGGTGGGATGCCGGCCCTACTTTACCCCCATTCACCTTCGGCCGTTCTACAGGGAGATGTTCGGGTACAAAGAAGGGGACTACCCTGTGACCGAACTCCTCGGCCGGACCAGCATCGCGATACCTTTCCACGGTAACCTGACCCCCCAAGAGGTGGAGTACGTGGCCCAGGTGCTGGAGGAAGGGTTGAGGATATTGGCTTGAGGAGGGTTCAGGAGATGAGAAATCTCGGTTGAGGACTGGGCGAATCCGGGATTGGTCGTGGAGCCCTGGGTAGGAACGGGGAAGTTCATGTTGAGAAGTTCTCATGGGGTAAGGAGGTGAGTACCATAAAGGTATTCTCGAGGAGACAACCGATACTAGCCAAAGAAGTTGCCCTTCCAAGCGGGGTTCGACGACGGATTTGGTACTTGTTCACAGACACTGATCCTTATTACCTGCCAGGGGATTTTAATGATTGGACATTAACTTTCCATGCACTGCCTGAGCGGTTGCTGAGGGAACACGGCTGGCGAGAACTAAAGGTTTTCAAGTCTCAGGGTGTGTACGAAAGGGCAGGGATTGAAGAGTTTATCCTGAAAGGTCCGGCAAGGTATGTGTTGGATGCAACAGAGCTGTTTCATGACTTGCTTGTAAAACACGTAGAGAACCAACAAAGGCGCCTAAACCTTTTGGCAGACTACCAGCGAGGATTGAACACGATATTTGACGATTCCAGCCTTCCTTGGCGGATGTTGGAGGGACGAATTATCCGAGTGGACTCCCAGTGGTTGGAACAAGAAATCCACGGGAAGGCCGCTGAGCTTTTGTCGGTTCGTGGATTCAATGGCCCGCTCGACGAGTTTCAGAGAGCCCGATCGGCTCTGTCGAGCGGTGACTATAAGGCGGCCATTCACAACGCAAACTTAGCGCTCGAAAGCACTATCAAAGCCATACTGGGTGTGGACAAGGCAAAGCCTGGTTCTCTTATTCGCAGCCTTATTGACAGTAAGCTCGTACCGGAATACCACGAGGGGTTCCTCAAAGCTTTTGAAGAACATATCTTGCGTTCAGTACCCACGATCCGTAATGTGGAGGGAGGCGTCGGGCATGGACAGGGCACAAGTGTGAACGAGCCTCCAAAGAGCCTGGCTGAGCTTGCCGTCAATCTAGCGGGTGTATTGATTGTCTATTTGATCAGGCGGTATCTTGAACTTAACCCTTCCGACGAAGAACCAATACCTACGGAACCGGAGAACGAATTGTCTTTGTGATGTTCGTCAGAACGTTTTGTCCAGATTTATCTGACGCACCGAGAGATTCTTCGATTTCACTGGGGTATTGGGGGAGCGAGTTGTATGCACATGGATCGTGACTTGTATTTCAGCGAGCGTGAAACTGGTACTAAACCTCGTGTCGTGGAAAACATTACCCACGAAGTCTGGCAAGGCATTGTAGCGGCTATCCAGAGACGCATTAACGACGGTTCTTTCGGAAATAAGTACCCGCTCCAATGCGCAAGCTGTTATTGGGTGTGATGCCGCACTCCTCGGCCAGGCAATAAGAGGGGAGATTCCGCGAATTCACTGGCCTCTACGGGCGGATCAAGTGCCGGTGTCAACGCCGACGCGATTTTGACCCCTTAGCGCCGGTCGGAATTTGACGTAAGACCTGCAAATAGAAGTCAAGGGGGGA
>DYEP01000224.1 GCA_020725675.1 Symbiobacterium sp. | reverse complement strand
GAAAACGGATCGCACGCGAGCTGCACGACACGACGGTGCAGGCGCTTGTGGCGATCTCACGGCGGCTTGACCTTGGCGCACAGGAGATCCATCCAAACCCGAGGTCGGCGAAGGAGCGTATCTTGGAAGCGACTGAACTGCTCGATGCCACCCTGGAAGAGCTCAGGCGCACAACCCGCGACCTCAGGCCTCCGATGCTCGATGACCTGGGGCTCTTGCCCGCCCTCGAGTGGCTCACAGCCAGGTTCGGCAAAGAGGCGCACGTAGAGACGGAAGTGCTTGTAGACGGAACGCCATGCAAGCTGGACCCGGACGTGGAACTGACACTATTTAGGGTTGTGCAAGAGTCGCTGAATAACGCGATGAAACATGCCAACGCCCGCCGGGTTACGGTATCGATGAAATATGGAAAGCGTCAAGTCACTGCCATTGTAAAGGACGACGGCCAGGGCTTCAGCGGCATCACTCAGAGCAGGGAAAGAGGAGGGCTTGGTCTTCTTGGCATGCAGGAGCGGGCGCATCTCGTGGGCGGCCGGCTCACAGTAAGATCAAAACCGGGGAAGGGTACGGAGATACAGTTCACTGTACCAAGGGACAGTAAGCTAAATGGCTTATCTGTAATAGGCATGAAAGATACTGACAATTAGGGGTTATGCACGATGGTATCACGGCTCCAGGATGGTACACTCGGAAGTGTAAGACAGTTAAGGAGGTCTGTACCATGAACCTGGACGCCACGATCCAAAGAGCACAGCAGGGCGATGTATCTGCATTCGAGGAAATCGTCTCTCTTTATGAAAAGAAGATCTACAATTTCACCTACAGGATGACCCATAGCAGGGAGGACGCTGCGGATTTGACCCAGGAGACGTTACTTCGGGTGTGGTTGGGAGTGAGAAGGTTCAGGGGCGACTCGAGTTTTTCCACATGGGTCTTCCGCATTGCGTCGAACGTGTGCACCGACCGCCTGAGAAGCAGGTCACGGAGGCCTGCGCTTTCTCTGGACGCGCCTGTATACTACGACAACGAAGAGCTGGAATTCCAGGTGGAAGACGACTCAGCGGGCCCGGACGAGATTGCCGAGGAGAGCGATCTGAAAGACGCCGTGCGCAGCGCCATTTGTCAGCTGCCTGTCGGCTACAGAGCCGTGCTCGTGATGAGAGACATTCAAGATATGAGCTATAAGGAGATTTCTGAAGTCTTGATGTGCCCTGTGGGTACGGTGAAGTCGCGTTTGAACAGGGCGCGCCTTGCACTTCGGGAAGAGATGACAAGATGCGCGACGTACAGGTATCTTCCTGAGTACGCATCCTGCAATATTGTGCCAGCCCTCGCCTGAAAATCTGCAACATACGGCAGGAGAACGGCACGAGCGTGATGAATATAATACAAAAGATAGAGAAATGGTTCATTACTTATTTTATTTGTCCTTATTTGTGATTACATTCACAGATAATTGCGAACAGTTACTCGAGGTCGGGTAAAGAAGGTGAAGCAGTGGACCTTCTGTCGATCATCAACATTCTTGATGCTGAGGCGATTGCAGCGCCACCTCGCCCCGGCCTTGTCCAAATCGGCTCGGTGTTCGTAGGGGATCTGATGAGCGATGTGTTGAGCCACGCAGGTCCCGATACACTTATCGTAACAGCCCTGTGCACCAGCCAGCTGGTTCGAGTTGCCGAAGTGGTGGATGCGCCAGCGGTGTGTTTTGTGCAGAATAAGATGCCGCAGCAGAGTGTACTGGAACTCGCTCGGTCAAAAGGTATAGTCATTATCGTCACCCCGTACTGTGCCTATCAAAGCTCGGCCCTGCTTTACAGGGCGGGTCTACACAGTGCCGTGAGACCCGGCGGCTACAACGGGGGGTACCTGGAGATATGACCACCCTTACGTTCCGCGTTCGGGGTATGGATTTCTCCAACGCCGGAGAAGTGGGGGCTAAAGTGAAGAGGATCCTGCACCAAATAGGGTTTGAACGAGAGGTTACGAGGCGCGCCGCGGTAGCTGCGTATGAAATGGAGTTGAACATCGTTATCCATGCATACGAAGGCGAAGTAAAGGTCCGGATCTTCGACACCGGTGTAGAGATCATCGCGGAAGACAGGGGACCTGGCATACCCGACATAGAGCTTGCGATGCAAGAGGGTTATTCAACGGCGCCTCCGGAGGTCTGGAAGATGGGCTTTGGCGCAGGAATGGGCCTTCCAAACATACGCAAGTGCTCGGATATCTTTGAGATCAGTTCCGAAGTGGGGAAAGGCACTTACGTTCGCTCCGTCGTCTTGAGAGGTTGACACCACCCGGGGGGCGATGGACCTTGCAATACTACCATTCGGTGAGGCTTGATGTTTCAAGGTGCATAGGCTGCACGAGGTGCATCAAAGTGTGCCCCACGGAAGCCATCCGCGTGACAGGACGGCGTTCGGTGATCATGGAGGACAGGTGCATCGACTGCGGTGAGTGCTTCCGTGTCTGTCACCAGCACGCCTGGTACGCCATGGCGGACCCCTTGGAACGGAAAGATGACTTCGATATTTCCATCGCGCTGGTGCCGCCGTCCTTCTACGCCCAGTTCGGGCCGGAAGTGGAACCTGAGCACGTAGTAAGTGCCCTAAAATCCGTGGGGTTCACTGACGTGTTTGACGCAGCGTACGCGAAGGAAGCTATGACGCGGGCCTACCGCATGTTCATGAAGACAGAGAAATGGGAAGCGCCGCTTATCTCCCCTGCGTGCCCCGCGGTTGTACGTCTTTTGCAGGTGAGCTATCCGGATCTGCTGGGACACATCGTCCCGATGGATTCACCCATTGAAATCGCAGCCAAGATGGCTAAGCAGGAGTCGGATGCCTGGAGCGATTGTAGTTTTCGGAGGGTAGGATGCTTTTTTATCACCCCGTGTCCAGCTCGCGTGACTGCTATCAAGCAGCCCGTGGGAGGGCGTAGATCGTATGTGGATGGGGCGTTTTCCATGTCCGACATTTTCGGGCTCGTGCTTAAGAAACTTGACCCTCGGAAGTCGGAAAAAATTGACAAAATGGCGACGGGTTCGGGAATATCCTGGGCCCGCTCAGGCGGTGAGGCATTGTCGCTTGGAACCAAGAAAGTGCTGGCTGTCGACGGGATTCACGCGGTTATCACAGTGCTTCACGAAATTGAGCGCGGAAAGCTCCGGGACATCGAGTTTATAGAAGCCCGGGCGTGTACCGGGGGTTGTATCGGCGGACCCCTCACGGTGGAAAACCCTTTCATCGCACGGGTGCGCAACCGGATGTTGTCTGAGCACCGGAGGGCGAAGTCACTTGCGGTACCGGTCGAGTGGGTGGAGGAAAACTACCCGAAAGGCTACTTTCACCTCGCCGGGACGATACCGCCGAGGGACGTGCTCAGAATGGACAGCACTATCGAGGGAGCATTGGACAGGTTCGAGCGAATGGAAGCGCTGCTTCAGGAGCTGCCAGGATATGACTGCGGCGCATGCGGTAGCCCAACCTGCAGGACGTACGCGCAGGATGTGATATGCGGTCAGGCAGCGGAAGGCCGCTGCGCTTTTCAAAGTCAAGCGGATAGCTCGGATAGCGGAGAGCGGAAGATACGCATAACTTGCAGACAGCTGGCGGAGCGTTTGGGCTTTGAGATCGCGGTGGACTCAGAAAGCCTCGATGATGAAGTGAACGGCTGTTGCTGCTCGGATATGCTGAGCGATGTGATGGCAACGGCGCGCCGCGGGTATATATGGGTCACGGTTCAGACCCACCCGAACATTGTTGCAGTGGCTTCTGTAACAGGCGTGTCGGCCATTTTAATCACTTCGGACAGGAAGCCGGAGGACAGGACTTTGGTGAGCGCACGAACACACGGGGTTTCCATACTGGTTACCACCAAGTCCAGTTTTGAAGTTGCGGGGCGCTTATGGAGCATCCTGAATCAGTAAAGCAGTTCATGGTTGACCTGCATATCCACACGGCACTCTCGCCTTGCGCAGATGTGGAGATGACTCCCCCTGCTATCGTGAATAGAGCGAGGGAAACTGGTCTTCACATGATCGGCGTGACCGACCATAACTCTGCGCTGAACGTGGCTGCGGTCCGCCAGGCTGCCCGTGGAACGGGGCTGTGTGTGATACCAGGGGTGGAGATTCAAACCAGGGAAGACATTCACCTGTTATGCCTGTTTGAAAAGCTGGAGCAGCTCGACGCACTTTACAGGTTGCTTTCGATGTCACTGCCTGAGGCGTGCAATGTGCGCAGGATGCTGGGAGACCAGCACCTCATGGACGAGTCGGGGTGCGTAATTGGAGAAGAACAGCGGTTTTTGCTCACTGCGGCGGATCTGGGCGCAGCTGTTGTGTCACAGGCCACCGTAGCACTCGGCGGCATCGTCATACCCGCTCATGTGGATAGAGGGGCTCATGGGCTGCTAGGGATTCTCGGCCTCCTGCCGGGCGACCTGGATGTGGTTGCTTGCGAAATATCTCCACGCGGGGATAAGGAAGTCGTAAGAAAAAGATTGCCAGATGCCATACCTCTGCTGAGATTTTCAGACGCGCACAGGCTCGAGGAGATCGGAGTTGTCTACACCAGGTTAATGATGAGGCGCCCTATTTTTAAAGAGATGGTGTCTGCGCTGACAAACCAGCGCGGAAGGTACGTCCTGGAGGAGTGACGATGAGAGACATATCCCTTCACCTTTTGGATATCGCGGAGAATGCTGTCACAGCAGGTGCGACGGCAGTTCACATAGCGATAGTCGAGGATGAAAGCGAGCACATGCTCAAAATGACCGTGAAAGACAACGGGCGCGGGATGGATCCCACAGAGGTTTCACACGCGTTGGACCCCTTCTACTCAACGAAGGAAAAGAGGAAGATCGGCCTCGGGCTGCCGTTCCTGCAGCAGGCGTGTGAGATGACCGGCGGGGAGCTCCTGATCCACTCGGCTATCGGGCGGGGCACTGAGGTTCAGGCGGTCTTTAAGACCGACCACGTCGATTGTCTTCCCCTTGGGGACATATCGTCAACAGTACTCGTGCTGGTGCTCGCAAACCCTGAGGTACACAT
>DYEP01000223.1 GCA_020725675.1 Symbiobacterium sp. | reverse complement strand
TAGCTCCGGTGTTTTTGGAACCGGGCTGGGAAGCGACGTATCTCCAGTTGATTAGGCAAATAAAGGAAGCGGGCCTGGAAGATATAGAAATTGAGTTTGTCACCCATCGGTTTACTACCAGGGCGAGGGAGAATATAAGGAGGGTGTTTCCGCATACGCAATTGCCTATGGAAGAAGAGGGGAGGAAGTACCGGCGCGGGCAGTTCGGTTACGGAAAATATGTATATGATGAAGAAAGGATGGCACGAGCCATAGAGGTAATGCTCGGCGAGGTAGATCGGCTTCTGCCGGGCTCAAGGGTGCTGTACTTTGTCTGAGTCTTCCTTCCGCCGTCCTTTCATCGACACCTCGCGGGCAACCAGAAGCCCGCCCAGGAACATAGTGGAATAGTATGTGATGAGGCGCCACATGAGCACGAACACGCCGAGAAGGTGTAACGGGACGATCCTGCCGAACAGTGCTGCAAACCCGAGCTCAGCCGCGCCCGAAGAACCGGGTGTCGGGGCGTATGCTGCAGCCAGGTAGAACACCAAAGCTGTAAGCAGCACATGAGCAACGGGCGAACTCACGCCCAAACCGCGAAGCAGCAACACCGGTACGAATAATACGAGGAGCCACGTAGCAAGGCTCAACAGCGCCACTAGAGCCAGGTGGCGCCTCTTCTCCCGGGCGAAGGTGTTGACCCCCACTCGAAAGTCGTTGATGGTCTTCTCGAGCGAGGAGACCAGGTTGATAACCTTGCGCCTGCCGACGAACTGCCGTGCCAGGCGTGAACTGCCCACGCGCCGCGCTAGCAAGTTTATCTGCTCCGGCCGAGCGGTGAAATACCAGAACATCAATAGCAAGGCTGCATATACCGAGATACCGGCAGTGAGCACGGCGTTCAAAGTGGGGGGCAGGCTCCAGCTGACCCTTGCTGCGACAAACCACAATGCGATGGCGATACCAAGGCAAAGCCTGGCCAGCGCACCAGAAAGGCCTTTCACTGCAACGATAGCGGTACAGTCTCCCAGGGCGATGCCTTCGCGGTGCAAAAGGTATACCTGTACTGGTTCGCCACCTGTGTCGAATGGGGTAATGCCTGCAGCAAAGCCGCCTATCAAGGCGATCTTCAGCGATGTGCGGTACCTGAGCCTCTCACCCAGTGCGTCAATGAGAACAGTCATCTTGAGCGCTTCCAGGACCCAGCTGACTACCACAAGCGACAGTGAGATGAGCAGATACAAAGGATGGATGCTGAGGAGGCGTGCAACGACAGCGCGGCCGCTGCCGAGCCGCGTAAGTATGTAAAGGCAAAACACGCTTGAAGCTAGAGCGACCAGCGTTCCAGCGATGACCCGTCGAAACTCCGGCAATAGGCACACCTCTCTCTTCGAAGGGAACTGCATCCATCCCGTAGTATTAACAACTTAGTACTACACAAGAAGGAGGGACGGCGCCAAGGGGCGCCATGCTATGAAACGACTGTTTGAGCCTTTTGAGATAAGGGAAGTTATTCTACGCAACCGGCTAGCGATTCCTCCTTTGGCAAACAACAGGGCGGGCGAAAACGGAGAGGTAACGGACGAATTAGTGTTGCATTACAGGGAGCGGAGCGCTGACGTAGGGCTCGTGGTTGTAGAGCACAGTTTCATCGATCCCCAAGGCCGCTATACTACGAGGCAGCTTGGAATACATGACGATTCGTTGCTTGACGGGCTATCGAGGCTTGCTTCTGCGATCCGTGCGCAGGGAGCGGCGGCTTCCATCCAGATCACACATGCGGGATCGAGGGGCTGCAGCGACGTGCTCCGTGCCCCCTCTCCGGTGGTTCACCCCAGAGGCGCGTCGCGGGTACCGGAGGAACTGTCTGTCAGTGAGATGAAGGGCCTCATCGAGCTGTTCGTTGCAGCGGCAAGACGCGCTGAGCGCGCAGGATTTGACCTGGTGGAGATACATGGTGCCCACGGTTACCTGCTTTCTCAGTTCCTGTCGCCCATTACCAACAAGAGACAAGACGGCTACGGAGGCAAGCTGGAGAACCGGCTGCGCTTTCCCATGGAAGTGGTTGAAGCGGTCAAACGCGCGGTGGGCATACCCTTGATGTATCGGTTGGGTGCGGAAGATGGTATCGAAGGCGGCATCAGCCTTCATGATGTGCCCAGGATTGCACCGCTTTTGAGAGAAGCGGGGGTGGACCTCCTGGACATCTCGGGAGGGCTCATGGGATGGGAGATGGTGAACGAACGGCCCGGGTTTTTCGTGCCCTATGCGGAAGCAGCCAGGCGCTCATCGGGGCTTCCGTGTATGGTTACAGGCAACATCCATGACCCTGCCCTGGCTGATGCTATCGTTAGGGAGGACAGAGCCGATATTGTGGGCGTGGGCAGGCCATTCCTCAAAGACCCGGAGTGGGCCCGGAAGGCACGTGTAAGTCTTATGCAGTAGTGCGTGCGCGAGAGCCACGTCCTTTAAGTACTCGGAGCCAGAACGCGAGCATTGTACCCATACTTGCGGCCGAAAGCAAGGTACCGAGCCCGACTGGTCCGCCCAGTGCCCAGCCCACGGCAAGGCACGCTAATTCCATGGCGGTCCGGATGGGGCCTACTCCAGAACGGGTGCGCGACGCAAGGGCAAGAGTCAAAGAATCTCGCGGTCCTGCGCCGAGTCTCATGCTCACATACATAGCGATCCCAAGCGCCAGCAGGCAGCTGCCAAAAAGCACGAAAAGCACCCCGGAAAACACACTGTCGCACCAGGGTACAAGCCTAGAGCGTTGGATCATGTCGATGAAGAACCCGACAAAGAACATATTCAGCACTGTAGCGAGGGTGGGCTTTACGCCCAGCGCGTAACTGGTGATTACAATGATCACACCAACTAACTGGTTTGCCTGGCCAAGTGTCACGGGCAGGTGATTGGTGATGCCGAGGTGGAGCACAGACCAGGGATCAGACCCGAGGTTCCCCTGGACGATAAATACCATGCCCAGCGACATAACCAGAAAGCCGGGAAACAGCAGCAGATACCTTCGCAACATGTACGACCTCCCTGGCGAACAAATACTAAATACGACAGAATTCAGTATAAACCTTTTGGTTTTGGAGGCGAATCATGAAATACGTGGCAGTAGTAGGGGCAGCTGAGTGTTCGTCTGAAGTGTATGAACTGGCAAGAGAGGTGGGTAGAGAAATCGCTCGCTCAGGGGCGATCCTTTTGTGCGGTGGCAGAGGAGGCGTCATGGAAGCGGCGTGCCGGGGGGCCACCGAAACAGGAGGTGTAGCCATCGGCATTCTCCCGGGATTTGACAGATCCTCTCAGAACCCGTACGTCACTTACAGCATCGTGACTGGTTTGGGCGACGCGAGAAACGCCGTGCTTGTGAGGTCGGCCGACGCAGTGATCGCCATATCAGGTGGGTATGGTACGCTCTCAGAGATAGGCCTTGCACTGAAGGCAGGCCGGCGAGTTGTGGGGCTTCACACGTGGGAGATCAGGAAGGCTGATGGCGACATAAACCACTTAATCGGCGCATCATCCCCGAAAGAGGCTGTCAAGCTCGCTGTGGAATAACGCCCTCCATCTGCAGAAGGTATTCTTTGACATCGAGACCTCCGCCGAAACCTGTTAGTCCGGCCACACCCACGACTCGGTGGCATGGCACCACGATGGCAACCGGGTTTTTTGCACAAGCAGCTCCCACGGCGCGGTAGGCGCGGGGGAAGCCAGCCCTCTTTGCCACTTCGCCGTAAGTGGCCACCTGACCGAAGGGTATTTGCAAAAGCACGTTCCATACCTCTTGCTGAAACGCCGTGCCATGCAAGTCAAGCGGAAGAGAAAACTGGCGGCGGCTCCCGGAGAAGTATTCGTTCAGCTGACTGATGGTGTCATCCACAAGGTCCGATCTGCCTACGTCATCCCCATGATAATCAAAGCTGATTCGCGATAGGCCCCGTTGCGTACAGCCGATTCCGAGAGGCCCCACAGGAGACCAGTACTTCTTAACGCAAATTAACATTTCCAAGAATACGCCCCCTTTTGAGCTTACAATGGGTCATCGAGGTAGTTACAGGCGCAATTCATCTATTAGACACAGGTGGTACCATTCCCTGCATCGCTGGATATGGAAAAGAGGCTACCATCCGGCTTGGAGATCGGTGCAAGTTATCCTGCTGGCGGTACGATGGACCACGTGAGGTGCAAAGTGGTAGATACGTTGCATCTACCAGGTTATCCCAGAGTGAAGCCCCATTGGCTCCGCTCCGAATGCGTCCGGCTGCTTGCCCCGGGCGGACCAGAGGGTAGTGTTGGAGGCTGAACAACCGACGTCGGTAGGGCGCAAATTCACTTGGGGGCCGCTCCACTTGCTATGCCGAAACCTTGTCTCCGGTCAACCGGGGAAACCTTGCAGCCTGCAAGAAACCGTCATGTGTTCCCGTCGGTTGCGTTATTTATGGTCCCGTTGGGAAGAATAACTTGGCGGAGGTGATATGATGCTCGGCGGCAGTGAGCTTACACAAAAAGAAAAACTCTATATCCAAGACCAAATCAAGCACGAAAGCCTGTGCATGGCTAAATGTGACCAATACATTCCGCAGTGCCAGGACAACTCTGTGCGCAACGTCATCCAGCAAGTCCGCGACAGCTCAAAAAAGCATGTTGACAGTCTATCCAAATTGCTTCAAGAAGCCGGGTTTACGCCCCCCTCATAGGAAAGGAGGACGCAAGCATGAAGCAGACACTCAATGAAAAAGACATGTGCGAGGACATCCTGACGAATGTGAAGTCCCTGTCCAGCCTGAGCCACAGAGCAGTGCTTGAAAGTAGTTCGGACCATGTACGGCAAGTAATGAGCAGCATCCACGATGAACAAATGGACAACGCAAAGAAGCTGTTCGATGTATCAAAGCAAAAGGGCTGGTACAAACCGGAACCGGCCCAACCCGGCCGGTAAGTCAGAAGGAGCAGCGTGACAAGGTTAGGCCGGCGCTGCTCCTTTTACCCACGTCAACTCTTCACAAACCGCCTGCTCTTTTCAGGCCACTTCTTAGACGGGTCAGCTCGCCATCTTACACACCGCTGCCAAACTGGTGTGACCACCTTTTATGTAAAACCATAGAATGTATTGTCCGGGAGGTGGTTGCCACATGTCAAAAATCGCTGTGCTTGTCGTCGAGCACAATAATATTATCCGAAATGCGGTGTTACTGGGTCTGAGGCGCTATGATCAGTTCAATGTGCTGGCCGCCCTGGCGCTCCCCTCCGACATCAAAAGACTCCCGTCCCACGGTAAACCCGATGTGATCATCTGCGGTCTCGATTATGAGGAGGAGGAGATTCAACAACTGGTCAACCTGTTCCCCGGCAGTTCATTCCTGTTTACATCAAACAAGCCGAGTTTTACTGAATTGAGCCTCAGCCTCAGGCTGGGTGGAGTAGGGTTGATCGGAAAAGGCTGTGAGTTCAATAAACTCGCGGCATCCGTATGGGCCATTTACCACGGTCTTGGGGTGTTCGACTCGAATCTAAAGAGGGACCTTGCTTATCCGGAAGACTCGAAAATCCTCCTTTCCAGACTGACGGAGAGGGAACTGGAGGTGCTGACATTTCTCGCACGGGGTTGTGAAGTCTCCGAAATCGCTCAAACCCTATTTTTGAGTCCGCGCACAGTCAGAAACCATCTGGCGAAGGCCGCGTCCAAGCTTGGGTTATCAGGTCGGAATGCCCTTGTACGATTTGCTGTGCTAAACGGTATCGAACAGCTGTCACCAAGAGAGCAGGATGCCCAAAAGCTATAGCCGTCTTGCGAATTCGGAGATCTCTCGGGAGGGGTGTTGTCGCCCTTTCTTTATCAGATTGGCGGCAGCGTCTCTCACGATTTTGGAGGGGTGGGTTGAGAATTCCGCACCGATAGGTAAGACCACCTCGGGGAGCACCATTACCAGCTCGCGGAGCCCTTCAAGACCTGCTCGCACCACATAAGGATTGGGAAAGCGCCGCAGGTTTTCGGTCAGTGCAAGGCACGCTTCCGGGTCGCGCTTCCCCAGGATCACGATGGCCCGGGCGATGGCGTCTCGCACCTTCCAGTCGCCGTCAGCAGCAAGGGAGGCAATGAGTCCTTCTGCCACTGTGCCTGTTCGCCTCATTAATTCTCCCAACAGCAATGCAGCAAAGACCCTCTTTCTCCACTGGCTCTGGCCCTGGGCACGCATTGCAAGGAGGATGCAGGTACTGGCACCGAACTTCGCTGTTTCTTTCGCAAGGGTCTCAAGTTTCATCACATCTGCTTCGGCGAACAGGTACTCGTTAGCCCGGAAGAATTCGTCTGCGCGCAAGCTTTGACACCCCCTACTAACAACCTATATGCGGTTGGGCGGTAAAATCTTTCCATGTATTTATACAAACCCGCCCCTGAAAACCCACCCTCTTATGGGTTGGGATGAAGGGGCGTCGATCGTTAGGGCGACTCAATTAGATGCCCAAACACGCCATGGAAAGGAAGACCAACCATTGCGTACATAATATGAACTACCACATCGTGTTTTGTCCCAAGTACCGTCATAAGGTGATACACGGCAGAGTCGAGGGGGTGGGAGAGGATGAGTAAGCTAGAACGCGATACGGCAGCTGAAAAGGTGAAAGGCAACAGCAGGGCGATGTGTTGGTGGAAACATTTCCCGACGTAGTAGGAGCTACGGGAATACTGGATCTGGCAGACCGCAGGCTGCCACAAACGGTAAAGTACACCCGGCCCATAGAAATAGCTCTGATACAGCGCCACAAGAAGATAAAAGCAGCTCAAGAACGTATCTGCGCCGAGTAGTAGACGCCTTTGTACCCGGCCAGGTACCCGTGACATCCTCCCCTCACTAAAGTGAGAGGCATCCATCGGGATGCGAGAGGTTAGCCAGCATTCCGGCGGTGGACCGCCATCATCACCTTGGCCATGAGGGGTGCCACCCTCCCCTTTCCCACAGGGTCATGCCCCGC
>DYEP01000222.1 GCA_020725675.1 Symbiobacterium sp. | reverse complement strand
CTCAAAAAGATTTCTCCCTTCATACTGACATTTTCTCAGTCCGCTTACAGGGTGACAATATCACAGTCCGGCAACATTAGCGACAGCTGTACAATTGACACACCAACTGCCAGCATATATAATGGTGTTTGAATTTCGGGGGGTATAAAGGGCCGAAGGAGGATTGACATGCCCACGGTAGACCAGATGAAGCTTGTGGTGCCTCTGCTTGTGGTAATCGCTTTGATTCTGTTTTACGCCCTGGTATACAGAAAACTCGCAAGAGTATCAAGGAACCGCGTGGTGCTACTTGCACTCATTGTCTCGATCATTGCTGGTTCCTGGTATTTCCTATTTGCTGACCCGATATACAATCACATTAACCGGGGCCTTGACCTGGCTGGCGGCATTCACGTGGTACTTGAGGCGGAGGACACGGGAGAAAACCGCGTTAATGACTGGAATATGCAGAAGACCGTGGACGTCATTCGTAACCGCGTGGACAGGCTGGGTGTAGCTGAGCCAGTGATTCAGCGCGAGGGCAGCCGCCGGATCATCGTTGAGCTTCCCGGAATCAAAGACATGGACGAGGCCCTCGAAGTGCTGGGCAAGCCCGCGTACCTTGAGTTCGTTGACTCGGAGGGTACGGTGTGGGTGACTGGGGCCGACTTGAAGAACGCAGACATCGGCAAGATCGGCGACAGCCCGGTGGTCACGCTCTCGTTCAATGCAGAAGGCACGAGGAAATTTGCGGAAGCGACGGAGAAGAACCTGTACAAACCGCTGGCCATAGTGCTTGACGGCGAGGTGATCTCTGCGCCCGTCGTAGAGAGCGTCATCACCGGAGGCGAAGCATACATCAAGGGCTATTATACCGTGGAAGAGGCGTACCGGCTGGCAATCATGCTGAACTCCGGTGCTCTACCGCTCAAGCTAAGTGTGGTGGAAAACCGGTCTGTGTCCGCGACCCTTGGTGAAGACTCGATCCAGCGAAGCCTCAGAGCGGGGATTATCGGTATATCCGCAGTTGTGCTGTTTATGGTGGCGTTCTACAGGCTGCCCGGGGCACTGGCAGATCTTGCGCTGTCGGTATATGTGGTTCTGTTGCTTGCGGTGCTGGCGGGTATAAATGCTTCACTCACGCTCCCCGGTATCGCCGGGCTCATACTCTCCGTGGGTATGGCAGTGGATGCTAATGTCATCATATTCGAGCGCATTCGTGAGGAATTAAGAACAGGAAAGACCACACTGTCTGCCATAGACTCAGGTTTTAGACAGGCATTTCGCACCATATTGGATGCGAACATCACCACGCTGATTGGTGCTGGCGTTCTGTTTTACTTCGGCGCAGGACTGATTCGTGGGTTCGCGGTGACGCTGTCGTTGGGTATCTTGATCAGCATGTTCACCGCCATCGTAGTCACGCGTATTCTGATCAGGACAGTCGTAAACAGCAAACTGTTCAAGAACGCCAAGATACTGTGGGGCGTGTGACGGGGGGTGCAACGGGTGAAGAAGATAGACTTCTTTGGGATGCGCAAATATTGGTTCGGCTTTTCGGCAGTGGTGATCCTGCTTGGTCTCATCTTTCTTGTGATGCCCGGCAAGGGCCTGCGCCTGGGCATCGACTTCACCGGTGGCACCATACTGGATCTGACATTTGATGAACCGGTGACGGTCTCCTCAGTCAGATCCACGCTGGAACCGCTCGGCCTCGGGAAAAGTGTGATACAGGCGAGCCCGGATGGCAGGGCTGTGATTATAAGGACAAGCACCATGAGCGATGAGATGAAGCGAGACGTAAGACAGGCGCTGGAGACGAGACTTGGCTCTTATACTGTCGAGAGGATCGAAGAGGTACAAGGCGTAATCAGCCGAGAGCTTACGAGGAAAGCGTTCCTTGCGCTGGGCATCGCGTTCCTCGGCATGATCGTCTACATCACGCTGCGTTTTGAGTTCAAGTTCGCTATCACGGCCATCGTTGCGCTGTTGCACGATGTCGCAGTGACCCTGGGGATATTCTCCATCCTCGGCGTGGAAGTGGAAAGCAACTTTGTTGCAGCCATACTGACCATCGTGGGTTATTCCATAAACGATACCATCGTAGTATATGACAGAATAAGGGAGAATCTGAAGGTAAGGCGGAAGGAGAGCTTGGCCGATCTGGTCAATGACAGCATCAACCAGACGCTAAGAAGGTCCATCAATACCTCTTTGACCACCTTGCTTGCAGTTGGAGCCATATACGTCTTCGGAGGTAAGACTACGAGGGACTTCGGGTTGGCGCTCGTTGTGGGCATACTGTCAGGCACCTACTCCTCTATCTTCATAGCAAGCCCGCTTTGGGTGTTGTGGAAGACA
Source organism: Symbiobacterium sp. (assembly GCA_020725675.1). GTDB lineage: Bacteria > Bacillota > Sulfobacillia > DUSP01 > DYEP01 > DYEP01. The sequence continues at coordinate 11,575 of DYEP01000222.1, read as the reverse complement.
CGCGAGGAGAAACTGAGAAAACTGGCAAAGGCTTAAGAGAACAGGCGGCGAAGGGCGCGCAGACGCCACACGCAGTGCCGGGCGCACAGTGCGCAACGGGATGTAACGCCCGTGGGACTCAAAGCATGATCCCACGGGCATTTCGTTTCTTGAAAGGGGATGTGTCCAGTGACAGAACAGACGAAAATGGGCGAGCGTATCGCCTGGCTCTCGGTCATCCTGAACCTGGCGCTGGGGGCACTGAAGGTAGCTGCAGGCCATTTCGGCGGTTCCCATGCGGTGGTGGCTGATGGAGTGCATTCATTCTCAGATGTGATCTCCGGGGTGGTACTCGGAGTTGCCATGAGAATAGCCGGTAAACCCAAAGACGCCGACCACCCATACGGGCATGGGCGAGTACAGTCCGTTGCCGCTAAACTGATAGGCCTGTCGGTGTTGTTTGCAGGCGTGAAAGTAGGTTATGACGCGCTGAGAAGCATTGCTGCTGTAACACCCGGGGCTCCGTCTTTGCTGGCGCTCGGTGCATCGCTTGGGTCGTTTGTAGTCAAGGAGGCCATGTTCAGGTACAAACTGGCGCTTGGCAAGCGTATAGGCTCGTCCGCGGTTGTGGCTTCAGCGTGGCACCACAGGTCAGATGCGTGGTCGTCCGCCGTAGCGGTACTAGGCGTAGCGGGCGCACAAGTGGGCATCCCCTTCGCGGATAGTGCTGCCGGGTTGGGCGTGGCGGCATTGATTGTTGCTATGGGCGTAAGGATCACCCGGCAGGCGGTGGATGAGCTCATGGATAGGTCTGAACCTGCGTTGGTGGAGGCGGTGATCAAATCCGCCCGGAGAGTGTCTGGTGTGGTGCGCGTATCGGAGGTAAGAACCCGGAGCGCGGGCCTATCGTGTCTTGTGGATGCCGAAGTAGAGGTGTGCAAGAAACTCACACTTGAACAGGCGCATCATATAGCCGAGTGCGTGCGGGAGACCGTCTGCAAAGAAGTGCCCGGTGTACAAGAGGTATTTATACACTTGGACCCTGCTTCAAGCGAAAACTGCAAGAAGTGTGAGTAGGTGGAAATGACTTTAGGCACGGGCCTAACAACCAGTGATTTCATATTTCTACCGAAAATAACAAGTCAGGAATGAGAAAAATTCGGACTTGTCCTCTCCGTTAATCTACCCAGCGATGGGCAAAATAGTCTGTGTAGAATAAGGGGAGGTGTAAACGTGCGGCCATATACCAGGCTTGCCAGGCACCAGGGTAATTCTTCGCTGTTTTTTGCTCTGGATGTGTCCATCCTTTCAACTTCCAGCGGCATTCCCATACACGTGCATGCAGAAGGGCTTCGCGGCACGGGCAAGACGACCATAATGAGGTCCGCAAGGCAGATCTTGCCTCCGATCACCCGGGTCCGCGGCTGCTTGTACAACTGCCACCCGGACCACCCGCACTGCCCGGTACACAAACACATGACACCAGAAGAAATTCGCGCGATCGGCACTGAGAAGGTCACAATGCCATATCTTGAGATCACCCACTCCTCCAAGATGGGCACGGCGGTAGGCAGCATAGATCTGGCGCGGCTGACCAATCCTGCAAGACCCGAGGCGGCGCTCTTGCCGGGCGCTATTCCGCTGGCTCACAGGGGGATTATCTTCGTCGACGAGATAAACAGGCTAGCCGAAACCAGCCCTGAACTTGCGGATGTGCTGCTTGGTGTAATGGGCACCAAACCCGGTTACGTAAAAGTGGAGGAGACCGGCCTTGTGCCTGTGGAGATTCCGGTTATTGCATCGGTCTGGGCTGCGTCAAACCCTGATGAAGAACCCGGACCTCTTGAGGATATTAGAAGGCAGCTGTCTGACCGCTTTGACCTCGTGGTGGGAATGGCCAGGCCGTCGCAGGCCGAGGACGTGGTGCGTGTGCTCGAGGAGTTCTCCGAGGAATTCGACGCGTATTTGCCGGAGATATCCGAGAGAGCCGCGCTGTTTGAGAGGGACAAACGCATGGGCCAGGTGCGCTTTCCCGATGCGCTTACAAGGCTCATTGCAGGGATGTACGTGGATTTTGGATTCGAAAGCCTCCGTGCTGTCGAGGCGATAAAGCTATCGTCAAAGGCTTCCGCGCTGCTTGAGGGCAGGGATGAAGTGGAGCTGGAAGACATCATCCGCGTTGCCCCGATGGTATTGCGCCACCGCGTAGACCCCACTACTTTAAACAGGGTACTCGAACATCTGTCAAGCAAGCGCAGTTCGGTGGCAGCGGGTTCGACGGGGCAGAAGGGACCGAACAGCGACCCGCACACATCCGCATGCAATGAGAACAGGTGCGAGGCACGTGGGGCAGAAGATAACTGCTCGCCCATGGACCGACTGGTCTCAAGGATCCGTGACAAACTGCGCGACATGCAAGGAGGCAGGGCGGGCGCTTCACGCCGGCCAGGCATGGGCAGCGCCCGGGGCATGGGTGCAGGGGCCAGCTCCCCAGGTGACATACAGTTGACGGCGCCTCCGAGGATAGCAAGACCTCTCACCGATTTGTCTCTAATAGAACTCATAAAAGGCGAAGAGGAGCCTCTTCGGATATGAAGCGCGGCGTATGGCAGGAGCCCGGGAACCTGGCGCATGTGACCAGGATCCTTAACCGCTGCCTCCAAAAAGGAGGCGTGCGCGTAGGGGAGACGGCGGTAGTGAGTTACAGTGTGCACACCATTGACCCGTCATGTCCTTCCGAGGTGAGGGTGCTCAAGTATGCGGACGCGGGGAGGGTGTTCTACCAAAGGCAGCAGGCGGGAGAGGTGATCCACGCCGACGTCTTCCACGACGTGGGCCACGTGGACCACAGGATCCTGGCGAACAAGATCCGTCAGGCAGTGGCGACCTATGTTAGCGACTCCGGCTCGTACCATAACCCCGACATCATCGCCGACTACATCGACATTCAGACAGGTACCGGTGGGGGGCGCGTGACCGGCAGCTTGACGTACGGTGAAGGCGACAAGCTCCGTCGTGCGCACATGAATCACGTGCACCTCACCCTGTCTGTGCCGTCGGATATGACGGGTGTGCTGTTGTACCTGGTTTCTGCTGTGGAGCAGGGAATCTTAGAGCAGTCAAGACAAATACGGGCAATCGAGCGGATCGTCCACCAGGAAACAAGACCCCAGGGCGAAGGGGACCTCTCTGACTACACTTCGTCATCCGATTCTTACCTCAGGGGTTCCACCAGTGACCAGGATACCGATGAAAGCCGGGTTCACCGCATGGCGATGGAGCTCATAGAGGAATTTGAGACGCCGCAGGCGGTAAGAAGTTTGCTCGACGCGCTCAGCGCAGAAAACTCAGGCCACAGCATGCAACAACCTGACAGATCTGCCATAGAGCATCTGAAGACTCGGGGGCTGGTAAGAAAGGACGGCTTCCGCTACAGGCTGACCAGAGAAGGCGAGGCGCTGAGGGAATACCTGCGGCTCCACCAAAGAGAGCTGGAGTCACAGGTAAGAAAGCTCATCAGGCGTCTGCCGGGCCGGATCAAGGGGACGGGCGAGACCAAGCTGCGTCGGGGCGCCACGCGGGTCAAAAAGAGCCTGAGGAAGAAAGTCGCGCTGAGGACGCCCGGAGAGTCGGAGGAGCTGGCGGTGGTGGAAACCCTGATCCAGTCGGCCAAACGTCGTGTAACAGGGGAGGGGCTCCGGGTACAGCCGGAAGACATCAGGATCTACAGGTATGACCGCAGGGTGCCGTGCGATATTTGCCTGTTGCTGGATGCATCTGCCTCCATGGCGGGCCGCCGCATACGCGCAGCCAAGTACTTGGCGAGGCATCTTTTGTTAAAGAGCAAAGATCGGGTATCGGTGATTACATTTCAGGAGAACACGGTGGACATCAAGGTGCCCTTTACCAGAAATTACGAACGGGCGGAAAGAGGTCTTTCCGAGATCGGCCCACTTGGACTCACTCCTATGGCAGACGGGCTGATGACAGCCATCGGATACATCAAGAAGACACGGGCCAAGAACCCGCTCTTGTTGCTTATTACAGATGGCATACCTACAGTGGCGCTGTGGAGCGCAAATCCGCTGGCGGACGCTTTGAAAGCTGCAGAAGAGGTGGGCAGGTCCAGGCTGTCATTTACCTGCATAGGGCTTGAACCCAACAGGCTTTTCCTCGAGGAACTCTCCCGTCGTACCAAGGGGTCGCTCTATACAGTGGAAGAGCTGGAAAAGGAGAGCCTGGCGCGTATCTTCCACAGGGAATACACAAGATGATGGACAAATAACAAAAAGCACCTTCTTCTTTTGTCTGTTTTCGCCGCGTCGAAGGATTTACCCCCGGATGGCGAGAATACCACAAGGTCAGCATGTTTCGAAGGGGGTAGCGGCCGTGTTCTTAGCGATCGCGCTGATTATAGCATTGGCCATCGCCATCTTCGCGGTGAACAACTCTACCACAGTCACCCTGTCTTTTCTCATGTGGCAGTTTCAGGCCAGCCTAGTTGTGGTCATACTGGGGTCGGCGGCCCTGGGCGCAACTGTCGTGGCATTGCTTGGGCTGTTGCGGCAGATTAGCATGAACTTCAAGCTGTGGGATCTGCGTGCCAGGCTGAGAAAAGCCGAAAACGAGCACTCTGCTTTGCTGGATAAGCTTAGCAAGGCAGAGCAAGCGCTGATGGAGGCACGCCAGGAGATAGAGCAGCTGAAGGCGCAACCGAAGCCGACACAGGGAGAGACAGCTCAAGAATGAGCCGGCCTGCCTATTGGATCCTGGCAAATAGCGAGGCCGACGTCGCCAAAAGGCTCGTGCAGGCGCTTGGTATTTCGCCCGTCACCGCGCAGGTGCTGGTCAACAGGGGCATATGTACGCCAGAGGATGCCGCCCAGTTTCTCCATCCAAGCCCTGAATACTTACACAACCCGCTTCTTTTGCCAGGCATGAACCGAGCTGTTGCTCGCTTGCGACATGCACTAGCCGAAGGCGAGAAAGTGGCCATCTGGGGAGACTACGACGTTGACGGTATCACAGCAAGCTGCCTGCTTTACCAGGTGCTTTCCTCAATGGGGTACAACTGCACCATATACATACCAAACCGCGCAGAAGAAGGCTACGGTGTAAACGAACCAGGGCTGCAGTGGCTGAGACATCAGGGCGTGTCACTTGTTGTAACAGTGGACTGTGGAATTACGTCAGCCAGTGAAGTCCGGGCTGCGTCACAGGCAGGGCTTGACATGATCATTACCGACCACCACGAGCCTGGCGACGTTATACCGCCAGCCGTCTCAGTGATTGACCCCAAACTCCCCGGGTCTGCTTACCCGTTCAGGGAGCTTTCTGGCGTCGGTGTTGCATACAAGCTGGCTCAAGCGCTGACAGGCAGAACGCTGCTCCACGAAGTACTTGACCTGGTCGCGCTCGGTACGGTTGCCGATGTGGTGCCGCTGCTTGGTGAAAACAGAGTACTGGTCAAGATGGGGCTTGCAGAGATAAACAGGCAGAAGCGTCCCGGTCTTGCATGTCTGGCACAGGAGGCTGGCATCCGGGGGGAGATAGATTCAGGCAAGATAGCATTTGGGCTCGGGCCAAGATTGAATGCATCGGGAAGGCTCGCCGATGCCATGGAGAGCGTACGACTGTTGCTTTCTGGGTCCATTGAAGAGTGCAGGGAATTGGCCAGGTCGCTGGATTCTGAGAACCGGGATAGGCAGGAGATAGAAAGGCGTATCTTTGAGGAAGTATGTGAAAAGATAAAAGACTCACCTGACAGCATCATCGTGCAGTGGGGCAGAGACTGGCATCCCGGTGTTATCGGGATAGTCGCCTCAAGGCTGGTGGAAAGATATCATAGACCCTGCGTCCTGGTCTCCCTCGATGAAGGGAAAGGGTCTGGCCGTAGCATACAGGGTTTTAACCTCTACCGGGCGCTCTCACGTTGCGCCCATCTGCTTGATCGATTTGGAGGTCATGAGATGGCGGCGGGGCTTTCCATTGCTCCTGAAAACTGCGAGGCGCTAGGCAGGCAGCTGCTAGGGGTGGCGCGCGAGATGTTGCCGCCGGGGCTCTTGGTACCCCGTCTGCGGCTTGACGCAGAGGTGCACCTGCTTGAGTTGTCAGAAAGACTCATAGAGGAGCTCAGGTTGCTGGAACCATTCGGCCAAGGTAACCCAAGACCCACCCTGGTCGCCCGCGGGTTGCTTGCAGAATGCAGGAGAGTGGGACAGGGCGGCGCCCACCTTAAGTTCAATTTTCTCGGACCAGGATACCATGATTATCACGGGATCCTGTTCCGAGCGGGCAAGACACCTGAAGCGCTCCGAGAGACGCCGCTTGACATCGCGTTTTACCCCGAGATAGACATCTGGCAGGACAGAAAAAGAATAAACGTGGTGATCCGAGACGTACGCCAGTCGTGGCCGGTTGCGCGCGGCCGCCACGCTCCCGGTGGACCCGGTGAGATTCACCAACTGGTGGCAGAGCGGATCGATGCGGGCGGCAAAGTGGTGATCGTGGCGCGGACCGCGCTGTTGGCAAGCAGGCTAAAACGGAGACTGAACGAGCTTGGACCGTCGCTACTCACCGCTGGAGAGACTGAGGATGGCAACGCAGACCTGATCATTACCTCTGTGTTTATGTTACCCCAGATCAGGCATTTGCTTTTGGAAAGGGATGTATTCTGGTACGGCACCGAACCGGTAAACGGTGTCGGCCTCCGGATACGCGAAGCGCCATCGTACAACGAGACTGAAATAGCGTTCCTGGATGAAAGGGGTCAGACCTCCCCGCTGTCCCGTGCGATTTCACTGGCCACTCACGGCAACCGGGTGTCGCTTTATACGGGACCCTGCCGCAGCCTCAGACGTGTCACTGCGGGCATTCCAACCGGGGTGAAATGGCAGGCCTATTACGAAGGCGTGGTGCTGGGCGATGGGGATGAAGGCGGGGTCGTGCTGGCCGGCGTACCGGTATCGCCCGAGGATTTCTGGGAAGCCGCCTCTTTTGTACCTGTGCTCCGCTGGGTGAGGTGCTCGTGGAGTAGGACCGACCTTGACGCACAGGAGCAATGGCTCAAGAAGCGGTTTCCTGATCGAGATGTGCTGGTTTCGTTCTACCTCAGTTTAAAAAAGCTGGCCGGCAGTGATAAGATAGAGTACGATAAAGTAGTGCAAAGCATGAGTTCTCACGGAGATACGGGGCGCGTCGCGCGCTATCTCGCCATTTTGCAAGAGGCGGGGGTACTGAGCATAAGTGACGGAGAGATCCGGCTCCTTAGCAGGGGCACCCTTGCTGCCAGCAGAATATTTGCTGAATGTGAGGTAGACCGCGCTATCCACCTGGAATGGCTCAAACAAATGACAGGAGAGCTCCCGGTAGTGAAGAACGCGCTGATTTCCGAGTGGGCTGACTCGCCGGAGGCGTGACCGAAAGGAGGCGAAGTCCTGGCCAGGAAAACGCGGCCAGGGGAACAGTTGGACCTGAAAGCAATGATTAGGGAGATTCCGGATTTTCCAAAACCTGGGGTGAATTTCAAGGACGTTACTACACTCTTGAAGGACGGAAGGGCGTTTCGTCAGGCAGTGGATGAGCTGGCAGGGCTGCTGAAAGATTGCGAGGCCGAAGTCGTTGTGGGACCTGAGGCCAGGGGATTTGTCATGGGGGCCGTGCTTGCGTACGCGCTTGGCAAAGGGTTTGTACCTGTCAGGAAGGCGGGGAAGCTCCCTGCCGAAGTGCTGCGGGGCTCTTATGAGCTGGAGTATGGAACAGATGTGCTGGAGATCCACAAGGACGCGATCACGCCTGGCCAGAAGGTGCTCGTTGTGGACGATCTGCTTGCTACCGGAGGCACCGTACACGCATCCATTGCGCTGGTTGAGCAGCTGGGTGGAGTTGTGGAGAAGGTGGCTTTTCTCATAGAACTCAGTTTCCTCCCGGGGAGAGAGAAACTGAAAGGCTATGACGTAGTTTCGGTGATCACGTACTAGCACCAACCCCAGAGGACAAGGCGGGAAAGGAGGTGGTACCCGTTGACAGATGAACTGCTCGGGCCAGTACTACGGAAAATTCAGGCGGAGGATAGGGAAGTAATCGTGCGCGCATACCAGTTCGCAAAAAAGGCGCACGAGGGCCAGACGAGAGACTCGGGCGAGGAGTTCATCGTCCACCCGCTGGCAGTGGCTACCATCCTTGCAGATATGGACATGGATGCAGCCACGGTGGCTGCGGGATTGCTCCACGATGTGGCAGAGGATACGGACAGGAGTATCTCTGCCATAGAGCAGGACTTTGGTCGGGAGATCGCGTTTTTGGTCGACGGGGTCACCAAGTTGAGCCGCCTTGAGTTCCGCAGCAGGGAAGAGGAGCAGGTTGAGAACCTGAGAAAGATGTTCCTCGCGATGGCGAGGGATATCCGTGTGATTATCATAAAGCTGGCAGACAGATTACATAACATGAGAACGCTGAAACACATCCCGCCCCAGCGCCAGATGCTATTCGCAGAGGAGACGATGGAAATCTTCGCCCCGCTCGCGCACCGCCTCGGCATATGGACATTCAAGTGGGAGCTTGAGGACCTGGCGTTTCGCTACATGCACCCGGAGGCGTATGCGGAAGTAGCGGATAAAGTGGCCAAACAGCGGAAAGAGCGGGAGGAGTTCACGTCCGGCGTGATCCAGGTCATCCGGGAAAAGCTGCTGCAAGCAGGGATCCGCGGCGACATCCAGGGGCGAGCCAAACATCTTTACAGTATCTACAAAAAGATGACCGAAGGCGGTAAGGGGTTTTCCGATATATACGACCTCATCGCTGTAAGGGTTGTGGTGGACACGGTGAAAGACTGCTACGCCGTGCTGGGGATTGTGCACACCCTGTACAAACCCATACCGGGCAGGTTCAAAGATTATATCGCCATGCCCAAATCCAATATGTACCAGTCGCTGCACACAACCGTCATGGGGCCCGAGGGGGAGCCGTTTGAGATCCAGATCAGGACTTGGGACATGCACAGGACGGCCGAGTACGGTATAGCGGCTCACTGGAGGTACAAAGAGGGCACAAAGGGAGACCGGGATTTCGAACAGAAACTCTCCTGGTTCAGGCAGGTCCTGGAATGGCAGCAGGAAATGAAGGACGCGCGGGAGTTCATGGAGTCGCTGAAGATCGACTTGTTTGACGACGAGGTGTTCGTGTTTACCCCAAATGGCGACGTGATCGATCTGCCTGCTGGCGCGACCCCTGTGGACTTCGCTTACCGCATTCACACTGAAGTGGGCAACAAGTGCGTAGGCGCCAAGGTGAACGGAAAAATCGTTCCGCTAAGTTATGTGCTCAAGAACGGTGATAAAGTGGAAATACTTACAAGCAAGCAGTCTATGGGACCAAGCTGGGACTGGCTTTCGTTCGTTAAGACGTCAAGCGCCAAGAGCCGGATCCGGCAGTGGTTTAAGAAGGAACGAAGGGAGGAAAACCTCCAGCGAGGTAAGGAACTCATTGAAAAAGAGTGCAAGAGGCTGGGTTTTGAGACCCACCAGCTGGCGTGCGAAGAGTACCTGGAACACGTGTCCGCGAGGATGAATTTCATGTCGGTTGAGGACCTGCTGGCTGCAGTAGGCTACGGCGGGGTCAGTGCCCAGCAGGTTGTGAGCAAGCTGAAGGAAGAATGGAAGAAGGAGCACAAAGGTGAGGTACTGGTAGTCCCCGAGGTAGTAAAGCCACGGGCGACTCCGAAGACCGCAGGAGACGCGGTCCAGGTAAGGGGTACATCAAATATCCTGGTGAGATTCTCAAGGTGCTGTAACCCGGTTCCTGGTGATCCCATCATCGGTTACATCACCCGTGGGCGCGGAGTTTCCGTGCACAGGATAGATTGCCCCAACATCAAGGCTGAGGATGAGCATCATCGTCTGATAGAAGTGGCCTGGGCAGACGGCCAGGAGGCCTACTATCCCGTGGAGATCGAAGTTTCCGCAGTGGACAGGCCGGGGCTTCTGTCCGAGGTGGCCACGATCATGGCTGAGATGAAGACAAATATCATCTCTGCAAAAGCCAAGACCAAAAAGAACAGTGACGCCTTGATCGACCTGGTCATCGAGATCAAGGATCTTGAGGAGCTTAACCGGATCACAAAACAGATCTCGCGAATCAGGGACGTAGTGGCTGTCAGGAGAGTAACAAAGGAGCAGTAGCGCATGAGGGCAGTGGTACAAAGGGTGAAGATGGCCCGGGTGAGTGTGGCGGACCGGGTAACGGGGGAGATCGGGGGAGGACTCTTGGTATTTCTGGGTGTGGGCAGGGGCGATACGCCGCAGGACGCTGCGTACATGGCAGAGAAGGTCACAGGTCTACGGGTATTCCCGGACGCGGAGGGCAAGATGAACCTTTCCGTCAAGGACCTGGGCCTTAGTGTACTGGCTGTGTCCCAGTTCACTCTTTATGGTGATGTGAGGAAGGGCAAGCGGCCCAGTTTCACTCAGTCAGAGGACCCTGAGCGAGCGAGGGCGCTGTTTCAGCGTTTTGTAGATTGTGTGAGCGAACACGGGGTTCTGGTGCAAACGGGAGAATTTCAGGCCATGATGGAGGTGCAGCTCATCAACGACGGGCCTGTTACCATATTAATCGACAGCGAAAAGACCTTTTGAAGAATCGGGGGGTTTAAGACCCATGCTGGTTAAGGTATTACCTGTGGGACCTTTGCAATGCAACTGTTACGTAGTGAAGTGTGAAAAGACCGGAGAAGCGATGGTGATCGACCCAGGAGCCTCGGCTCAACGCATCCTGGATGCGCTCCGGGAAGCTGATGCGACCTGCGTGCGCGTTGTGCTCACTCACGGCCACGCTGATCACATCGGCGCAGTGCGGGAGCTCCGGACCAGGCTGTCTGTGCCCGTTTACATTCACGAAGCGGATGCCGCGATGTTGACTGATGCCGCGCGCAACTTGTCGCTATTTTCCGGCATGGCTGTGAGGCCTGGTGCCCCAGACGGACTGCTCCAGGACGAGGACGCCTTTTCCGTGGGAGAGCTGTCCTTTAAAGTCTACCACACACCGGGCCACACGCCCGGCGGGATCTGCATCTACGGTCATGGAGCCGTGTTTACCGGTGACACGCTGTTTGCAGGGTCTATCGGCCGCACAGACTTGCCCGGAGGTTCCTATACCGCACTGATACGATCAATAAAGGACAAGCTCATGAGGCTTCCTGAGGATGTGCTGGTTTACCCGGGCCACGGCCCTGAAAGTACAGTAGGGGATGAGAAGCGCTACAACCCCTTTGTGGGAGGGGATGATTGATGCTGACCACAAGGCCCAGGGGCACTCAGGACATCTTGCCCGACGAGGCGATGCAGTGGGTACAGCTGGAGACGCGCTTCCGCTCGCTGTGCGCCTCGTTTGGCTACGGTGAAATTCGTACACCTATCATCGAACATACAGAGTTGTTTTCCCGCGGTGTGGGAGATCAGACCGACGTGGTGCAAAAGGAGATGTATACCTTCCAGGACAGAGGTGGCAGAAGCATCACACTGAGGGCGGAGGGGACTGCACCCGTCGCGCGCGCTTATATTGAATCGCACCTTGATGCGCTGGTTCAGCCGGTCAAGCTCTT
>DYEP01000221.1 GCA_020725675.1 Symbiobacterium sp. | reverse complement strand
GTGAGCGCCTTGAAGCGGCAAGGCATAGACAACCTCAAAATGGCAATCGTACAGGCTGCACCCAAGGACTGGACCATGCCAACCATCGTAGGCGACTTGATTCAGCCCGGGGACCTTGTCGTGCTGGTGATCCCCATAGACAAGGCGGCCCCCAAGGGCAGGCTCATTCTACCGCAGCAACAGGTTATCAGGGACGTGCTGGAAAGCGACGCTGCAGCGCTGGTGGTCAAGGAGCGGGAACTCAGGCATGCTTTGGCTAGCCTCACCACCAGACCCGGGCTGGTGGTCACCGATTCCTCAGCCTATCTGAAGGCCGCTGCCGATACCCCGCTGGATGTGCCGTTTACTTCCTTTTCGATTCTCTTTGCCAGGTACAAAGGAGATCTCCCCACGCTCGTGGCAGGGGTCAGGGCGGTGAAGGACCTCAAGCCAGGGGATAAAGTCCTGATTGCGGAGGCCTGCACTCATCATCCTGTCCAGGACGATATCGGGCGGGTGAAGATTCCGCGGTGGCTCCGACAAGTGGCCGGTGGGGAGCTGGTATTCGACGTGGTAAGCGGCGGCAGCATGCTACCGGAGAATCTCGGAGACTACAAGCTGGTCGTCCATTGTGGGGCCTGCATGTTAAACCGCAGGGAGATGCTCCACCGGATAATGCAGGCTCAGAGTGCGGGCGTGCCCATTGCCAACTACGGGGTGTTCATGGCCCAGATCCACGGAGTGTTGAAGCGAGCATTGTCTCCTTTCCCTCAGGCTCTGGCCGTTCTCGAGCCTGAGGAGGCGGATTTGGAAGACGACCTCGCCCTCTTGCGATGGGTGATGCGATCATGAAGCTTACCCGCCAGAAAGCAGAAGAGACCGCCATCGCAAACGCTCCCTCCAGATCGTGTGAGGGATCTGCTATGCGACTTTGGGGTCGCTGGTGATTACACAGGGGACGATCGCAGTCACGGGTGAATCATGCAGTTGACACCAGCACAGGTATGCCTAATTGCGCCTCACTGAGTGTTGACCGCAATTCCTCGATCCAGGCTCGGTCGGACGTTTGAATCCCGCCGAGAGAGTAAGGCCTTCCCAGAGCCTTGTACTTCGCCTCTCCCAAGCGGTGATAGGGGAGCAAGTCAATGCATGTAATGTTCCCGCCGAGGTCTAAGAGCTGTTTTACCAGGTGGGCCAGCTTATGCACGTTATCCGTGGTGTCGTTGCATCCAGGAATCACAGGCACCCTGATGACGGTCGCAACACCCCGTTCAGCCACCTCATATAGATTGTCGATTATCGGTTCAGCATCAGCACCGGTCAAGTTCTTGTGCCGTTCAGGGTTCGTATGCTTGACATCGAAGAGCACTAAGTCCACATGTTCGATTAACCTCGCAAAGGTTCCCCTTGCAGCAAACCCACAAGTGTCAAGGGCCACGTGAAGTCCCCTTTCCCTGCAGAAAGAAGCGAGTGCTGCAGCAAACTCCGGATGCATTGTCGGCTCTCCGCCTGACAGGGTGACGCCTCCGCCCGAGACTTTGTAAAAGGGCGCGTCCTTCTCCACTTGCCTCATTACGTCCGATACTGTCATAAGCGTTCCGCTGAGCACTACCGCGTTTGATGGACACGCCTGAGCGCACTTACCGCAATTGTCACAAAGCCGCCTGTCAACGCAAAGAGAAGGGTCCGGCGATATGGCACCTCTTGGGCAAGCCTCCCGGCAACGCCCGCAGCCGATGCATTTTGACTCGAAGAACATCACTTCGGGAAAGGGGTGCTGTGACTCGGGATTGTGGCACCACGGACATCGGAGGGGACAGCCTTTCATGAACACAGTTGTTCGTATTCCCGGTCCGTCACTCACTGAGAAGCGCTGGATGTCAAAGATGATGGTGGCAAGCTCTTCCTTCTCTTCGGGACCGGCGCCTTTCCGGTCGCTTCTGATCGCTCTCGCGCTAGCGTCCACGAACACGCGATACCCTCCCCCACATCAGCCATCCTCATGATACCCGCTTCTTTACTACATTGCCCCCTGGGTCGGGCGACCGGGGGCTACGAGATCAAAGCTCTTCGGTCTTGGCAACGGCTAAGCTAACTCCTTAAACGTATCCTTCAAGATCGGATAGAGAGACCGGAAAACCGAGTAGTAATGCTCGTACCTGGGGACGTTATCTTCCAGGGGATACACTGCTTCTCCCTGACGGACCACCGTTTCGCATGCTTCCAGCACATGTCGATACGTCCCAGCCGCGACCCCACCTATCAGGGCGGCTCCATATGCCGAGTGCTCGCCATTGTTGGTTATGGTCGTCACTGGCATACCGTATACGTCAGCTTGTATCTGCCTCCAAACGCGACTTCTCGCCCCTCCACCAGAGCAGATGACGGTCTCCAAAGGCACACCCAATTCCCGGAAGATGGTCAAGGAGTCTTTCAATCCGAACGCAACACCTTCCATAATCGCCCGTATGACATGGGCGCGGGTGTGAGACAGAGACAGCCCCACAAAGCAACCCTTCGCCTTCGGGTCCATATGCGGGGTTCTTTCGCCGCAAAGGTAAGGCAGGAAAATGAGGCCCCTTGAGCCAGGTTCAGCTTTCTCCGCCTCCATCGAAAGGAGCTCATAAGGATCAAGCTCGCATAGGCTGCCAGCGGCATCCTCGGTTTGACCGAAATTCTCTTTGAACCACCGCAACGACAGTCCTGCGGCCAGCATAGCGCCCATGAGAAGCCACTGGTCTTTTGTGACGTGGCACAGGGTATGGATCCTGTGGCGACGGTCGAGTACCGCATCCTCAACGGCGGTGATTAGCTGCCCGCCGGTGCCAATAGTCGAAGCTAGAACACCTTCTTTCACGATCCCGCACCCGACCGCGCCCATGGCCTGGTCGCCGCCGCCCGCCGCCACAAGCGTTCCAGCAAGAAGGCCGGTCTCCTCAGAGGCTTTCTGGCAAATCCGCCCGGCCACTTCGGAAGATTCCAGCACGGGTGGAAAGATGTCGTCCAGAAAGCCCAGACGTTGTATGATCTCCCGTGACCACGTCCTTCTCGTCACATCAAAGAGAACGGTTCCTGAACCGTCCGTTGCGTCTGTAGCCAGCTCACCCGTGAGTCTGTACCTGATGTAATCCTTGGGCAAGAGAGCCACGTGCGTCCTTGCGTAACTGTCCGGTTCGTGCTCTCTGACCCAGAGGAGTGAGACTCCGAAGAACCCCGTCGCAACTGGAATCCCGGTTATCTCGTAGAGCCTGTCAGGGTCTATACGTTCGCCGATCTGCTGGCACTCTTTGTAGCTTCTCTTGTCCGGCCATATTATGGCAGGGCGAACCGGGGACCCGGTTCGATCGAGAAGCACCAGACCATGCATTTGGCCGGACAGCCCCACGGCCCGGATGTCCTCTGGTCTTACTGCCGCTTTGTCCAGCACACGCCTGACTACTTCGCAGGTAGCTTGCCACCACACGACAGGGTCTTGCTCATCCCAGTCCGGCCAAGGAGACGATATCGGGTACTCCTTGCCCGCGACCCCCAGGATGGCTCCTTCGGGTGTCACCAGAACAGCCCTCACGCTGGACGTGCCCAAGTCGATGCCTAGCAAGTAGCCCATTCCGTATCACAACCCGCTCTCCACTCGTGAAATAATATCCTCCTGGATGAGAGGATCAAGCGTTACGAATCTGGCGCTCATCCCATGCACCCTGACGATGAGGTCCCGGTATTGCTCCGGATGCTTCTGTGCCTGGCGCAGCGTGTTAGCATCCACAATATTGTAGTAGACATAATAGCCACCCATGTCAAGATACGCTTTGGTAAGAGCGATAAGCTTGTCCGTGCCAGCATCGCCCTGGATCGTCATTGGGGACAGAGACTGGCTGAACGCGATCCCGTGCGTCGCGCGGAACTGCGGAAGTCTCGTTGCAGATTTCATAGTGGCCGTCGGGCCCTTCACGTTTCTGCCCTGCATCGGGTTCATTCCGTAGGCCAGCGTCTCACGTGCCCGCCGTCCTTCGGGCAAGGGTCCAACACGCAGCCCGTAGAGCACATGAGTGGATGGTGTAGAAAACCCGGGCCTGAAAGGTCCTCCGACGGCATTCCTCTTCGAGGAGACCTTGTCGCAGACGGTTATGAAGACCTCCTCAGCGATTCGGTCGACGAAGTCTTCGTCGTTTCCGTACTTGGGAGCTCGAGTAATAAGCACTTGCCTGAGCGCCTCGTTGCTATAGTTGGACTGCAGACCCGCCATGAGTTCTTCTTTCGAAACCATCCCTTCGTCAAAAACGAGTTTCTTTACCGCCGCAAGGGAGTCCACGACGTCTGCCAGGCCGTGCACAAGACACCCGGAGAAATCGTACCTGGCTCCGCCTGACCTGAAGTCCACACCCTTTTCAATGCAGTCGCCCATTATGGCCGAGAGGAACGGCACGGGGCATAACTCCGCAAGGAGCCTGTCAGTCTTGTTATGCATCTCGACCGTTATGTCCAGGAAGTAGTCTACCTGTTTCCAGAAGGCAGAGACCAGGTCATCGAAGCTCTCCATGTGTTCGAATCTGCCTGTCGCCGGACCGCATCGGAGCCCCGTCAGAAGCGACACCCCATCGTTCACAGCCAGCTCCAGGCACTTCGCCAGATTGAACCAGCTTCCCGTCGTCCTGGCGTTCTCGCAGCCCTGGGCCACAGGTTCCTGGCAACCGGCTATTGTGTAGTCTCTGGAGTCCCTGAGGCTCACCCCCGTCGCAACTTTGGACCTTATTACCTCCTCATCGTTATGTATCGCCGGCATGCCCATGCCCTTCTTCGCAAACTCGATAACCCTTCGGAAAAGCGCGTCAGGGCAACCCTTGTGGTAACGGAAGGATATCGACGGCTGCGGAAGCTTGAGATCTTCTGAGGCTTCGATGCAGAGCCACGTAAGCTCGTTGCTCCCGTCCTTACCGTCCGGGTCCTGGCCGCCTATGATTAAGTTTTGAGACACAGCCCAGAACTTGCTGCCCAAACAGAACTTCATATATAGGGCCTCAAGCAGCTCAAGAGCGGCATCTCTTGTCATGAGCCCCTTTTCCCGATCCATTCTGTAGAAAGGCCACATGAACTGGTCGAACCTTCCGACCGAGAATGCGTAAGGATTCGGGGTCTGCTCGACCGTCATCGCCATCCAGGTAAGCCAGAAGGACTGAACAGCCTCGTAGAAACTCCGCGCAGGACCGGCCGGAACCTGAGAGCATACCTCGGCAATTCCATGGAGCGTCTTTTTCCTTTCTGGGTCCTCTTCTCGCTGGGCCATGCTCGCCGCGAGTCTCGCATATCTCGATGCCAGGCGTTTAACCGAATTACACGCTATAGTCACCGCTTGATAGAAGAGGCACTTGTCTTCCTCCCCGGCATTCCTCGCCTTTCCCTCTCTTTCTGAAACCTCGCTCAGTATTCCATCCAGGCCGAGGCCAAGCACTTTACCGTAATCGGCGATGGTGTGGCCCGTGACAGGTTCCACAAAACATACGCCCTCTTTCACAGCAAGTTGCTCGACAAGTGTGAAAGCCCCCGCCAGTCTCCGCTCGAATTCCTCGTTGCTCCAGAAATCTCTGACCCGCGCCAGTTCGTCCTTGGGAACACCGCTCAGATCGTTGTACACGTCTGCGTACCTGCAGTACCCATCGAAGTTCTGGAGCCCCCCTTTGAAGAGATTGTACGTGGGGGCAAAGCAACTATCCTGACTGCCCGCTATCAGGTCGTCCTCGTCAAGGGAAATGGGCATGTCATCCAGAAGCTTCTCTAGCATCCTCGCTCGCCTCAGGATCGGGGGCAGGTCTTCTGTCTCGAGGTAGGATTCCATCTTGATCTTCTCCAGGGTGAACCAGCCCTGGAATGAAATCCTTCCGAACACCTTGTCACGCAGCCTCTTTATCCTTTCCGTCATCCCGCTCACTCCCCCAGTGTCGGCTCACCGCTCTGGCCTGGCACCTGCAAGTCCTCTCAGCTTACTCTGGCGTTGTCACTTCACCGGGCCCGCACGCATCAGGCCCGTATGGGAAATGCGCTATAGACAATGAGCCTTGTTTCTCCCTCATTGCCGAACTCTGCTTCATGTCCCGGCGCTACAAGGAACTCCGCCAGCCCACCTTCGTTGAGCGTTCTTATCGTGATACCGTTCAACTTCCCTTGCCCGCTCCAGACAACTCCAGCCCACGGCGTCTCCTCGGCACGACGAGTATAGCAGCAACCGGATTCTAACTCCAGTGCTTCGCCGTAAAACTCGTCAAAGAAGATCTGCAGCCTTCTTCCCCATCCACCCGACTCGATTTCTCTCGCCTTACGCTTAAACTTCTGCTCGAACTCAGGGTCTACCGACAGGTCCCAGTTCACCACCTGCTGCAGGAACTCCTCCTCATCTTTGAGACCCTGAAGCACCCATTCCTGCCACGATTTCTCACGCTCACTCCCTAAGAGACGGACACCGAGCCTCCACGAAGCAAAGTTGGCATCGTCCTGCGGCAACTGAATCTCGATGGTTGGCCAGGGTCCGGGAGCGTGCAAACATCCGGGGCGAATCGTCCAACCTTCATAGGGGCGAACCTCATACACCGCCCCGAGCTGGTACATGGCATCGCTCACGCCGAACTCTCTCAGTGCTGCGAGGAACTCGTCCTTTTGGGTCCCCGGTTTCAATCCCAACCTGGAAATCACCCGTTCCATCTGCCGTCGGTAAGGAGGCACATCTACAGGCGGAAACAGATAGGCCTCCAGTTTCCCCGGTCGGCAAGGACGCCCGTTCCTGATTTCGCCCGAATGCACATGGAACGGAATAGACGGCACTTCCGGCGGACCGCCAAAGGATGGGACAACAGGCTCACCACCGATATCCAACACCTTGACTAGCGGCCACTTCACGCGGTATTCCTTGAAAAGAAGATCCTCGGCTGCGCTCGCCGCCTCGGTCAATAGCACCGCACGTCCGTCTTTCAGCAACAATCGGGAAATCCCCTCATTCTCTTTTCGCTCGGGGTTACCCGCAGGGGTTATAGACATTATCCACCATTCCACAAGCACGTAGCCGCGTTCGTCCTGATAGCCGGGTTCAAACTTGCTGTTCCTGGCGATGATGTCGCGGCCGGTGTACGTTCCTCTGCCAACAAGCGCAGGCTGTGCGAAGATGACTCCGTTCTGATCCCTAAGAGTATCCTCAATCGCGCGTCTCATGCCTTTCGCTGTCCTTTCGTATCGGAAAATGAACTCAAGCTGTCCAGAACTCCGTAGCCTCTACCGAGGCGACCTCGCCGCGCGCCTCGC
>DYEP01000220.1 GCA_020725675.1 Symbiobacterium sp. | reverse complement strand
GAGGGAACGCTCAGGCCGTATGTGGAGCAAGTTGCAAAACTACGGGATCAGGTCGAAGCAATAACCGACAGGATCCAGATATCCGCAGACGTAGCAGAGCGCGTTGTAAAGAGGGTGGTCTACGAACCAAAACAAGGAGGTCTGCCAGCCCGGAGAATGGGACTAGGACAATCATCCGGTTTGAGCAAATTCTTCACCCGGCCAAGTCAACCAACGATTGAACTGAGCTAAAAACGAGTTACCAAACTAACGGAGACGGCCATTCGGTAGAAGACCCACATGTACTTGACAGTTACCTCCCCGAGCGGGGAGTTTGCAGGCTTGATGAACTTATTGTATATTTTGTTTTATTAATATATGAACAAGGACTTTTTCTGTGAAATAGCGAACATTAAGGAATGGTGACCGCAAGAGGCTCAAACATGTGCATGAAGGACTGGTTAGTTTGGAACGGCTATTCCCTGTATTGTTACGGATCGCAGGCCGAAAGTGCGTGGTAGTAGGAGGCGGAGAAGTCGCGTTAAGGAAGATACGTTCCCTGCTTCAGTATGCTGCCTCACTCGTGGTTGTCAGCCCGCACGCTATCTCCGGTATATTACAGCTGCATAACGAAGGAGCAATAGAATACCGTCAGAAGCGATATGACCCCGCTGATCTAGACGGCGCGTTCCTGGTTATTGCTGCCACATCACAATGCGAGGTAAACAGCGCAGTGGCCCGGGACTGCGAAAGGCTTGGCATACCCGTAAACGTGGTGGACGACCCTGATAACTGTTCCTTCTTTGTGCCGGCTGTCCTAAGACGCGGCTCCCTCAGCATCAGCGTGTCTACAGACGGGAAGAGCCCGATGTTTTCCCGCCGTATGCGGGATGAGCTTGAGAAGCGTTATCCGCCTGAATATGGGGATTTTGTCGATCTTTTAGGAGAGATCAGGACCTGGATATTACGTGAGCTTAAGGATCCGCAGAAGAAGGCGGAGACGCTGGGGCAACTAGTAGACAAACAGGTGATGGATCTGTTGCAACAGGGTCAGTTTGACCAGGCAAAGGAGTACGTCCGGAATGTATATATTCGTTGTAGGAGCTAATCATAGAACGGCCCCAATTGAGGTCCGGGAGAAGTTTTCATTCACAGAAAGTACTATGGGCGAAGCGCTGAAGACGTTGAGATCCTTCCCTGCCGTTGAAGGATGCGTGATCCTCACTACGTGCAACCGCACAGAGATATACGCTGCGTCCCGCGATCCCGACGAAGGTCTGAGCACCATCTGGGAGTACCTATCAGAACGGTCTGGGATGGACGTGTTTGAGGTAAGGAACTGTACCTACTCCCATGCGTTGTATGACACCATCCGCCACCTATTTCGGGTTGCTTCGGGGCTTGATTCCATGATCCTCGGGGAGCCGCAGATCCTGGGCCAGGTCAGGGATGCCTACGAGTGTGCCCTCATAAACGGCGTAACGAACAGTGTGATCAATACGTTGTTTCAACAAGCACTGGCAGTGGGGAAGAAGGTACGTACCGAAACTGGCATCGACAGGAACGCGGTATCGGTAAGTTCTGCAGCGGTCGAACTGGTCAAGCACCGTTTTGGAGACTTGTCCAGCAGGTCCATCCTCATCGTGGGAGCGGGCAAGATGAGCGAGCTGACTGTGCAATGCCTTGTGGACGGAGGCGCGTCAGGCGTGATCGTATCAAACCGCTCATATGAAAAAGCGGTCCGGATGGCCTCCCGGTTTGGCGGTGCTGCGGTAAGGTTTGACAGGCTTTACGAGTACATGCAGCGGGCGGATATCGTTATAAGTTGCACCGCCGCCTCACATTACGTTGTCAAGCTGGATGACTTTGCTTCCATGATGAAAGCAAGAAAGAAAGGAATTTTCCTTATCGATATCGCGGTCCCAAGAGACATCGATCCCCGGATCGGAGACCTCCCGGGTGTCACGCTATGCGATATAGACGACTTGAAGAACGTAATCGATGCGAATTTGGCTGAACGGAAAAAGGCTGCTGTAGCTGCGGAAGCCATTGTCGAAGCCCAGTTGCATGAGTTTATGAGGTGGCTGGGAACGCAGTTTGTGGTCCCCACTATCAAAGCGCTTTTGGCAAAAGCGGAGGAGATCAAGGCAGCGGAGCTCAAGCGGGCAATGGACCGGCTCGGCAAGCTTTCTGACCGTGAGATAAACGTGATATGTAAGCTTGCGAATTCCATCGCGAACCAGCTGCTTCATGACCCAATTACCCAGCTTAAGGCATATGCGGTCACGCCCCAGGGTCACCTTTATACAGAGGTGTTCCAGAACCTCTTTGGTCTCGAAGTGGAGGGGCGACGGACCCTGCAGCCCACTGCTGGTACGGTGAGGATGGAGGCTGAAAAGTGAGCCGGGAAATAGTGGTGGGGACCAGGCAGAGCATGCTGGCGCTCTGGCAGGCGCGCTGGGTGGTGGAGCGGCTCGGGGGCTTGTATCCCGGAGTGCGGTTCCCGATAAAGACCATTAGGACCCAAGGAGATAAGATCCTCGACGTCGCGCTTGCGAAGATCGGAGACAAGGGGCTATTCACAAAAGAGCTTGAGCAGGCGATCCTCCAGGGTGAAGTCCGGATGGCGGTGCACAGCATGAAAGACCTGCCGACGGCCATACCGTCCGAGCTGACGCTTGCAGCGATATGCGAAAGAGAATGGCCGGGCGACGTGCTGGTGTGCCCGAGCGGACTGACACTTGACAAGCTGCCGCTGGGCGCGCGAGTGGGTACAAGCAGCCTGCGGCGTGCTGCGCAGCTACTCCACTACAGACCGGATCTCCAGATAGTCAGTATCAGGGGAAACGTGAACACACGCCTTTCGAAGATAGAAGAACAGCGTCTCGACGCGGTGGTGCTGGCGTACGCGGGGATTGCGAGACTCGGCCTTGCCGACAGGATTACCGAGCGCATTCCATTTGAGATCTGCTTACCCGCAGTAGGGCAGGGCTCCATCGGAGTTGAGGCCAAGAAATCCGACGAAGCGCTACTTTCTATGCTCCAAGTCATAGAGCATGAGCCCACGCGGGTCGCTATTACCGCAGAACGCGCTTTCTTACAAAGGCTTGAGGGCGGCTGCCAGGTGCCTATCGCTGCGTACGCCGAGTGCGAAGATGGACTGGTACGGCTTTCGGGGCTTGTAGCAAGCCCCGACGGGCGAGAGGTGATCCGCCACTCGGCGGAAGGCCTCTCAGCTGACGCGCAGCGCATAGGCATCGCGCTCGCTGAAAGCATGCTCAAGATGGGAGCGGGGCGGTTGTTGCGAGCCGCTTCACGGGAGGCGTTCAAATGAAGAAGGGCCTTGTATACCTGATAGGCGCAGGACCCGGCGATCCCGGGCTAGTCACTGTAAAGGGGCTTTCGTGCCTCCAAAAGGCAGACGTAGTGGTATATGACCGGCTCGCATCCCCGAGGCTCCTGGCCCTGGCGAGTCCAGACGCGGAGTTGATCTACGTGGGCAAGTCGCCCGGGAAACACGCGATGCGCCAGGCGGAGATCAACCGCCTGCTGGTGGAGCTTGCCCGGCAGGGCAGGGTAGTCGCCAGATTGAAAGGGGGAGACCCCTTTGTGTTTGGGCGGGGAGGTGAAGAGGCCCAGGAGCTGGCGGAAAATGGTATCGATTTCGAGGTTGTCCCGGGTATCAGCTCGGCCCTGGCCGCACCTGCCTACGCCGGGATACCCGTAACGCACAGGCATCTCACGTCCACTTTAGCCATCATCACCGGCAACGAAGACCCGACCAAAGAAGACACGGACATCGCCTGGGAGAAAATCGCGACCGGTGCAGGCACGCTCGTGTTCCTCATGGGTATGTCTAACCTTACCCACATATGTGAAAGGCTCGTCCGGCATGGCCGATCGGAGCATACCCCGGTGGCGCTAGTCCGCTGGGGGACGCGCCCTGAGCAGGAGACCCTGGTGGGGACCCTCGGCGACATCGCCGCGAGGGCAGAAGAAACCGGCTTTGCGAACCCTGCAGTAATAGTCGTTGGAGAAGTTGTCGGAATGAGGGACAAGCTTATGTGGTTTGAAAGAAGACCTCTGTTTGGCAAGAGGATCGTTGTCACACGGTCAAGGGAACAGGCAAGCGCGCTCTCCCGGGCCATCGAAGAACTGGGCGGGGAGGCATGGGAGTTTCCCGTCATCAAGATCACGGCTCCTCAGGATTGGGGTCCTGTTGACGCTGCCATCGAAGCGCTCGACACCTTTGACTGGGTTATCTTCACCAGCGTAAACGGGGTGAGATACTTTTTTGAAAGGCTGCGGCACAGAAAGCGGGATGTCAGGGATTTAAAGGGTACGGGCATTTGCGCGATAGGTCCGAAAACCAAAGAGGCGCTTGAGCAGTACGGTCTAATTGTGGAATACGTGCCCGAAGAGTTCAGGGCAGAACGAGTCGGGGAAGGCCTTGCAGACAGGGTCAGGGGGCAGCGCGTGCTGCTTGCGAGGGCGGATATAGCAAGGGACGTGTTGCCACAGTTGCTTACTGCTGCGGGAGCGGACGTTACGGCGGTATCCGCTTACAGCACTGTGCTTGAAGACAGATGCGCACCCCTTCTGTTGCAGATGCTGTCAGAGAGGAGGATCCACGCGGTAACGTTCACCAGCTCTTCTACCGTGCGGAACTTCCTGCGCGCTCTCGAGTCAGAAAACCCATCTAGGCTGCTCCAGGGTGTGGTGCTCTCAAGCATCGGCCCCGTTACAAGCGGCACGCTGAGAGAAGCGGGTCTTTGGGTGGACGTGGAGGCGGCCGAGTACACCATAGACGGGCTAGTGCGCGCAATGGTCGACTACTTTGATGCAAAACGGAGGCGCCTATGATCAGCCTTACGAAACTCCTGTGCGATAAGAACTACTTCGGAGACACGCTTCGGTACAGCGACCATGCTCGGCATCAGCTGCACGGCACCACGGCGGGGCACGGTCCAGTAGTAGTGTGGAACGTCACCCGCACTTGTAATCTCCGGTGCATCCACTGCTACGCGAACTCGGATGACGCACGCTCCGGGGGCGAGCTCGACACTGCAGAAGCGAAGAGGTTCATCGAACAACTCGCAGAGTTCTCGGTGCCGGTGATCCTGTTTTCAGGAGGCGAGCCACTGATGAGGCATGACTTCATAGAGCTCCTGACGCATGCGCGTAAGATGGGCATCCGGTGTACCATATCGACAAATGGGACAAAGATCACAAGGAGCGTCGCGAATGCGCTGAAAGAGGCAGATGTAAGTTATGTGGGGATAAGCCTTGACGGCATCGGCGACAAGAACGACAGGTTCCGCGGACGTAAAGGCGCGTTTGACATGGCGCTCCAGGGTATTCGGAATTGCCTCGAAGCTGGTCAGAGAGTGGGGCTCCGCTTTACGCTGAACAGGCACAACTACGAGGAACTCGGGGACATTCTGGATCTGGTTGAGGCTGAAGGCATACCCAGGGTGTGCTTTTACCACCTGGTGTACTCAGGCCGCGGGAGCAGTATGGTAGACCAGGATATAAGCCATGCTGAGACCCGGAATGCGCTTGACCTTATTATTGAGCGCACTGTGGATTTTCATAAGAGGGGCCTTGATAAAGAAATTCTTACTGTTGACAACCACGCCGACGGTGTGTATGTGTACCTCAAGCTATTGAAGCAGGATCCGGAGCGAGCAAAAGAGGTGCTTTCGCTGCTTGAGAGGAACGGAGGCAACAGGAGCGGTATTGCAATCGGGGCAGTGGATTGGTACGGAAACGTACACCCCGATCAGTTTACTCAAAACCACACGTTTGGCAACGTGCGGGAGCGTAGGTTCGGGGATATCTGGACCGATATGAGCCACCCCGTGCTTGCCGGGCTAAAGGATAGAAAAGCGCTACTTCGTGGCAGGTGCGCCTCGTGCAGGTGGCTTTCTGTATGTAACGGCAACTTCAGGGCGCGCGCGGAGGCGGTGACGGGGGATTTCTGGGGATCAGACCCCGCGTGCTACCTCACGGATGAAGAGATAGGTGTCACTTGAAGAAGGGAGAGGGGACGATGTCGTTTCCTACAGTTAGACTGCGCAGGCTGCGAATGAGCGAACCGTTGAGGAGGATGGTCCGGGAGGCCCGCCTCTGCACGGATAGACTGATACAACCCTTTTTTGTAACCCACGGTGAGGGAGTAAGAAAACCTATACAATCCATGCCTGGCGTTTTTAACCTGTCAATAGAACACCTCGTTGATGAGGCTACAGAAGCCGCAGCTCTTGGTATACCCGCAGTGCTCCTGTTTGGGATACCCGCTTCAAAGGACGAAGTGGGTAGCGAAGCATATGCTGACGATGGCATCGTGCAACAAGCGGTCAGGGCTCTGAAGCGGGCGCTGCCAGAGCTGGTCATAGCAACTGACGTATGTCTTTGCGAGTATACCAGTCACGGTCACTGTGGTCTGGTCAGGGACGGTAAGGTATTGAACGATCCGACCCTCGAGCTTTTGTCTGCGACTGCGCTATCTCATGTGAAAGCCGGCGCGGACATTGTAGCGCCGTCTGATATGATGGACGGGCGTGTTGGGGCTATCCGTCGGGCGCTGGACAGCGAAGGTTTCAGCGACGTGCCCATCATGTCGTATGCTGTGAAGTATGCGTCTGCGTATTACGGCCCGTTCCGGGACGCGGCGGGATCGGCGCCACGATTTGGCGACAGGCGGTCACACCAGATGGACCCGGCGAACGCCAGCGAAGCGCTCCGCGAGGTGGAGCTCGACCTCAAGGAGGGCGCAGATATAGTCATAGTTAAGCCCGCCCTGGCATATATGGACATCATCCACAGGGTACGTGATACCTTTCGCTGCCCTACAGCCGCGTACAACGTGAGCGGGGAATACGCGATGATGAAGGCCGCTGCGGAGAGAGGGTGGATTGACGAACAGCGAGTCGTGCTTGAAACCCTCACAGGGCTTATCCGCGCTGGCGCGGATATGATTATCACGTATTACGCAAAGGAAGTTGCCAGGTGGTTAAAGGAGGACTGATCGGTGCTTGTATCCTGGAACACCACAAACGCGTGCAACCTGTACTGCAAACACTGTTATCGCGACTCAGGGGCGGTAGCGGAGCACGAGCTCAGCACGGAGGAAGGCAAGGCGCTCATTGACCAGATCGCCTTGGCCGGTTTTAAGATTATGATATTCAGTGGCGGTGAGCCGCTGTTGCGGCCGGACATCGTAGAACTGGTAATGCACGCCCGGACCCGAGGGCTCCGCCCCGTTTTCGGCACGAACGGCACCCTTATCACGCCCGAACTGGCGTCCAAACTGAAGCAGGCGGGCGTAATGGGGATGGGTATCAGCCTGGACAGCGTGGTTCCGGAAAAACACGACGAGTTCAGGTCAACGCCTGGCGCGTGGCAAGGTGCCGTGGACGGGATGCGGAACTGCCGTGAGGCGGGGCTTCCCTTTCAGGTGCATACGACCGTCATGGACTGGAACTATGACGAGGTAGAGGCCCTGACCGACTTGACTGTGTGTGAAGGCGGCGTTGCGCACCATGTGTTTTTCCTCGTACCTACCGGCCGTGCCGTAGACATCCAGTCCCGGTCGCTCCGCCCGCACCAGTATGAAGCGCTACTTCGTAGGATTTTAAAGAAACAAAGAGAAGTGGACATCGAGCTTAAGCCTACCTGCGCTCCACAGTTCATGCGCATAGCCAGCCAGATGGGCATGAACCTGCGTTTTGCCAGAGGGTGCCTGGCCGGCACAGGGTACTGCATCATAAGCCCCAAAGGCGATGTCCAGCCGTGTGCCTATCTTAACATCCCGCTTGGTAACGTGAGGGAGATCCCTTTCTCCAAGATATGGGTAGAGAACGAGGTGCTGCAGGAACTCAGGACACTTAAGTACAAAGGCGGCTGCGGTAGCTGCGAGTACAAGCAGGTCTGTGGCGGCTGCAGGGCGCGTGCCTATTTCTACTACGGAGATTACATGGCGGAGGAACCGTGGTGCCTGTTCCACGGGCGAGAGGGTTTGTAATCATGGAGATTGATGCGCTGGACAGAGAACTCCTGAACCTGCTTCAGACGGAATTCCCAATAGCGAGCCGACCATACATGATGCTGGCGGAGCGCCTGTGCACTTCTGAGGAGGATATTTTGCAAAGGCTCCGTCGGCTCAGTAGGTTGGGTGTCATCCGCCGGATCGGCGGGGTGTTCGATTCAAGAGCGCTCGGGTACTTGGGCACCTTATGCGCAATGAAGGTGCCCGCGGACAGGATCGAGGAAGTTGCAGCAGTTGTAAACGGGTACCCGGGGGTTACCCACAACTACCTGCGCGATCACGATTACAACATGTGGTTCACGGTACTCGCTGAGTCTGAGCAGCGGATCAGCATTATCCTCGATGAGATCCGACGGGCAACTGGCATAGATGACTTGATGGATTTTCCAGCAAGAAGAGTATTCAAGATAAAGGTGACGTTTGATGCAGAAGCCTAGTTTCCTTTCAGAACAGGACATACAGCTGGTCCGCGAGGTGCAGGAGAATCTGCCACTGGTCAGCCGTCCGTTTCTTGAAATCGCCCGGCGTCTGGGGATTTCAGAAGAGGAGGTTATCGGCAGGGTGCAGGAGTTTCTCCGGGATGGCATTCTGCGCCGCTTCGGCGCGACGTTAAGGCACTGCCGAGTGGGGTATACCGCTAACGTGATGGTAGTGTGGCGCGTTCCGGAGGACAGGGTAGAGGAGGTGGGGCAGCAGATGGCGGGTGCCCCCGAGGTGAGCCACTGTTACGAAAGACCCGCCCGCGCCGGCTGGCCGTATAATCTCTACACCATGTTACATGGCAAATCCAGGCAGGAGTGTGAGGCGATCACCGCGCGGTTGGCCCGGGAGTCCGGCATTTCCGAATACAGTATGCTCTTTAGCGTACGGGAACTAAAGAAAAGCAGCATGCGATATTTTCATGAGGAGGGGCGGTCCAATCATGGTTTGCGTACGGGACAGGTCAAAGACCTTATTTGAGGAGGCGAAGAGATACATACCGGGCGGCGTAAATAGCCCCGTCCGCGCGTTCAAATCAGTCGAGATGGATCCCCCCTTTATTAAAAGGGGTTTAGGCTCAAAGATATTTGACGAGGACGGGAACGAGTACATAGACTACGTGGGTTCATGGGGTCCCCTTATACTCGGCCACCTTCACCCTGAAGTGGTATCGGCCCTGTCTGACTGCCTCGAACGGGGCACGAGCTTTGGTGCGCCTACGGACCTTGAAGTCAAGCTGGCAAAGCGTATTGTAGACGCGGTGCCCTCCGTGGAGATGGTCCGCATGGTGAATTCGGGCACAGAGGCGACCATGAGCGCGCTGCGGCTGGCAAGAGGGTACACGAAGCGCGACAGGATCGTGAAGTTTGAGGGTAGCTACCATGGGCATGCAGACTGCCTGCTGATCAAGGCGGGCTCGGGAGCGTTGACGCTCGGGGTGCCGACAAGCCCCGGCGTGCCGGCGAGCACAGCGGAGAACACCATAACCGCGCCGTACAACGATATTGATACGCTAAGAGAGATATTCTCACAAGAAGGCGAGAACATTGCAGCTGTCATCGTAGAACCCGTAGCAGGCAACATGGGAGTAGTACCGCCGCTTCCAGGGTTTCTTGAGGGACTCAGGGAGATTACGCGAGAGTACGGCAGCCTGCTGATTTTTGATGAAGTGATGACCGGCTTCAGAGTGGCCTATGGAGGCGCGCAAGCGTTGTATGGGATAGACCCGGATCTCACATGCTTTGGGAAAATCATAGGGGGCGGACTTCCGGTTGGTGCCTATGGCGGCAAGAGGCGGATCATGGAAATGGTCGCGCCCTCAGGCCCTGTGTACCAGGCAGGTACGCTCTCTGGCAACCCGCTGGCTGTCACGGCAGGTCTCGCTACCTTGAACGTGCTTTCGCGGCCCGGAGTCTAT
>DYEP01000219.1 GCA_020725675.1 Symbiobacterium sp. | reverse complement strand
GTAGGGCTGGCCGGTGCGGACATCGATCTGCCCAGTGACGGCCTGGTGGATGAGGGCCTGCCGGTACTCCTCCAGCAGTTTGATCAGTTTCTGCTTGGCGCGGATGTAGCGCCGAATCCGCCGGTCCATGTAATCGAGGAAGCGGACGATGGCGGTTTGTTCAGGGAGGGGTGGGCAGGGTACAGTGAAGTTTGCAATGAATGATGCTGGAACACGCTGCTGCCCGGCGGCACCGGTCATTTCGTCTGCTCCAAGGCGACGGAAGTCGGGCAGAGTCGTGATCCTGTAAAGGAAAGGAGCTCTTATCGAGTTTGCTGCCCGCAGCACATGGAACTCTGTCGAACCAAAGCCAACTTCCGTCGGCAGGGTGTCCAGGCAAGCCCCTTTACCGTTCTCGAAACAGGGCGTGATCTTCGCAACGATCACATCACCCCTGCGAAAATAGGTGAATCCGTTCCATACAGAGGAAATAGGCAGATGCTCTGTCGCTTCAATTCGCCCGTCAGCATACACGCACTCCATGGGTAGAAATGTTACCGGTGCATCTTGCTCCAGGAGCGCTCTTGCCTCCGTTTTACCTGGGTTAAGCCTGGCGACCTGCTTCAGCCTCCGCACCCCCCAATGCTCCGGCACCTCGCCCAGCCACGGCACGCCGGAGTCTTTGTAGGCGGGGTAGGGGGTCAGGGTGCGTATCATGGCTGGCCTCCTTCACGAACTAGCACGGCATCATCCAGCTTGCGATGCAACAAAGAGAGGAGTGTAAGGTAGTCTACAGCGTCGTCTTCTCCTTTCCACAGAATCTTTGGCTCGTGAGCACGTGGGTTCCGGATTGCGCCAAAGCAACCTTTCAACAGTAACGCGAAGCCTTTGTGCTCCGACTTCTCGCTTTCTGTTCGGAGCGAATTCAGAGCGAGAAGAGGTCGGTCAATAGCGAAAACATGGTCAATAAGTGCTGCACCGTCCAACTGAACGCCCGTTATGTCCCGGATGCGTTGGGCGAGCCCTTTCGTCGCTTCGAACACGGCGTGGAAGTAATTGTCCTGCATCAGTTCAGCTCGGCAATACTTTAACACTTCTGGGTGGACACTACGCCCTTTTAACTTCGCCCGGATGGTCTGTACACGTTTTTCTGCCTCGTCCAGTGTCGTTACTGCGTTCACTTGTCGAAACTGCCCATCGGGCCCGTACTCCAATCCGGAGAAAAGCAAGATCTTGTTCAGGTGTTGCCGATGGTTTTCAAACTCTTCAGGCCGATTAATAAATCGCGCTGGGGCGAGGAATGCACGTATAAAGTCAAGCACGTGATTGGCACATTTATACTCGTTCTGGCAATTCTGAAATACCCAATAAAGGCGCCGCCACTTCGTGGATTCGCCAGAATGGTCAACCAGTCCTCGCTCCTGAAGCACTCGGGAAATCTCACTTCCTGTGCCGCATTCGCCAAGAAAGCGCGCAAGTGCTTCAATCTGGTCATTAGGAAATAATGGAACCGTACTCATCGTGTTTCTCCTCCGAAAAGTTCATCTAATAACCCCTCCACCTCCTTCTGCACCGCCAGCAGGTCGGCGCGGATCTCCTCCAGAGTGCGCAGGGCCTTTGGCTTGTAGAAGTAGCGGTTGAAGTTGATCTCGTAGCCCACCTTGACGCTTGCCGGGTCGTACCATGCATCCGGCGCATAGGGCAGGACTTCGCGGCGCAGGAAAGCTTCGATGGCCCTTCGCTGGTCCTCCGGGCTCGGCAGGTAGCCAGGTTCCTGGCAGGCGGGGCACTCCAGGAACGGGATCTGCTCGCTGTCGCGCAGTTCCGTGTCGGGTTCATACTCCACCACCCGTGGCTTGCCGGCGATGACCACCTCGAAGAGCCCACGCAGCGGGTCGGGCGCGGTGCCGGGTTTGTGGATCTTCTTGATCACCGGCGGCGCATCCTCGGCGCGCTCGGCCGTTTCCCGAAGCGCTTTGATCTCCTTGGGGGTGTAGGCGCGCTCGGGGTCGATATCTTTCAAGCGCAGGGGGCGCTCCACCGTCACCTTCCAGTAGCCGAAGGCCGCGTTGGGGAAGATCCTGGACTGTTCGGTCTCCTCGAATTGGAGGAAGGTGTCGAGGATGCGGCGGATGTCCTCTTCGGACAGCTCGCAGTTCTTCTTGCCCAGGTTCT
>DYEP01000218.1 GCA_020725675.1 Symbiobacterium sp. | reverse complement strand
GCGGGGCATGACCCTGTGGGAAAGGGGAGGGTGGCACCCCTCATGGCCAAGGTGATGATGGCGGTCCACCGCCGGAATGCTGGCTAACCTCTCGCATCCCGATGGATGCCTCTCACTTTAGTGAGGGGAGGATGTCACTGTACCAGAGACTCGGCAAATGCGTGCGGGTCGAAATACAAGAGGTCTTCAAGTTTCTCCCCTACGCCCACCAACTTTACCGGCAAGCCCATCTTATGCGCGATGGCCAGGACTACGCCGCCCTTGGCCGTGCCGTCCATCTTGGTGAGCACTATCCCTGTAATATTCAGCATCTGCTGAAACACCTCCGCCTGTGCAAGGCCGTTCTGCCCGGTCGTAGCATCGAGCACAAGCAGCGTTTCATTGGGGGCACCGGGGACTTCTCTTTCAACCACCCTGCGGATCTTCCGAAGCTCTTCCATCAGGTTGGTCTTGGTATGAAGTCTGCCCGCAGTGTCAGCTATGACCAGGTCCGCACCCCGGTGCCGGGCCGCAGAGATGGCATCAAACACGACGGCTGCCGGGTCCGCGCCTTCGCGGTGGCGTACACAGTCCACCCCCGCTCTTTTTGCCCATATCTCAAGTTGCTCTCCTGCAGCCGCCCTGAAGGTGTCAGCAGCTGCAAGCAACGGTTTCCTTCCTTCGACCCGGAAAAGATGCGCCATCTTACCGGCGCTCGTGGTCTTACCCGTGCCGTTGACGCCCACTACAAGTATTACTGCCAGCGCGTCAGGCGGAAGTTCAATCCTCCAGGGCTGCTGGTTGAGCAGCCCCGCTATTTCTTCGCGCACCAGCGCTTTAAGATTCATCCCTGGTCTTGCTCGTTGTTTAAGCTTGTTGATGAGCACCTCTGTGGTCTCGTGGCCAACGTCTGACAGTATCAACGCTTCTTCAAGGTCCAGAAGAAAAGAAGCATCAAGCACCTGCCTTCCGATGAACACGCCAGATATGGCCTCTCTGGTTCTGGACAGCCCTTCCAAGAGCCTTGAAAAATAGTTTTGTGCCATCTTCCTACACCGCCTGCTCCGATAATCTCACCGACACAATCCGCGATGCGCCTCCGGCTTCCAGCGTAATGCCATACAGCACGTCAGCTGCACTCATTGTCCCTCTCTGGTGAGTTACTACAATGAACTGAGTCTTCTGGGCATAATGCTTAAGGAGCCTCGTAAACCTTTCTATGTTCGCCTCGTCAAGTGCCGCCTCGATTTCGTCAAGGATCACAAATGGGCTGGGTCTCACCTCAAGCAGTGAAAAGAGCAGCGCAATGGCGGTCAATGCTCTTTCTCCACCTGATAGCAATGACAACTCCTGCAGCTTTCGGCCCGCCGGTTGCGCACGCACATCCACTCCGCTGTTTAAAGGATCATTGGGCTCAGTCAGAACTAGTTCCGCATGGCCACCCTCAAAAAGTAGTCGGAAGATCCGGGTAAAATGTGAGTTAACCTCGTCAAATCCTCTCTGAAACAGTTTTTTGATCCGGGTGTCCATTTCGCGTATAATTCTCTGCAGATCACAAGCAGCCTCGTGTAGATCTGCGTATTGCGCCCTAAGAAACTCAAGCCGCTCTGTAAGTCTGGTGAGCTCGGCAGGAGCACCCAAGTTCACCGGTCCTAGCGCCTCCGCCTCGGACCGGAGTCGAGCGATCTCTTTCTGTACCTCTTCCTCAGTCTCTGCCTCGATGCATGAAAGTTCCTGCGTATCTGACTCGACCAACCTCGGAGAGAGCGCTTCAAGCTGCGCGCGTACCGTCGCCTCCTCGATCTCAAGCCGGTGTATTTCATCAACTGCGCGTTGCCGCTGCCTGACCAGCGCATCGTGCGACCGGCGGGCTGATTCCCGCTCGGCCACGGTCCGCTTGTACTCCATTTCCGCTTGTTCTACCTCTGTTTGAAGGGTGTCTACCAAGACTTGTGTGTCTGCTTTCTCTCGGCGGCATGCCTCGGCGCGTTCGTGCAGCTCCGCCAGTCGTTCCTGGCTTCGCTTTAATAGCTCCCGTTTGCGGAAAGCCTGAGCAGTCCATGCCTCAATGGCACGTTTTGTCCGTTCGAGCTGCTCTTTTAGAGCACGCCTGCGCTCTGTGGCCGTCGCCAGTGCTACTTTTTTCTCGGTAAGCAGGGCAGCGACTTGGTCTCGCCGGGACTGCAAGTGCACAAGCGCTTCAGTAAGCGAGCGCACAGTGTCCCGAAGCCTGGTCTCTTTTTCTTGTAGTTGTTCCTTTTTCTGCTCAAGTTCACGCACTCTCCCGGGCCTTTGCGTCTCCGCTTCGCTTATGCGGACAATCTCCGCCCGGAGGTCCTCCACTTCCTGCCAGCGCCTGTCCCGCTCTGCTCCAGTTGCGTTAAGCTTAGCAGAAAGCGCTGATATCCGCCTCCCAAGCTCCGCGAGCCCGGACTCGAGTGAAGATGCATCCGCCAAAGCTTTGGCTTCTGCGCGCATGAACTCTTCCCGCTCCTTTGTGATCTGCCGCATTTCTTCGCCTAGCCGCTTTATCCTCTCTCCAAGTTCCCTTATCTCGTTCGCCCTTGAGATAAAACCCGATTGTACCCGGGCGGCACTCCCTCCTGTCATAGATCCTCCTGGCCATACTACGTCGCCGTCCATAGTAACAACTTTGACTGACAGATCGCATGCGCGCGCCACACGCAGCGCCGCCTCTATATTCTGGCATACGATCACCCGACCGAGCACAAATCGGACCGCCAGTTCCACTTCAGGTTCATAGTTCACCAAGTCAACCGCAACCCCTACCACTCCAGGCATACCCAAAACAGCTCTCTCCCGCTGCGAGAGAGTCCCGGGTCTTATTAGGTCAAGCGGTAAGAAGGTGGCCCGGCCCAACCTTTGCCTTTTCATGAGCTCAATCGCCGCCCGTGCGTCCTCTTGAGTACGCACTACCACGTTCTGCGCCTGATAGCCCAGGGCTGCCTCGATAGCCTGTTCGAGTGGGGGTCTGACATTGAGCAAACGGACGAGGGGCCCGAGTACGCCGCTTCTGAGTTCAGGGTCTCGTGCAGCAGCTACGAGCAGTCCCCTCGGCCCGTGGGCAAACCCCTCCAGGCGGTCTTCCATTTCCTGTAATACAGCGAGCCTGGCTGCTGCCGCTTCATAATGGCGCTGCTTCTCCAGGAGCTGCTGTTGCTTCTCCTCAACGCACGCGCGGAGCCTGTCCACCTCAGCCCTCTGCGCCTTAATCTGCGCGGACACGGTCTTTGCCTCCGCTTGATGCACCATTAGCTCCTGCGTATACTTATCAATTTCAGAAGCCAGCATCTTAAGCACACGCTCTGCCTCGCTGATCCGGTCGGCTAACCGCATGCGTTCGCGCGATTTCCCCTCGCCCTCGCTGATCGTGGAAGACAACACATTGTTTACCGCTGCCCGCTCGTTAAGTATCTCTAACAGCTCAGCTTTGGCCTCGTCAAGCATCGCCGTTGTATCCTTTACCTTCGCCTGTACCTTCTCATATTCCGCATCCAGCACCTGCACTTCTTTCGCGATCGCTTGCTCCTGTACCAAGACCGCGGCACAGGATTCCTCCTCCTCTTTTGACCGTTTGCCCGCCGATTCAAGATCCGCATCAAGCTGCTCAAGCTCCTGGCACAATCCTGCTATCTCATCCCGCAGGGCCCCTCTTCTCTCGCCAATCGAGTCTTCCATGTCAGAGAGCCTGCCGAGCCTGGCAGATGACTCCGACAGCCTGTCCTTCAATACGCGGAGCGCGGCTTCCTGAGCGTCCACCGCCTGCTCCGCCCGTTCCAAGGCCACCGAGACTTCTTCTATCTTGTCGTCCTTTGCGGTCAGGCTTTCCCTAAGTCGCGACACAGTATCCGAAAGAACAGCCAACGACTCACGGAGCGCTTGCGCCTGCCGCCGGAGAGACCAGGTCTCCAGCAGTCTTATCTGCCGTTCGATTGACAAGTAACGCTCGGTGAGATCGGCCTGGGCAGACAATTCCGGCAGCTCGGATTCAAATTCTGCGATGAGGTCTGATACGCGTTCCATGTCCCTTGCGGTGTGTTCCATCTTGCGCGATGCTTCGATCTTTCTCTTGCGGTACTTGGTAATGCCGGCAGCTTCCTCAATAAGCGCCCTGCGCTCCTCGGGTTTCTGGGAAAGAATTTCTTCTACGCGACCCTGGCCGATGATGGAGTAGCCCTCCCTGCCGATTCCCGTATCCCAAAACAGTTCCAGCACATCTTTCAGCCTGCAGGAAGCGCGGTTTATTGTATATGTACTGGTACCGTCGCGCAACACGCGCCGGCTCACGACCACGTCCTGGTAATCCACGGGCAGGTACCCGGACGAGTTGTCCAGGTGTAGTGTGACCTCTGCCATGGACAGCGCCCGCTTCTTGTCAGTGCCTGCGAATATGACGTCCTCCATTCGCGAACCCCGTAGAGAGCGGGGGTTCTGTTCACCCAATACCCATCGCACCGCATCTACCAGGTTCGATTTGCCCGAGCCGTTGGGGCCCACTATCGCTGTGATGCCCGGTCCCAGTTCCATTCTGATCCTGTCAGCAAACGACTTGAACCCCTGCAGCTCCAGCGCCTTCAGGTACATCTGCAAAGCCCCCCAAAGTCCAACAAAAAACCTGTCCATCATCAGATAAACAGGTTTTTCCCGATGATCATTAGATTATTGCTCTGTGTTATTATTCTACCTTGGTTCTACGATAAATCTTATCGCAGTTCTCTCTTCTCCGTCTATAGCTATCTCGGAAAAAGCGGGTATACAGACCAGGTCGATACCATTTGGCGCTACAAATCCGCGCGTGATGGCGATGGCTTTGACCGCCTGATTCACCGCGCCTGCGCCCACCGCCTGCACTTCAACAAACCCCCTCTCTCTGAGTACGGCTGCGAGCGCACCTGCCACGGATTTGGGGTTGGAGTTGGTTGCCACCTTGAGCACTTCCACTGCTTCGACCTCCCTGTTATAACCAGTTAAATACCACCGTATACGCTTATTCGTCACTTCCCTGAAAATTCCTCCTCTTCCAATCATGACATTTAGTGTTCCTCCCGTTACATTTACATTGTTTATGTAAAGGGAATCTGCGCAGTGCTGCAAATTCCTTCACATGTTGTATTGCCGGTGGCAGTGGGAGTTGATCGTTTGGAAGTACTTGACCGCATGGCTGCTCTCATAAGGGAGAACCCATCAATAACTGTGCGCGAGATTGCGGCACGGCTTGGATACTCAGAAGAGAGGTCAGTATATTACTGGTTGGAGAAAGCGAGGTACTACGGAATCCGCAGTTTTCGGAGAGCAGTGCTAACAGGACAGTACAGGCCCCACCAATTCGGTGAATCTGTGTCAGAAGACGGGGCCGAAGCGGTCACGATCAGGATAGCGCGCGGTCTTACCGCACAGAATACACCGCAGCTTACAGATGAAAAGTTGATCCTCGGACCCGGAGTGGCAGAAGGCAGCTTCGCAGTGCGCCTCCAGTCAGACGTACCCGACATGGGGTTCTTTCGTGGTGACCTTTTGGTAGCCGATCCGTCTTCAGCACCTTTGCCCGGAGAGCTGGTCCTCAAAGGGCGAGCAGGCACGTTTGATCTGGTAACCTACAATCCTTCAGAGACCGCCCCATTCGTCGCCCGCGTCATTCGCTTGATCCGCAGCTTCTAGCCTTTCCAGTGCATCTTTTGCTGCCGCTTGTTCCGACTGCTTCTTGCTCCTCCCTTCACCGGTACCCAGCACTTCACCCTTGTATACCGCGGCCGATCGGAACGTCCTGTCATGGGCAGGCCCCCAGCTGTCAAGCAGCACGTATTCCACTTCCTCTTTGTATTTCCGCTGAAACATCTCCTGGAGGGCAGTCTTGTAGTCGGTGGACTTTACCTTCCCAAAGGGTATGCAATATGTGACGACGGACCTTGCCGCCTCAAGGCCCCCATCAAGGTACAATGCCCCAAGCAGCGCTTCAAACAAGTCGGAAAGCACGGATGGCAAATTGCGGATGCCGGCTTGCTCCTCGCCCTTTCCTACCAGCGCCGCTTCACCCAGGCCCAGCTTTCGTGCTGCGGCTGCGATGGTGTCCTCCCGTACGAGCTGGGCCCGGGTCCGTGTGAGCCAACCTTCCTCGGCGTCGGGGTAGCGACGGTACAGCTCCTCAGCAACTAAGAGCGAAAGCACCGCGTCGCCCAGGAATTCCAATCTCTGGTACGAAGGGCCACAGTGCCTTCCTTTCTGATTGAGGTACGAACTGTGCGTCAGGGCGCTCCGAAGCAGAGCAGGATCTTTTACCCGCACGCACGCCTTGGCAAGCCTCGCTGCGACGTTCTTCATTCCGCAGTCGCGAGGGGTGTGGGCAGTCATGCTTCAAACCTCCTGAATAAAAGGACCGCGTTTTGTCCTCCGAAACCAAAGGAATTGGACATCGCCACGCGGACGTCGAGGTCCCTGGCCACGTTGGGCACGTAATCCAGATCGCATTCCGGATCGGGTTCCTCGTAGTTGATAGTAGGAGGTATACGCCCGTTGGTAATCGCCAGCACGCACACAGCAGCTTCCAGAGCGCCTGCTGCCCCTAGCAGGTGGCCCGTCACTGACTTGGTGGAGCTTACCGCCAGCTTGTACGCATGTTCGCCGAATACCTGCCGGATGGCTTGGGTCTCCGTGGCATCGTTCGCAGGCGTCGAAGTACCGTGCGCGTTGATGTAGTCCACCTCTTCGGGTGCGACTCCCGCCGAGTCAAGCGCCATTTGCATAGCTCGCCTCGCTCCTTCCCCGTCTGGAGAAGGCGCAGTGATATGATAGGCATCGGCTGTGAGGCCGTAGCCGGCCAGCTCGGCATATATGCGGGCTCCTCTCCGCTTTGCGTGCTCGGATTCTTCCAGGATCAGTGAGGCTGCACCTTCGCCCATCACAAACCCGTCCCTGCCCCGGTCAAATGGTCTTGAGGCACGTTCGGGTTCATGGTTTCTGGTAGATAGCGCCTTCATCGATGCAAAGCCTGCGACGGCAAGGGGCACGAATGCCGCTTCGCTCCCTCCCACGATCATCACATCAGCCACGCCTTCCCTGATGTATCTCATGCCTTCTCCCACCGCGTTACTCGATGCGGCGCACGCGGTGATGAGCGTTGTATTGGGGCCACGCGCACCAAACCGTATCGCCACGTTTCCTGCAGCCATGTTAGCGATCATCATAGGAATGAAGAACGGGCTCACCCGGGAAGGACCCTTGTCAAACAACACGGAAAACTGGCTGCTGAGTGTTTCCATACCCCCGATCCCCGTTCCCAGGCAAACACCTGCCCGTTCTCCCAGTTCCTGGCTGGATAGACCCGCGTCAGTCAGCGCAAGCATGCTCGCGGCCACGGCCATTTGCGAGAATCTGTCCATCCTTTTGGCATCGCGTTTGTCCATGTACTTTTCGGGCTCAAAATCTGCTTCCGCTCCAATCTTTACGTCATACTCCGACACGTCAAACCTGGTGATGCGCCTCACTCCAGATTCTCCCCGGGCGATCCTGTGAAATACCTCTTGGCACCCGTCCCCAAGTGGCGTAATAAGCCCGATTCCAGTCACGACCACTCGTCTCATACGATGAGTCCTCCATTAACCAGAAAGTCCCCCAGAATTGTCTGAGGGACTTTACATGTTCTATTTTCACCTACTTAGTCTTCTCTCGGATGTACTCAACCACATCCGCCACTGTATTGATCTTCTCAGCGTCTTCGTCTGGGATCTCGAGGCCGAATTCCTCCTCCAAAGCCATAATCAGCTCGACAATGTCCAGGGAGTCCGCCCCCAGATCGTTTATGAAGGTGGAATCCAGGCTAATCTCGTCCTCGTCATCGATGCTGAGCTGCTCGGCTATTATCTCACGTACCTTTTGGAAGATCGGGTCCTTACCCGCCATCCCCTTCACCTCCTTCTTCCCGCCCTGTTTAGTCACACGTGAGCCAGTCCCCCGTCAACCCCTATGACCTGGCCGGTTATGTACCTCGACAGGTCTGACGCCAAGAACAGTACTGCGTCAGCCACTTCTTCAGGGCTACCCTCACGCTTTAAGGCAGTGGCAGCGATCATCCGGTCACGCACCTCTTGCGGCAGCTCCTTCGTCATATCAGTGGAGATAAGCCCAGGAGCCACGGCGTTCACTCGGATACCCCGTCCTCCCACTTCCTGTGCCAGGCTTTTGGTCAAACCGACCAAACCTGCCTTCGCTGCGGCGTAGTTGCACTGCCCCGCGTTGCCGGTGAGCGCCACCACCGAGCTGATGTTCACAATACTGCCTGATTTCTTCTTTAACATCAGCCTTATGGCTTCACGGCAACAAAGAAACGCTCCTGTGAGGTTTGTGGAGAGTACAGCGTTCCAGTCACTCTCCTTCATCCGGAGAACCAGTCTGTCCAATGTGACTCCTGCGTTGTTTACAAGAATATCTACATTTCCCAGTTCGGAGACTGCCGTGTGAAATAAACGGGCGACCTCGTCCTCCCTGGAAATGTCAGCCTGAACCAGTACGGCCTTGCCCCCGAGTCTCTCTACTTCAGCTTGCGTCTGTCGGGCCGAGGATTCATTTCCTCTGTAGTTCAGGCAGACAGCAGCCCCCTCCCGGGCCAGGGCCAAGGCCACAGCCCTGCCTATTCCCCTGGACGCACCGGTAATTACTGCCGTCTTCGCATCTAGTAACATCTTAGCAGACCTCCTGCAGGGAATCAAGCGTCTCGCCAAGCGTCCGGGCGTTCTCTACCCTGAGCACTTGCACTCTTGCATTGATCCTCTTCATGAACCCGGAGAGCACACTGCCCGGCCCCACTTCGACAAAACGTTCTACGCCCCACGCCAGGAGCAGTCTCATGGACTCCTCCCACAGTACAGGACTCCACAGCTGACGGGCGAGAAGAACTCTGATGCGGGACGCATCCATCTCAAATGCGGCAGTAACATTGCTGACAAAGGCGACGGTGGGGTCCCTCAGCTCCACTTCCGCCAGGCGTGCAGCAAACTGTTCACCGCACTTGGCCATGAGTTCAGAGTGAAATGGCGCGCTCACCGGTAACATCACGGTACGCTTCGCACCGTACTGGCGCGCAATTTTCGCCGCACGCTCCAGCGCCGCGAAATGCCCGGTAAGCACCACCTGGCCCGGGCAATTGAAATTGGCGCACGACAATACCTCTCCTCCCCGGGCTTCTTCACAAACCTGCCTTACTGCATCCCGGTCAAGCCCCACAACGGCGAGCATGCCGCCTGTGCCCACTGGCGTGGCAGCTTGCATCAGGGTTCCCCTGTCCCTCACCAGGCGGAGCCCTGGAGCGAAGTCGAGCGCGCCCGCAGCCACCAGCGCGGAGTACTCGCCAAGACTGAGCCCTGCCGTGAACTGGCAGTGTATGCCGCGGGCCGCGAGGATCCTCTGAGCCCCCACACTCACCGCGAACAGCGCCGGTTGCGCGTTGGCGGTAAGGGTGAGCTCCTCCTCCTGGCCGTGCAGGCACATTCTTGTGAGCGGAAACCCGAGTATGTCGTCTGCTTCTTCCATGGTGCGGGCGAACTCAGTGTACTGCATAAGCTCAGCGCCCATCCCCACGTATTGCGATCCCTGACCTGGAAACAAGAACGCGGTCTTCATCAGTCATCTACCGGATAGGCCGTGACCGCCAGCGTTCCAGGGCCAACGTGCGTGCCTATCACTGCTCCAAGACTCGTAATGTACATTTCTTTCACCTGAAAGTTCTTTCTCACTTCCTCAGCGAGCTGGGCTGCGGACTCGGCGGCTACCGAATGTACTACCGCTGTTTTGATCTGCCTGCCTGCCCCGATCCTCTCGATCAACAGCTCGACCAGTCTCGGGATCACCTTATTCTTTCCACGCACCTTGTCAAAACTGGTGACGTATCCGCCTTCCAGCGTGAGTATGGGTTTGAAGTTTAACAACGACCCCAGCAGGTGCTGAGCTTTTCCGATACGTCCGTTCCGGTGGAGGTAATCAAGAGTATCTACCGCAAAGAATATTTCGCTCTTTTTGATCGTCTTATCCACCAGGGCAAGGATCTCGTCCAGCGTCTCTCCCCTCTTGGCAGCCTTCGCAGCCTCTATCACGACCAGGCCGAAAACCATGGACGCGCCCTCTGAGTCCACGACTCTTATGTCTAACTCCGGTATCATGTCCCTGGCTGAAACCGCAGAACTGTAAGTCCCGGATAGTTTGGATGAAAGATGAATGGATAATACCCCGTCGTAGTCCTTTGCAGCCTTGTACACCTCAAGAAATTCCCCCGGTGAAGGCTGCGATGTTCTGGGATGATGAGGCGATTTAGCCAGCATCTCGAAAAACTCCTGCGGAGTCAGATCAACTCCGTCTCTGTAGACGTCGTCACCGAAATGGACATAGAGCGGAACTACCTCGATGTCTAGGTCCCGGGCTATCTCCGGGGGAATGTCAGCCGTGCTGTCGGTAACGATCTTCACTCTTGCCAATTTACGCACCCTCCTTTTCATGTTCCCCACCTGATTAAAGCAGCACCCCAGCTCAGGCCCGCCCCGAATGCGACCAGCATCACCATGTCGCCTTCAGCAAGCCTGCCTTGCTCGACCGCCTCTGACAGTGCCACAGGCACGGAAGCCGATGACATGTTACCGTACCTCTCAACGTTCACCATCACTCTTGACTCGTCGATCCCAAGCCGTCTCCTCGCCGACTCAATGATGCGCAGATTGGCCTGGTGCGGCACAAACAAGTCAATATCCCCCGG
Organism: Symbiobacterium sp.; assembly: GCA_020725675.1. Classification (GTDB taxonomy): domain Bacteria; phylum Bacillota; class Sulfobacillia; order DUSP01; family DYEP01; genus DYEP01. The sequence goes on along the minus strand of DYEP01000218.1, from coordinate 444 downwards.
CGTGTACCCCGTGCCGTCAAGCGCTGCCAGCGCCGCCTCGCCCATTGCCTTCACAGCAAATTCGAATACCCGGTTTCCATTCATGTGGATGTAGTGGAGTCCGTCCCTCACAGTTGCCTTGCTGGCAGGAAGCCGTGAACCTCCTGCAGGCATCTTCAGCAGATCAGCTCCCCAACCGTCCGAACCCAGCGCCATCTTGATGATCCCCATTCCGGGCCTCGCAGGCCGCAGCACCGCCGCACCCGCACCATCACCAAAGAGAATACAGGTGGACCGGTCCGACCAGTTAGTGATACGTGACAGACATTCAGCTCCGATCACCAGCACATTGTTACATGTGTTTGTAGCAATGTACTGCGATGCCACCGACAATCCAAAGATAAAACCTGAACACGCAGCTTCAATATCAAACGCAACCGCCCGCCGGGCGCCAAGCTCCCTTTG
>DYEP01000217.1 GCA_020725675.1 Symbiobacterium sp. | reverse complement strand
CCCAAGCACATTTGTACAACGACCGCCGCAACTGCTACAATCCAGCGATTCAACGCTTTTCTTCCGTCCAACGTCCTCCCCCGCAGTCTCGACCTTCATGCTTTTGCCCCAAGGTGAAAGAAGACTACCCTGGTCTAACTAATTGCCCCCCCACGAAGTCGGGGCCGCCTTAGCTCATGCTTCGCACTACATGCTTTTGCTGGGCGGTCAACCCTGGCTTCTAGGGCAAGCCAAACGTAATAGCTGGTCTTTTATGCTTCACTTATGAAACATGTGCTTGGGTCTCAGCCTCTTACTAGGGATACACACCTTGCTCAGCTCAACCTTGTTAAGCCTCGGATCTTTGCGTCCGCCAATGCAAGATCCGAATATTCAATCCACGAGTTCTTCGGCGAACATCTCTTTTGTAATCCGCTGGGCATACAACTCTCCCATGACATCTTCGAAGAGGCCCTTTCGCTTATCACCCTTCTCCTCAAAGAATTTCACCGCTCCCTCGCTCTGAAGGCACCCAACGAGTTGACGAAGCTCCTTCATGTCTAGTCGTTGAAGGATACTTATCAAGTCGACCGGATTCAAATCAACCAAGATCAAGAGCAACCGCTCAACCTGGTTGCCTCTGAGATGCCGACGCACCGCTTCCAGTTTCAGCTCATCCGTTTTCATTGCTCTCCGTCTCCTTTCCCGCGTTGTGTCTGGATGTTAGCGCGACGATACCAGGTCGAACAAAGCCCTTGCCGCTATCTCCGGTCCCTTCAACTCGTAGCCGGGAATTCCGAGCCTCGTGCGAATCTGGCCCACAAAGACGCCTGCCCTGAGGGCAGCCTCGAAGGTGCGGTGGGCCAATTCCTCATGCAAGTCGCGATAGTGCGGAGGACCGAATATGTTGGCAAAATAGGTATGAACAAGGCCTGTTGACGTTGTTGTGCCCTTGGACATGGTGATGCCCTCTCGGAAGACCTGAACAGCCGTCTTTGCATCATGAAATCTCTCGATGACCGGCCGTTTCTCATGTACCTCCTCGTAGTTATTGGCATAGAGAAGATAGTGGCGCGGGTAACCATGGAGCACTTCGTCCATAGCAGTTACAGGCATTACGGCACGAGCATTAGTTTTGTGGGGACTCATTATGATGGCACGATCTATCTGGTCAAACGCATATCCTGGCTGCAAATCGTCAAGACGGACGAATG
>DYEP01000216.1 GCA_020725675.1 Symbiobacterium sp. | reverse complement strand
GGAACGCCGGAGAGCTCGCGCCCCACATCCGCGTCTGCATATTTCAGATCCGGCATATAGATGTCGATCAGACCCTCAAAGCACTTCAGCGCCTCCACGCTGTCGTAGCCTCCCGAGTTATATACCACGGGCACTTTCAGTCCTTCCTGCTTTGCTGTGTTTACTGCACAATAAATGGCGGGAAGCTGATGGGACGGGCTTACCAGGTTCACATTTACGCACCCCCGCTTCTCCAGTTTCAGCATGACCGATGCCAGTTCTGCCCGGCTGAGCTTGTGCCCATGGCTTATGCGGCTGATCTCGTAGTTTTGACAAAACACGCATTCAAGGTTACACCCGGCGAAAAAGATCGTCCCTGAGCCGCCCCTGCCGACCAGCACGGATTCCTCGCCCCAGTGCGGACCCCAGGAGCACACATGTGCTTCCATTCCAACGCCACAAAAACCCGTCTCGCCCCTCGTCCTGTCCACACCGCAGCATCTTGGGCAGAGCGCACAGTTTGATGCAATCTGCATGAGTTTTTCCAGTCGCCTATCTTGCATCCCGCTCACCTTCGGCAACAATCCAGTCAAGCAGAGCGTCAAACTCAGCCGCTTGTACAAAGCGCGTGCCCCTTTCCTGGAGCTCGGAAAACAGCTTCGTGGCAGATCCCCCTGTGTAGTCGCGCTCAGCAACCTTTGATGCGTCCCCCATGCACACCACAGGGATCCCGCGCTCTGATATCCTGAGACAGGCTCGCAGGTTTAGGAGATTACCGTGTCCAAACGGAACCTCCGCGACTGCGACCAGCTTCGCCCCGATCATGATGGCTTCGAGCTCTTCAGCTTCACGCACTGTTACAGGGGCAAATGCTGGCACGCTGATGATTCTGGCGCCGAGTGACCTTGCTGTTAGCCAATCGGAGTCACCCTCGTTGATCACGCCCACCGACAGGGACAGCCCTCTTAGAGATATTCTCTCCATCAGCGCGCTGCCGCTTCCTCCGCCGGCCACAAGATGGACTCGCTCCCCGCCTGCTCTTTCCACCCTCCTCGGCAGTACCAGCACATGCGGCTTGGGGAGGAATGGATGTCGCGATACCACTGCAGTACTGCCGTACGCCGCACTGATGTTTTCAGTTGTAAGCACTGAAAAGGGGTCGCCCATCGCCCGGATGCGGCCTCTGTCAAGCAGCACCAGTTTATCGCAGTACTCCGACGCGAGGTTAAGGTCGTGAAACACCCCAATCACGGTCAGCTGGCTTGTGGCGTTCAATCTCCTGATAATGGTGAGGATCTCGGTCTGGTGTCCCACATCCAGGTATGCGGTGGGCTCATCGAGCAGGAGCACCTCCGGCTCCTGGGCCAGGGCGCGCGCGATCATCACGCGCTGACGCTCGCCCCCGCTCAGCTCGGTGATCAGCCGGTCCTTCAAGTGGAGTACGTTGGTCACCCTCATCGCATGTTCCGCTACCTCGAGGTCATGTTGTCGTTCTCCCTGAAAACGGCCAAGATGCGGCGTCCTGCCCATCAGCACTACCTCGTGCACAGTAAAATCGTATTCGGCGCTGTGTTCCTGGCCAAGCACCGCCATCTTTCTTGCCAGCTCACGGGCGCTCATCTTGTACACGTCTTTTCCCATGAATACAACCCTGCCGGCGGAAGGCTCCAGTACGCGCGCAATGGTGCGAAGCAGTGTGGTCTTGCCGGAGCCGTTAGGACCGATGATGCCAAGAAAGTCGCCCCGCTTTACCTGCAGGCTGAGCCCTGAGATCACCAGGTGAGACCCATAGGAGCATACGACCCCGTCTATTAATATGTCTACTTGCGCCACCTACATCCCACCCTTTCTTCTGTAAAGAAGGTAGAGGAAAAACGGCCCTCCCATCATCGCAGTGAGGATCCCGACGGGGATCTCAGCGGGGGATAGCAGCGTTCTTGACAGCATGTCCGATACTACGAGCAGGCTTGCCCCACCCAGCGCGGCGGCGGGCAGCAGTATGCGGTGGTCAGGCGAAGTTAACAGACGCATAAGGTGCGGCACGATGAGACCTACGAATCCGATGAGCCCGGTAACCGAGACCGCAGCGGCTGTAACAAGAGTGGATGTGAACAGCAAGATTGCCTTTACCTTCTCCACCTCGACACCAAGATGGGCCGCCTGCTCCTCACCGAATAACAGCGCGTTCAGGTCTTTTGAAAAATAATACATGATGCAAAAGCCTACGATGGTATATGGCAATATGGAGAGCAGCCTCTCCCAGCTGGCACCAGTCAGCCCGCCCATCAGCCAGAACACGACTCTGTCCAGGCGCTCGCGGTGGGTCACCATGAGCAGGGATACAACGGCGGATAAGAATGCGCTCACCGCCACGCCGGACAGAAGCAGGGGCACTACGGGCACCCGCGGGCCTCTCTTTGCCAGTACATAAACAGTGGTCATAGCTCCCAGTGCTCCGAGGAAGGCCAGCGGGGGCACAAGCTTAAAGCCCAAAGATCCAAACCCGATAATGCCCACAGTCGCGCCGAGCGCTGCTCCTGCCGAAACGCCGATGATGTACGGGTCTGCCATGGGGTTTTGAAGGAGCGCCTGGAAGCTGACTCCCGCCACGGACAAAGACCCGCCCACCACTGCCGCCATCAGCACGCGCGGAACCCGCACACCAAGGAGTATTCTTTCGTAGCTGGCTGGCCAGTCCCCGCGCTCCCCAAAAAGGATCAAAAGCGACGTGCGCCACGGAATGTGTACCGAACCGCGACTCACGGCAATTACGCAGCTCACCGCTAACAAGGCGACTAGCACAACCAGCACGAATCCTGATCTCTTCTTCAACCGACGATCCCCTCCCGCCGGTCCGCGCGGCTCATTCTCATCGCGTTACCGGAACCTGTCCGGGTGCAGCACGCGGGCGATCTCATACAATCCGTCCGCCAGACGGGGTCCCGGTCTTGACACCACGTCGGCATTGACCTCCAGGACCCTCCCGTCAATCACCGCTTTCACCCTGTCAAATCCCGGCTTGGACATCAGTTCTTCCTTTCCTGGGAGCGTCATGATGATTACATCCGGGTTCTCGGCAACGATGGTTTCGATTGACAATTGCAGATATGGAGCATTAGCAGAGGCTGCAATATTCCTTCCCCCTGCATCTTCGATAAGCTCGTGCAGAAAGGTTCCAGGACCCACGGTCCAGAGCCCTTCCACATCCAGCACCACCAGAACCGAGACAGGCTCGGCGCCGACGATGGCGGTCCGTACCTCATCCCTCTTCGCCTTCATGTTTTCCACAATCTGCACGGCCCTGTCAGAGGCGCCGAGCACCTCTCCCATTTCAAGAATGCTTGCGAGCGTCCCATCAAAATCTGCAGGGTTCAGTATGATAGTGCGGATGCCGTGCTGCTCAAGCTCTTCAGCCACGCCCTCCTGGCCTGAAATGCCTACAACCAGGTCGGGTTCTAGCTCCAAAACCTTCTCCCTATTGATCTGGAAGTCGCCGATCTTCTGCTTCAGCGTCGCTTCCTCGGGGTAGTTGCAGAACGCTGTGACCCCGACCAGCCGGTCTGCAGCCCCAAGAGCGCAGATGATCTCTGTGTTGGACGGCGCCATTGAGACTATGCGTTCTATCTTCTTGGCTCCTGAGTCCCCAGCTGCTGGGGGTATCTGTAATTTCGAGCCGCGCAGGCACCCCGTCAACCCCAGGGCGATGGTACAGGTGATCAACAACACCTTTATAAACCTTTTCATTTTTCTTCATCTCCTCCTTTGGCTGTACACCGACCATACACAAATGAAAACCGGTCGACCTCTTGAAAAGGTAGACCGGAACAGAACAAAGCGCCGCACCTCCCTTTCCTCCGAAGGTCCTCAGCACGAGCCGGATGGCAGGTCTCCTGGCTTACAGGTCATTGCTTTTCGCCCAGCCTTCCCATCCTCGAAAGAAGAGACAGTGGCATACGTGGGCGATGCTACCTGTTCACAGTGGCGGGACCGCGCCGGTTTGCTTACCGGACTTCCCTTAAGCCAACCCGTTTAGCAATATGCAACTAGAGTCATTATAACCCAGGTGATGCCCGGATTCAACTAGAGTTTCCTTCTGAGCCGCGGGTTTTCCGTAATCCCGGGGATCCTGCCCCTCTTGGCCCGTGGCACTCCCTCCACCTCTTTGATGTCCAGCGTCATATCGATAGGCTTGGCCCCGGAGATGTAGCTACCTACGCCGAATGCATCTGCTCCCGCCTGTGCGAGCATGGCGATGCGCTCTGGCGTCAGCCCGCCGGATACAAACACCTTGACGTAAGAGTAACCCCCCTGGTCAAGCCGAGCGCGCACCTCCCTCACCAAAGCCGGGGTGACCCCACCCCGCTCTCCAGGCGTATCCAGGCGGATGCCCTGAAGTCTACTCCCCAGTGCTTGCGCAACCCTGAGCGCCTCAAAGGCCTCATCATGGAACGTGTCTACCAGTACGATGCGCGGGGAATCGGGGGGCATGGCCGCGTCATACTCTTCCGCCACACGCACAGTATCACCCACTATCAGGATGACCGCATGCGGAATGGTCCCGAGCGGACTTCGTCCTGCCAGTTTGGCACCAAGTATGCAGCTTGCACCGCTTGCTCCTCCGACAATCGCCGCCCGCTCCATCACCGGTGCCACCGCAGGGTGCACATGCCGTGCGCCAAAACACAACACTACCTTGTCCCCAGCTGCCGCCCTGCACTCTCTGGCCGCTGTGGCCCATCCTGACGCACTGGCTAGCATACCGAGGATCACGGTTTCATAAAGCCCGAAGTCCCCATACTTCCCCGATACCCTCATGATCACTTCTTTTTCAGCAAACTCTTCTCCCTCGTCTAAACTCCACACCGCCACGTCCTTTGAAGAAAGCAGATTCAAACTCTCGTCAATGCCGGCCGCCACACCGCTTCTGCTTGTGAAGATCTCCACAGTTACAGAGGTATCAAGCAGCCCCATCCTGCTCAGGATTTCATAGCTCTTGGCAAAATAGATGTCTGTGGTCGCACCCTGCAAGATCTCCTCATGAGTAGCAGAATGCAGGATCCTGTCATCTGACACCGTTATTCCTTCCACATCTTTCAACGACCTTATCGCCTTTATCATAGGTTCCTCCCACCTACACTACTTCCACTCCCAGCGTACTCTCCATCTCCTTTAGCGCCCACTGATGTGAGTGCTCATCAAACGAGGCAACAGCGTCCCTCAATACGGTCACCTTGTAGTTCCTCATCCTTGCGTCCGCGGCAGTGTAAAGCACGCAGATATTGGTGCACACACCTACGAGCACTAAGTGCTCCACTCCCGCTTCGCGCAGGGTAAGGTCTAGATCGGTACCATAGAACCCGCTGTACCTGCGCTTTTTAATGACGTGGTCTCCCGGCTCCGGAGAGAGCTCCGGCAGCACCGCCGCTCCCTGCGATCCGGCGATGCAGTGCACCGGAAACATCTCAAACTCTTTATCCCCTTCTGTGTGATTGTCGCAGATAAAAATGACTGGCTCACCCCGCTCCCGTGCGGACCGGATGGCCGAGGCAACCCTGTTCACGATCGCCCTGGCGCTGTCACCGCAGTAGAGTGCCCCACTTTCGCTGATGAAATCATTAAGCATGTCCACAACCAGCAGCGCCCTTTTGCCCATGTTAACACCTCCCTGGTCATCAGTTATTCTTCTTCGCTATACGTATTCCTTTCAGCCCGCACTGACTCAGCACCGCGTGCACCTCGCTGCGCGTCAGAAACCTCCACTGACCCCGTCGAAGCCGACCCAGTAGTACTGGGCCTATACGGGTGCGAATCAGCCTTATCACAGGATAGCCCACGGCAAGAAACATCCGGCGTACAAGCCTGTTGCGTCCTTCGACCACTACCACGTCCAAGACCGCACCACTGTTTGTCCGCCCGGCCAGCCTTACCCTGCATCTGGCAGGCCCGTCGTCAAGCTCCACTCCACTCTCCAGTTTCTCGAGGACATGGCGATCAGGCACTCCTGTTACATGCACCCGGTACTCCTTTTCAAGCCCGTGGCCGGGGTGGGTTACGGCGTATGTGAACTTACCATCGTTGGTCAAAAACAAAAGCCCCTCGGAGTTCCTGTCAAGCCTGCCCACGGGGTGAAGCCCGGGTACCTCGGGGCACAGCGACATGACTGTGAGCCGGCCCGCCGGGTCCGTCACAGTCGTCAGGTATCCCTTGGGCTTGTGCAGCGCCAAGTACACCTGCTCGGGTGCCGCATCTATCTTGACGCCGTCCACTTCTATCCGGTCCACAGTCGCGTCTGCCAGCGTTCCAAGACGCGTGACCGTCTCGCCGTTCACTCTTACGCGGCCCGCGAGTATGAGCTGCTCAGCCGACCTCCGCGACGCCACCCCTGCGCGTGCCAGGATTTTCTGAAGTCTCTCAGGCATACCTTTCCCCTTTCAAGCGGAGGATTTCCACGTCTCGGTTATCTTTTCCTCTCAAGTAGCGCGCTAGTAGAGAACCGAATAAGATGAGACAGACGATCCGGGGGGGAGCACTTTGCGGCTTGGCTTTGAATTAGTCTGCCAGAATATGTGGGAAGTACAGGAAGATTCCTTCTTTGAGACCTGGCTTGAAGCGGATGGAAACGTCGTGGATAAAAGCGCCGGGCTCGACTACTACTCATCCCGTATGGTCATTCTGCCTGGAAAGCGCGTAGCAGCGTCAGGCAGAGTAGATAGGGTCGCTCCCGCTGTAATTCCAGCAGTGAGCAATGTCCAGGCCCGGCCTGCATGGCCAGTACACGTGCCCTCCCGGTTCACCAGGCTCCACGCCCATCTCCGCACTGACTCCATACTGGACCAGGGAGTGCTTCAACACAATTTCGGCATGAACCTAGTGGACGGAACCGGCAAGCACATATCATTCTTCAGCCTGGGTGCGCCAAGCACGCAGGTCGCGTGGATAGGCAGGGGGCATTTCATGGTGCTGCTGCCAGCATCGTGGCTTAAGAGCTGAGCCCCTGTGTACATAACGGGCGCCCGGGAGCGCCAAAGATGCGGAGGTGTGATAGTTGAAGGCCAGGGAACTGTTGATCGCCACAGTGCTAGTCAGCGCTGTGCACCTGCTCGCCTACTGCGTCGGGCTAGCATCGCTTTGAGCCACCTTGGTTATCTGTCACTTGGTCCCAAGCATGATGAGCCCGATGCCCACCAGAATCAGAATAGTTCTTGACAGTGGCACGCTGGATGCGAGTGCTGATACGCCCATCAGGCTGACGCTCAGAAATACAAAGGGGCCGATGGAACCTATCACACCATTGATCCTGACAGCGCTACTCACATCGTTATAACGGAGCATCAGGAACGCGCCCAAAAGCCCCAAGAGACCAAAAAATGCCCTGATTAGTGCCATTACCAGCACTGTTTTGTTCAACCGAATCACCTCTTTAGCAGATGCCGGTCACTCCCCTGCCACGGCGTTTCTTTTTGCTCGAATAGGGAGCGGGACCTTACCCGCTCCCTACCGTACTTTCCAGTCAGCACGCGCGCCTCATCTACATCATGATGATCCCGACGATGGTGGCTGCGAGCAGGCCGCACGCTACGGGGATGAAGTTTCTCCTCGCCAGCTCAAGTGGGCTCACACCGGCGATACCTGCTGTCGCCACAAGGCCGAACGCCCATGCCACCAGCGTGCCGCCACCGCTCCAGATGGCTCCGATCTGACCTACCGCGGCTAGAGCTGATACGTTGACACCGGCAGGACCGCCCAGCGCCTGTGCCAAACTGCCGGTAAGCGGCAGTCCAGAGAACCCAGAACCGTCAAGACCGGTGATCACACCGACTATCATGTTACCGAACGCAAGCGGTATCTTCCCTAGAGGGATAATCTGGGAAAACGCGCGTCCGAGGTCAAACAGCAGGCCAGGCGCGCCTTCACCCAGTATGGAAGGGGCGATCTTGGGTGAACCCAGGTAGAAGAAACCGGCGATGGGTATTACTGGCGCGAAAATCTTTATAGCGAACAGCAGTCCTTCTCTGAGGTACCCCACCAATTTCTCAAGCGCATCCTTGCCGTGCTGTGCCAAGGTAGCTGCAACCAGAATAAGGGTGCCGGTACCGCCAAGTAGCGCAGTAGCGGCGCCTCCGCGGATCTTGCCAACCACCATTGCGATGACCACTGCGAGCAGTACGATAGGCACGCCCGCGGCGAACCAGCGCGCCCAGGAAGTAATGTTCTGGGGGGCTTGCACAGCAATGAGGCTGCTGCCATCCTTGTTGTCGCGCGCTTGCTTAATATCCTTCTGGATGCTGATATACCCGACGATACCGGCGGTGAGTCCGGCCACCCAAGCCAGCACGGCCGCCTTCGAAAACATCGCTTCTACCGGCACCTGCGCAGCCTGGGCCGAGAGCTTGAGCGCACCCTGAATCACCAAGTCACCCGACAAAGCCATGCCGTGACCTAGCAGGTTCACCGCCATTGCGGCGCCTATCGCTGGAAGCCCGGCGTTGATCGCCACAGGAATGAGTAACGTGCCCACGAGCGCCGTCGCGGGAGTAGGCCAGAAGAACGACGCCGCAAGGTACATCACGGCGCCGAGGATCCAGTAAGCGAGAAACGGGGTCTTCATGAAGTTTCGTACCGGAGAGACCATCAGGTAGTCGGCACCCAGGGTCTGAAGGGACTTGAGCATGGCTACCATTAATGCGATGACTAACATGATATCGAACAATTCCGTACCGGCAGTCTCAAGCCCCGTGAATACGGACTGAATGGCACCGACAACGCTACCGCGGAACAGAAGGCCTATCACAAAGGAACCAATGATACAGGGTAAGACCACGTCCCGCTTCCTGATCATGAGGACTACCACGGTCAGGACTGTCAGAAGGTATACCCAGTGTGACACTGTGATCTGTACTTCCATCTGTTCTGTCCTCCCTTGGATGAATTTAGGTTTCTAAGTCCACAGCTGACATATGACACATCGCCGTGCAGCACTCACCTCCTTACTGAAAGTTCCGAACGTTTAACGTCATGGTTGATACACATTCTCCATTCTCTCTTCCGTTCCTGCTCAGACGAGGTTTTTATGGTTCTCCGCCAGTATCCTAACCCACTTTCACCGCCCGATGTCCTTCCGAATATCATGAACTAGTCACACCCCAAAGGAGGTATTTCGGTTGAACATCGGGGTCGAACTCATACCGGAAAAAGCGGTGACAATGGCAGCAGGCGACTACATCCGCATGTGGTTGTGGGTCGACGGCGTCCGTATAGAGGCTACGGAAGGCTACGACTATTTCGAACACACTGCCACCATCCTTGCAGGAAAACGACTTGCTGCCACAGGCAGGTCAAGCCGGTTTCTGGTGCACAATCACCCGCTCGGCCTCGGGGCCTACGAGGTACAAGCGCCCAAACTGGTGTCATGCTCACTTGACGTTGCGTCCTGTGTTCACCTTGAAATCTTCACGTCCAACGCTGTGCTCATAGATCCGGGTCTATTGCTTGACCACATCGGCATCAGGTTATTAGGGACACAAAATGACCAATCTTACCCTCTGCAGCGACCAGACATCAAGATCGATTGGCTTGAAAGAGGTCACTTTACCCTTGACATCACTCCTCTTGTGAGGCTTGGAGCGGGCGGTCGCGCCTGATCAAGGTGCGACCGTACCGCCCCAGCCTTTGATATTACCTCGCCACCAGCGGGGTCAGTGCCACAGCCATCAGCGCTGCAGTGGCTATCCTGAGCACGATACCCACAGCCGCAGCCTCTAGCGCTTCGCGTTCGCTAAGGTCGGAGATACCAGCCCATATCGCCGGGATCTGACCAAACAGCACACTCAACGGAAAGCCCGACGAAGCCAGAATGAACGAACCGACAACGAGACGCGGATCGAGCTGGGCAGCAGTCTTGGTCAGGTTACCCATAGCAAGGGTAGGAGATGCCAGGATGGCCACAATACCTGTTTCGGGGTCGATGGATAACGCAGTCAGCACCCCTTTCAGCGCCTCATTGATCACCTGCCATATACCCACATACTCAAGCGCCCCGATGAGAGCATACACCACGGCAACAGCGGGAATAATGAGCAAGAACAGGAGCTCTGCGCCCTCTTTAGCACCTCCAAAAATGGTAGGCAGCGCTCCTTTCTGAACAGGTGTGAACCTGGGCAAATCCTCGAGCGTGACGGATTTTGTGTTTCTATAAATTGTGAGTTTAAGCAGCAACGGCATAACTACAAGGGGAGCGAACACTCCGAGCAACACCACTGGAAACGCCTGAATGCCTGCTGCGGTCATCGCGATCAGACCAAGCATGAACGTAGAGAAGGATTGCTGCGATTGAACCATCGTGGCGATAGCGATCTTCTGCTCGTCTTTGGTCGCGCCCGATTGTTTCAAGACAGGACCTGCAATGCGGCCTGCGGCGTTAATGTCCCCCAGAATGTTGTACACCCCGGGAACTACTACAGAAGAGTTGATGCCCATCTTCCCCACAATAGGGACAAACACCCGCATAAGCGCATCAGTAAGGCCTAGTCTTTCAAGAATGCGGCCTGTCATCACACTCAAAATGATGGCCGTACCAACAAGGCCCGTGAGGAACACCTGCGCCACAATGGGTAGGGCTTTTTGAAACATCGCGTCGAATAATCCGCCCATTTTCTGTGGCGCCAAGAGAAGCCCTAGCAGGGCAATAGCCAATACTACGAGTCCAACGTACTCAATGCTCTGCCACTCCCGTCCTCCAGCTCGCTTCTGACTCGACATTTACAGGAGACCTCCTTTTTATTTGGTGTAATGAAACCGCCCGCTATTTTCCTTACCTTCGCTTCAGGAGGAACCTGGTAGCCATCTCTTGCGCATATCCCCTTATATCCGCGTTGCCTGCAGCTTGGAGTGGGATTGCAGACACTCGCTCGCGCAAAAGGTAATACTCGATACCAGGCAGAAGATCCCTTAGCGCGTACGAAAGAGGCATCCAGTTTTCGTAGATCTCCACGGCATGGGAATTACCCACAACGAAGTTCATCCCTAGCGCCTCTGCTCTGCATACCAGTTCATGATTGGGAGGCACGCGGCTGATGCTCGCCAGAACGGTTGCAGCTTCTGGATGCTCAGACTTGGCCTTCTCGAGGTGTGCAGGCGAAAACCCTGTGTGGGGGAATATATGTATCACAGTACCAATAGGACTTGTCCTCGTGCCCAGTAAGATCCGGGCGCCAGAAGCAGTCGACGTCTCCACTATTGTGTCACAGCCGCGAACCCGTTTTTCTGCCTCCAGCATCTCATCTTCCTCTCTGTAGCCCATAAACCGCGCGAGCCTGTCCAAGATGTCTCCAAGTACTGTCATTCCTTCCAAGGGAACGCCGACAAACAGGATGTTCCCCGGTACCCCGCCGTACGCTACTTCAACACGGAACGCCTTGTGACCGTGCAGGAACGGAATGCCCGGGTGCAGACCATGAAACGCTTCGTGAAGTTCGATGGCAGCGATGCCGTAGAGTCCAAGGTAGCTTTTAAGCGGTACCCCGCCTGAGTTGGCGCCGTCCGCGATGGGGTGGTGAGCAATGATTACATCTATCTCAAGTGCTCGGGCCAACTCTATGCTGCTTTCCGTCAGCGTCATTACCATGCCCACGCGGCTTGCGGGCCACGCAGGATCTCCGAACACCAGCCCGGGGGTCTC
>DYEP01000030.1 GCA_020725675.1 Symbiobacterium sp. | reverse complement strand
CGCTCGCGTACCCGGGGCAGGCGCGAAGTTCCGGGAATTAACCCGGAAGCCTCTGGCTTCAGCCAGGGGAGGTTCACTGAGCCGATCGCGTTTATGTGAGTGCCGGGTCTCACCAGCTCCCCTGAGAACACGGGTGTCCGTGACGTGGTGGCTGCTACAATGATATCTGCCTCCCGGACCGCGTCGCAGGGATCGCTCGCTGCCTCAAACGTGATCCCAGGTAGCCGTGCGGCTATTTCCTGTATAAAACGCTCTGTCCGGTCGCGCACACAGTCATACACCACCACGCGTTCGACCGGTCTTACCGCCGCAACTGCCTGCACCTGAGTGGCTGCCTGCCCGCCTGCGCCAAACACTCCGAGGACGTAAGAATCGTGCCTGGCCAAATATCGCGTGGCCACGCCAGATGCGGCGCCGGTTCGAAGCGCGGTGAGGTACGAGGCTTCCATGATCGCCAGCGGCTGCCCTGTTTCGGCGCTAAGCAGAACGACTACTGCCGAAATAGTGGGAAGACCACGATGGGGGTTGTCCGGAAACACCGAAACCACTTTTACTCCCGTAGTCTTCAGGCTATCGACGTAAGCGGGCATAAACAGGCTTACCCCATTGTGACGACTGATCGGAACCTGCGTACGCAAGGGGAGTATCGCCCTGCCAGCGGCCAGGTCCGCATACGCCCCTGCTACAGCATCGATGGCTTCTGATATAGTCACGGCCTTTTGCACCTGACTCCGGGATAGGAACAGGACCTTTTCCACTGTACTCTCCTTTCTCCGCCTCACACGCAGGCGGGTTCAAGTTTCCCGGTTCACCCAATGTTCCATCTGCCCTGAGCGACACCAACCAGGTCTGGGTTACAGTCCCAAGGGAGGCTTGGCTGTCGTCACGGGCGTCTATCTTTCGCCGAGATACGCTTTTCTCACTCGTTCGTCAGCTAGCAAAGAGCGTGCGGTGCCGGACAGAACGATATTGCCTGTTTCCAAGACCGAACCCCGGTGAGCCAGTTTCAGGGCCAGGCGGGCGTTCTGTTCTACGAGCAGCGTGGTTACCCCCTGGGCGTTGATCTCTTTAATTGTCTTGAATATGGCGCGCACGAGCAACGGGGCCAGGCCCAAAGACGGTTCGTCGAGCAACAGGAGTCTGGGCCTTGCCATCAACGCCCGGCTGATAGCCAGCATCTGCTGTTCTCCGCCTGACAGGGTTCCTGCCAGCTGATGCCGGCGTTCTGCCAACCGTGGAAACAACCTGAACACCAGCCGCCGGCTCTCTTCGACCCCGGTCCTGTCCCGCCACCGGCTGTATGCTCCCAGGTTCAGGTTTTCCTCTACCGTAAGTGTAGGGAAGATCTTCCGTCCTTCGGGCGCATGGGAGACTCCCAGTCGAACGATCTGGTGGGCGGGGAGCCCGGTAATGTCCTTGCCGTCGAACACGATACGACCCTGTCGTGGGCGGAGCAATCCGGAGACTGCTCTTAAAATCGTGGACTTTCCGGCGCCGTTTGCGCCAAGCAAAGTAAGCATCTCCCCCTCATTGACGTGAAAGGTGATGCCCTTTAGCGCATGTACGTGTCCATAGAAAATGTGAAGGTTTTCCACCTCAAGTAGCGCCATTAGAAATCGTCCTCTTCTCTTCCAAGATAGGCTTCGATCACCCGCTGGTTGGTCTGAACCTCCCGTGGTGTGCCTTCGGCGATTTTCTCCCCATTGTCAAGAACCACAATCCGGTCAGATACATTCATTACCACACTCATGTCGTGTTCGATAAGCAAAATCGTGACCCCTGATTGGCGAATCTGTTTGATCAGATCCATGAGCTCTGCGCTTTCCTTTTCATTCAACCCTCCGGCGGGCTCATCGAGCATAAGCAGCTTTGGCTTCGTCGCCAAAGCCCGTGCTATCTCCAGTTTTCTCTGGGCGCCGTAGGAAAGGTTCTTTGCCAGTTCGTCTCTTACCAGCCAGAGGTCTGCCAGCCTGAGGCACCTTTCCGCTTCTTCACAAATGGTTTCCTCTTCACGCCGCTGTTTGGGTGTACGCAGCAGAGCCCCCAACACGCCCTGGTGTGTCCGGCAATGTTGGCCGGACATGACATTCTCCATCACAGTCATGTTTTGGAACAGCCTGATGGTCTGAAAGGTCCGCGCTATGCCAAGGACAGCGATTTGGTGCGGCTTCAGCCCCACTAGAGGCCGTTCTTCAAGCCGAACGCCGCCGCGGTCCGGTGGGTAAATGCCAGTGATCAAATTAAACGCTGTGGTCTTGCCGGCTCCGTTTGGGCCTATCATGCCCACGATTTCACCGGAAGCGATCTGGAACGTCAGGTCTTTGACCGCAGCAAGGCCGCCGAAGTTCTTTGTGAGTTCGTGCACTTCAAGAAGGTTCATGTAATCAACCTCAGCCTTCAGGATGTTTTCGACAAACCGGCTGCAGGCAGGCCGACAGTCTCATCGACCATTGCCCGCCGCCACCGTTGGCTGGGCAAGAGTCCTTGCGGCCGGAAGATCATCATGGCTATCATCGCTGCCCCAAACACCAGCATGCGGGCACTGGAGAACCCACGAAATAACTCCGGAAGGACAAACATGCCGAAAGTACCAACCAGTATACCTGGGATCGATCCCACACCGCCCAGGACGACGATGGAAAACATGACGACCGATTCCCAGAAGGTGAAGCTGTCGGGGGAAATGACTGCCATTTTGCTGGCGTAGATGTTCCCTGCAACCCCAGCAAGGGCTGCTCCGATAACGAAAGCCAAGAGTTTCATCCGGGCGACATCGATGCCCATGGCGGCGGCGGCCAGCGCGTCTTCCCGGATGTAATTCCATGCCCGGCCGATCCTGGACTCTTCAAGCCTCTTGGTGCCAAGCACAATTAGAAGCACGAATGCCCAGATTAGGAAGTAGAAGTGGAGAGGTTGCTTTATGATCAACCCAAACAGCGATGGCCTGCCGATCCCTAGCACTCCGTTAGGTCCGCCTGTAAGACCCAGAGGATTGTTAACAAGTGTAATCCGAACGATCTCTCCAAACCCGATGGTCACGATGCACAGGTAATCGCCCCGCAGGTGCAGGATGGGCCGGGCGATGAGGTAGGCAAACCCAGCAGCAGTCAGCGCGCTCAGCGGCACCAACCATAGGATGGGCACGTGGAAGGTAGTATTGATGATGGCAGTGGTATAGGCGCCAACTGCGTAGAATGCTGCATGTCCCAAGTTGAACAGGCCTGCGTAACCCACGATGATGTTCAGGGATAGCCCAAGCATAGCATAGATCCCGAAGAAATTGGCAACATCGATCCAGTAGTCGTTGGTCAAAAAGGGGTACACGACGAGGAGCAGTCCTGCCGCGACGTACCAGGCTCTGGGGGGGATTGCCTTAAGGTAACGGTCCAAGTCCTTTCCTCCCTCCTTTGTCAGACCTTTTCGGCCACTCGTTCGCCCAGAATGCCGGTGGGCCGCACGATCAGGATCAGGATCAGCAGGAAGAAGGAAATGGCATCCTTCCACCCGGGCGAAATGTAGCCGGCACCAAGGGTTTCCAGTACGCCGAGGATAAGGCCACCGAGCATGGCACCAGGGATGTTGCCGATCCCCCCCAGGATGGCGGCGGTGAATGCTCGGATACCGTACGTCCAGCCAATAACGAAATTGATCTGGTAATAGAACATGCCGACCATCACGCCGGCGGCCGCACCCAGGGCAGGCCCGATGATGAATACCAGGCTTACTATCCTGTCCACGTCGATCCCCATCAACCGCGCCGTATCGTGGTCCAGGGCGCAGGCCCGGATGGCCGCTCCGAGTTGTGTTTTTTGCACCAGCGTATACAGGGCAGCCATCAATAACAGCGACACAACGAGGATGACCACCCTCATCAAGGTAATCTTGACCCCGCCTACCTCCCAGGAGATCTGGGGGATGAGTTTTTCCGGGAACACCTTGAATCGGGTACCGTAAATGAGCATGATGGCGTTTTGCAGGAATATGGATGCCCCAAGAGCCGAAACGATGGGTGCCAGCCGGGAAGCCCGCCGCAGCGGACGGTAGGCCACGCGCTCCACAAGCACACCAAGTCCGGCCACAGCAGTCATGGAAATGAGAAATACGAGTAATATCCCGCCCAGGCTACCGCTGGCCACCTGCCCCATGCCGAGTACCGAAACGGTGCTCAGCGCAAGGTAGGAACCAACCATGAACATCTCGCCGTGGGCGAAGTTAATTAGCCTGAGTATCCCGTATACCATCGTGTAGCCCAAGGCAACCAGCGAATAGACCGAACCGACGGTCAGTCCGTTGACCACTTGTTGTAGGAATTCTTGCATGAACCTGCCCCCTTATGCTCAAAAAACCAGGCTGCAAAACGTGACCGGGAGCGGGCGGCGCGCCCCCGCTCCGGTCGTTTTTTTCAAGGAAGGACTGCCCTCACAAAGCACCTTGATTCTGGTTGCAGGATCATTTATAAGGGACGAATTCGCCCTTTTCGTTTACGATGTACGCTTTGTGGATCGTGCCCAGACGGTCACCCTTTTCATCGAAGGTAATCGGCCCGGTAATGCCTGGGAAATCCTTGAGCTCATTGTGCAGGTATTCTGCAAGTTTTACAGGATCGGTGGAATTGGTCTTTCTGATCGCCTCTACGATTACCCGGAAAGCGTCGGCTGCTGATGGAGTCCAGACGCTTGCCACATCCTCGTTATACTTGGCCTTAAAGTCTTGCAGGAACTTTTGAGCTTCCGGATATGGCAGATCGCTTGGCACAGGCTCGGTAGTGATAATTGAACCTTTGGCCGCGTCCAGACCGGCGCTCTTGATGTAGTCTGGATTGTTGACTGCATTGCCGCCCATGAACTGGGCGGTCTCGAGGATACCGAGGTCCTTGGCCTGGCGGACAAGGAGACCCGCGTCGGAGAAGTACCCGGTGAAGTATATCACTTCAGGGCCGATCGCCTTCACCCTTGTTAAAGTAGGTGAATAATCCTTTTCACCCGGGGTGATGGCGTCAAAGAATACCACCGTGGCACCTCTTTCCTCTAGGTACTTCTTGGTCCATTCAGCGAGACCCTTGGCGTAGGTAGAATTGTCATGAATCAGGGCTACCTTGCTTTTGCCCAGGGTCTTGGTGATGAATTCGGCGGCGAACAACCCCTGCCGGTCATCCAGGAAGCAAGTCCGGAAGAACATTTTATAACCCTTCTCCGTCAACCTGGTGGCGGTAGAGGATGGAGTGATGTGCAAAATCTTATTCTCATCGTAAATTTGGGATGCAGGCTCAGTGGCCGTCGAGTTATATGCACCGATCACGGCAATAACCTTGCTGGCTACCATCTTCTGGGCAACAAGCGAGGATTCCTTGGGGTCGCCTTTGTCGTCGCCTTCGATGATCTCGATCGGACGGCCCAGGAGCCCGCCGCCGTTGTTTATCTCTTCGGCGAGCAATCTCACAGCCTTAACGAATCCGGTGCCCTCAATGGCCCACTGTCCCGAAATGGGGCCCTGAACGCCGATCCTGATCGGCTCTACTTCCTTTTTTCCGCAACCGGTCAGGGCAACCGCCATGACCAGCAAGAGGGTAATCGCAACGAATTTCTTCATTACCATCGACCTCCTCTTCTTACGTAGGCCATAAAAGACCGTCGCCGATCGTCCGGTTGCCCGGCCCAACCCGCAGCCGGGCCTTGCTCATGTGGTATCTTCCCCCTTTCGGGCCCAGGTGAGCTTTACGGAAATCTGATACAGGCAGTATCCAAAGACATGCATAAGCACCTATGCACAACCCAGTGTGCTGATACGGATATGACGTAACAGTATTCCTTTATTTTCTACGCCGCCATATAATATCCTCCTAATTCACAACAATTGCACTATTTATAGGCTATTCATGCAGGGCGCCGTGCTTGTATAAAGATAACTTCCCTGCTTTATCACCTGGTGGGCATTGTCCAGTGAACCGGGTTGATGCAAATCGTGCAGTGTTCTTGCTCAAGTGAATTTCTTATCATACAACCTCTGCCAGCTCGGGAAGGAGCTTTCATGGCATTGACAGCAAAGTGAGGTATACCATGAGTCACCACAACAGTGACACTGCTGCAATATTTCATCATGCTTGACCACAAGACCGTATTGAAGATAAACTTTTGTGTATGTAACCTGCGTATTCGGGGGAAGGAATTTATATTTTCCCGTAGAATCATAACGTTTTGTGAAATGAATTCGTTGACGCAGGCAGGTGAGTGTTTTGATTCAGGACATCATAAGCAGGATTAAGGACGCTGAACAAGAAGCCCTGGCTGCGGAAAGAGATGCCAGGTCGCGCTACGAAGCTCTTGTTGCAGAAGCCCACGTCCAGGCAGAGGACCTGGTGAGTCAAGCCAGGCTAAACGCGAGGGCCAATGCGGACAATCTCCTGAAAGCCGCAGAAGCCCAAGCCAGGGAACAAGCAGACAACATCATAAGGGAGGGGGAGCAGAGAACCCGGGAGGTGTTTCTGTGCAGCGAAACCAAGTTGTCAATGGCTGCAGACCTCATAGTTGAAAGGATAGTGGCGCACCATGGCCGTAGTTAAGATGAAACGAGCCAGCATCATATGTGCGGTGGACATGAAGGAGAGAGTGCTGGAGAAGCTGCAGGAGCACGGGTGCCTGCAGGTCTCTGACATTGGCGAGGATGCATTGTTTCAAGAAATGGAGGTATCCGAACCTCCTTCATGTGAAGAACTCGAGGTTGTACGATATATCCTTCGATACTTGGACTCATACGGTTCTGAACAGAAAGGCCTGCTTGAGACCTTCATCGGCTCGAAGCAGAAGATCTCCATCAGACAAATGATGGAGGTAGTAGACAGCCTGGATCTCGCCTCGTTGCACGAAATCTGCCTTTCTGATGAGATAAGGCTGAACGCCATCATCGGGGAGCGCCAGGAGCTCTTGTCAAGGAAAGAGGCGCTACTCCCGTGGAAAGAGTTCTCCGGACCGCTCGATATCCTAAAGCATACGAGGAGCTGCAGAGTGCAGCCCGTCTCCATCCCACAGGGGACGCTTGATGTCTTCACAGCGAAGATGCAGGAGTGCGGGACGCCATTTTACCACTACCATGTATCCGATTACAACAGGCGTACCTACCTTGTATGTATCTGCCTGGGCGACGGTCTTGAATCTGCTCTGTCAGAAGTTGGAGGTACCATACACAACCTTCATGACATATCGGGGAGTGCTGCAACTGCGCTTTCGGATATAGAGGTTGCGCTCGAGGCACTGGAAAAAGAGGAGCAGGAGATCCGTTCGAGGGCGCTTTCTATGATGGACAAGCGGAAGGCGCTCCGCATCGCTCACGACTATTATTCATTCATCCAGGACCGTTACAACTTCTCTGGCAGGTTCGGTCATACCCTGAGGACCGCCGTGCTTTCAGGGTGGGTCCCGGCTGACGCAGCGGATGACATGAAACGCGATCTGGAAACGCTGGGCGCCGTAGAGCTGGTGCTTGAGGATCCTGCTCCGAGCGACAACGTACCGGTGGTACTGAAGAACCATCCGCTGATCGAGCCGTTTGAGGTGGTTACGAACCTCTACGGCTTTCCCAAGTACGGGGAGGTGGACCCCACGCCGCTCTTGGCTCCGTTCTTCTTTGTGTTCTTCGGGCTGGCGCTGACCGACGCGGGCTATGGCATCATGCTTTCGGTGCTGTCATATTTGGCACTTACAAGACTGACGCTGGTGCCAAGCGGCAAGAAAATATTCCGCCTACTGCTTTTCGGCGGGATTTCCACCATTATTTTCGGGGCACTCACAGGAAGCTGGTTTGGAGATGCGTTCGATCTGTTGCCTCCTTACCTGGGCTTTCTGCAGACATTCAGGCATTCTATAACCCTGTTTGACCCGATTTCCGACCCCCTTCTCATGCTGGGGGTGGCTCTCGCGCTGGGTATTGTGCAGGTGCTTACTGGCATCACCATTAAGATGGTGATCAATATCAGGGAAGGACGGGTTATGGAAGGCCTCGCAGAACAAGCTCCCTGGCTGGTGTTTATACCCGGCCTTGTGCTCCTTGGGGTGTCTTCTCAGGCCATGCCGGACCTTGCCGGTATCGCCCGCTGGGTGAGCATCGCAGGTGCGCTGCTGGTGATGTTGGGGGCCAGTAGGAACCAGCGCTCCATACTGCTTAAGCCCTTTGTGGGTCTTTATGGTCTGTATGGGGTAGTGGGTTACCTCGGTGACGTGCTGTCATATGCCAGGCTGCTTGCACTTGGGCTCGGCACGGGCGTAATCGGCATCGTGGTGAACCAGATCGCCATGTTGGCCCGGGGGATACCATTCCTTGGGATCGTGGTTACTGCAGTAATCATGGCGGGTGGCCACGCATTCAACCTTGTGATAAACACGCTTGGTAGTTTCGTCCACTCGGGCAGGTTACAGTTCGTTGAGTTCTTCACCAAGTTTTTCGAAGGTGGCGGCAAGGCATTCAAACCCTTAAAGAGGGATGGGAAGTTTACCATCCTTGAAAGTTGACGCCATCTTCTTAAAATAGTTTTAAAAACATAGCTGGAGGGAAGTCAAGATGGTCGGTATCGCGGTAGGAGCAGCTTTTACAGCAGTGATCGCCGTTGTCGGTGTGGTGTTTGCGCTTGATGTGTCCACTGGTTTGTCGCTCGCAATCTTAGGTGGGGCCGTTGCTATTCTGCTTGCCGGTGTAGGCTCCAGCATCGGTGTGGGTATGGCAGGCGAAGCTGCCGCGGGAGTCACCGCGGAGGATCCTGAGAAGTACGGTAAGCTCCTTTTGCTTCAGGCTCTCCCGGGAACCCAGGGCTTTTATGGACTGATCGGTGCCTTCTTGGTAATGAATAAGCTGGGCTTTTTCTCTGGCAGTATACCGGATATAACCCTGGACCAGGGCTGGCAGTTTTTCTTTGCGATGATGCCTGTGGCGCTTGCGGGTCTGTTTTCCGCTATCTTTCAGGGCCGTGTGTCCGTTGCGGGTATCGGCCTGACTGCCAAGAGACCTGAGGAATCAGGAAAGGCCCTCATTATGGCGGCCATGGTAGAGACATATGCGGTGCTTGGATTGCTTGCTTCGTTGCTTTTGCTCAACGGCATCAGGCTCTAGAGAGGTGTGAGGCCATGTCTTTGGAACAGATACTGGCGGG
>DYEP01000215.1 GCA_020725675.1 Symbiobacterium sp. | reverse complement strand
TTTGAGCCGTTTGACCCCGGGTTAAGGAAGGAATATCTCTACGGAGAGTTTGCGAACGTGGTCACCAGTATGGACTATGAGCGGCTGTTATGCTCTACCGGGCCATACGAAGGGGAGATCCTGCGCGCTTCCGACAAGAAGCATCCCCATAAGATAGCGTGGATTCAATGCGTGGGTTCCAGGCAGGTTACTTCCGGCGGTAACAGCTATTGTTCGGCCGTGTGCTGCACGTATGCCCAAAAGCAGGTCATTTTGACCAAAGACCATGACCCGGAGGCCGAGTGCACGATCTTCCACAACGATATTCGCTCCTACGGGAAGGATTTCGAGCGGTACTTCCAAAGGACAGAAAAACTTCCCGGGGTTCGCTTCATCAGAAGCTACGTATCGATCGTAAAAGAAGACCCGCAGACCAGAAACGTCACGATCCGGTATACCACTCCCGAAGAGGGGGTAAAAGAAGAAGAGTTCGATCTGGTGGTATTGTCCGTGGGATTAACCCCCCCTGTTGATTTTAAGGACCTGGCCGGCAAGTTCGGCATCGAGCTCAACGCGTACGGATTCTGTAAAACCAATCCGGCCAATCCGATGGAGACCTCCCGGCCGGGGATTTTCGTAAGCGGAGCCTTCCAGGGCCTTATGGACATCCCCGAGTCGGTTTTCAGCGCCAGCGGCGCTGGTTCCCAATGTGGTGAACTCCTTGCCTACCGGCGGGGGAAGCTGGCCAGAGAAAGGATCTATCCGCCGGAAAGGGATGTCTCGGGAGAAGAACCCAGGATAGGCGTCTTTGTGTGTCATTGCGGAGCTAATATCGGGAGGGTGGTGGACGTTCCTTCCACCGTTGAATATGCCCTGACCTTGCCCAATGTTGTCTACGCTCAGGAACAGCTATTTTCCTGTGCTACCAATGCGGCCAAAGAAATAACAGACATGATCAAGGAAAAAGGCCTCAACCGGGTGGTTGTCGCCGCCTGCTCCCCCCGGACCCTTGAGCCGTTATTCCGGGATACCCTGCGGGAGGCGGGAATTAATCAGTATTACTTCGAAATGGCGAACATTAGAGAACATTGCTCCTGGGTTCACTCCAAAGAAAAGGAAGAGGCCACCCGAAAGGCAAAGGATATCATCCGGATGTCGGTAGCCCGGGCCCTTCATTTGGAGCCCTTGCAGGAATTTGAGCTGCCCGTCCACAAGGCGGCGTTAGTGGTCGGAGGAGGCCTGGCCGGCCTGACCAGTGCTCTCTCCATAGCCAACCAGGGACATGAAGTCCACCTGGTGGAAAAGGATACAGAACTGGGGGGAATGGCACGAAGAATTCATTCCACCCTGGAAGGGCTGGATGTTCAGGCATACTT
>DYEP01000214.1 GCA_020725675.1 Symbiobacterium sp. | reverse complement strand
TTCCCGGAAGCTCGCCGGTCCTGAGAAGCTTGTATACGGTCTGCGGGTGCACACCAAGGTAGATGGCCGCCTCTTCCGGAGAGAACGCCGCTTTTTCCATTTCTATCACCCTATCAAAGCTTATCATTGTTTCGTACCATATGTCAAGTAACCTTTCATATCACCTCTGCTTCGTCCTTTAATCGCTCCCAGAGGTCTTCGACTCCCAGTTCCTTGACCCAACGCTCCAAGTACTGGGCGTCTAGCTTATCGCCTTGGACCTCGTAGACCCGTAGAGCATCGGTGAACTGCTTCTCGCTGCCGCCGGACAGCTTGGCCCACTTGAGCTTGGCCAAGATTGTGTCGTCTCTATGACCCTTCTCAGTAATTCCTGTTGTAGCATTTCGCGATACGCTCCAGGTATAAGCGTTTGATCTCTTCATCAGGCAGATCGGGGAACCTTCTCCGCAGACCATGCAAGAAGAGCCCGTTCGAAAAGGCCGACAACTCAAACGCTTTCAGCAGTCTCTTCTTGGGGGACATCTGCCGCAGCACACATATGTACCTTCTGTGATTTGGACAGCGCTTGAGCTGCATTTTCTCAGCCCCTTCTTTGCTTCCTGTGTTCCCATAACCCTCTATGTCAACCCTGCCCCTCTTCATATTACCACAAAACGGCCAGGAGGAAGGGTGTGACCTTTGTAGCACCTGGCAGGCTGCGTTCACGATGGAAACCCTTGTGACCATAATCGTTACATGCACGTCATCCGCGCGTTCGGTTAGTTGGACCCTGTTCCCTGTGGTATAATAAGGATAGTCTGACCACATGGTTAGTGAAGGCGGTGAAGGCTGTGACAGATGCGATCAGCGATCAGATAGGCGTTTTGGCTGACCATATCCGGCAGCAGTTCCCGGCAAAGCAAATCATCCTTTTTGGCTCCCACGCACGCGGAGGGGCTCAAGAGGGTAGCGACATTGATCTTTGCGTGATAACTGGCCCAAGTGGCACCAGGCGATTGGACTTGATGAGGCAGTTGCGCAGGATAATCGCACCTATTGTGTCAGTGCCTGTGGATATTCTAGTCTATGACCAGGACGAGTTTGACGAAAGGGCAGGTAACCGGTCCACTCTGGAGTACAGGATAAGAACAGAAGGAGTCAAGCTGTATGAACAATAGGGAGATAGCTCACGAATGGTTTGCCATGGGAGATCTTGATCTGGACTCAGC
>DYEP01000213.1 GCA_020725675.1 Symbiobacterium sp. | reverse complement strand
TTCTAAGCCGTCGTCTCTGGCAGGATCTTAATCTAATCAAGAGACGGACGGAAGGTGAGGCTCGCCCTTTAAGGGCTACGGACATTTGTACTATCTGCGAAAAAATTTAATTTCCCTATTGACATAGAAGGTCTTTTACAAGAAAGATGGCTGCAGAGTCGTTATGAGATTCGTTACGCGCCAGTCTTACACCTTCTTCTGTTTCCCAGCTCCTCAAGTACCGCCTCAAGTGAACAACCTCTCAGCGTAAGCAGTACGGCAACATGATATAGAAGGTCAGCGCATTCCTCAACGAGCCTGCCCGCATCCTCCCGGGCAGCTGCCAGCACTACCTCAACGGCCTCTTCTCCCACTTTCTTTGCACAAGCGTTTATTCCCCCCTTGAGCAAGCTGGCAGTATATGAATCTGCGTCTGGTGCAGACGCCCGTGCCTTTACAACGCGCGACAGCTCAGATAGGATCGGAGCGTTACCTCCCCTCACACCATTGAAGAAGCAGCTTCTTGCCCCCGTATGGCAGGCAGGACCGTCTACCTTGCCGAGTATGAGAACGGAGTCTGCGTCGCAGTCTAGAAAGATACCGTCAACCTGGATAACATGGCTGCTGGTCTCGCCCTTCTTCCAAAGCCGCTGCCTTTTACGGCTGAAGAAATGCACCACTCCCTCATTCAGAGTCTTCTCCCACGCCTCATTGTTCATGTAAGCCAGCATGAGCACTTCCCCGGTATCCCGGTCCTGTACCACCGCCGGCACCAAGCCATTCTCATCGAAATTGGGTCTCACATCTACTCCCCCAGCCTCACTTCAATTCCTTCGGCCGCCAGGTACCGCTTGACCTGACCTATAGTAAACACGCCGTAATGAAACACCGACGCCGCAAGCGCGGCCTCAGCCCGGGTCCTTTCAAATACGGCGCGAAAGTGTTCGAGCGCCCCGGCACCTCCCGACGCGATCACCGGTACGTCCACGCTGTCTGCCACCAGGGCAGTTAGCTCGATGTCGTAACCTTTGGACCAGCCGTCCGTATCCATGCTGGTCAGGAGGATCTCCCCGGCGCCCAGCCTGACCGCTTCCTGTGCCCAGCTGACTGGACACAGCTCCGTGGGTACGGTCCCCCCGTGCGTATGCACCCGGAAACCCCTTGGAGTCCTCCTTGAGTCGATGGCCACTACAACGCACTGGCTGCCGAACTGCGCTGCAGCATCCGCGATAATATGGGGCGACCGGACGGCGGCGGTGTTGATCACCACCTTGTCAGCACCCGCAAGCAGGAGGTCGCGGAAACTCTTAACGTCCACCACGCCTCCCCCGACGGAGAACGGAATACCGATCACGTCTGCGGTGCGTTCTACGATCTGAAGCAATGTGCGCCTGTTCTCCACCGAGGCAGAGATATCAAGATACGCTATTTCATCGGCGCCTTCGTTCGAGTACCGGGCTGCAAGCTCCACTGGGTCTCCTGCATCCCGCAGGTTCTCAAAACTTACGCCTTTGACCACCCTGCCGTCCTTCACGTCAAGGCACGGTATAATCCTTTTTGCCGGCAAACTCACACCCCCCAGAAGCTTCGCGGATCCAGTCTACCCTCGTGGAGCGCGCGCCCTACCACGACCCCCTCCAGCCTTTCGAGCCCGAGCGATGTGATCTGTCTGATGTCATCCGCGGAGGCGATACCGCCCGCGAGCACCACCCGGACCTGACTCTGGCATACGCTTTGTACGAACGCAAGATCAGGTCCTGACATGGTGCCGTCCCGCTCCACTTGTGTCACGAGGCAGCGTATGACGCCCATCTCCCAAACCCGAGCAAGCGCCTGCAGAGCATCAGTGCCCGCCCCCGATGTCCAGCCTCTTACAACTACTTCCCCCCGGTTTACGTCCACTGAAACCATCACCCTGTCAGCACCGTCAGTCTCAATTAATGAGGATACCAAGTCCGAATCGGAAAACGCGCAGGTACCCAGGATCACCGCGTCTGCACCTGCTTCGAGATAGAAGCGGGCAGAGGTAGCGGTGCGGATCCCTCCTCCTACCCTGACAGGAATACTGAGCATTCGCACGATCTTTGCAATCACAGACGCATTCTGCGGCTGCCCAGAAAACGCCCCGTCAAGATCGATCACATGGAGCATGGGCGCGCCCATGTCTGCAAACAGCGCTGCCGCCCTGACAGGATCCTCGTCGTACACCATCTCGGTACCTGCCCGGCCCTGAAACAGCCTTGAGCATTTTCCGTTGTATATATCCACAGCTGGTATCACTAGCATCTGACAAACTCCTCCAGTAAACGGGCGCCTGCGTACCCGCTCTTTTCAGGATGGAATTGGACACCCCATATGTTCCGCAGCCTGATGGCCGCGACAAACCGGGTTCCGTGCTCACATACCCCCGCAGCGGGTACTCCTGGGGCATCCAACAGGCAATATGAGTGGGCGAAATAGAAGTAGGTAGGGGAGTTGACAATGGGCGTCTCTCCTGCAGGATATACCCTGCTCCACCCCATGTGAGGTACGGTGCCCGCCCGAAGCCGCAACGCCGTACCCGAAAACCACCCGAGTCCTGTGACCCCTGGCGACTCCTCGCTTGATTCGAACATGATTTGCATCCCAAGACAGATACCCAAGAAAGGAACATGCCGCTTGCGGCACTCAAGAAGCGCGTGAATCACGACGGGGTCAGACAGCGCTCTCATGGCCGCACTGAATGAGCCCACCCCCGGAAACACGACTTTATCTGCCTCGTGCAGCGCGTCAGGGCCTGTTCCCACCCTTACACGACCGCCCACCCTCTCCAGAGCGCTCGATATGCTGCGCAGGTTTCCTATACCGTAGTCATAGACCAGAATCACCCCAGGTCCTCCTCGTGGATCATGCCCTTTGTAGACCGGATGCTCGCGGCAGGCGCGAGCGCCTGTTGCAAAGCGCATCCAAGCGCCTTAAACAGCGCTTCGTAATAGTGGTGCGCTCCCTCTCCATACCCCGACACGTGGAGTGTCAGCTCAGCCTTCCTGACGAGACCGAGAAGGAACTCATTTACCGCAACAGGGTTTATTTCATCCCCGGAAAACCGAGGCCCCCGGTCCAAGAAGCAGCTCCTCCCTGAAATATCCAGCGTCACGTCTGCGCACGCCTCATCATGCGGTATCTTGGCATGACCAAACCGGGCAACTGCGCTTGTTCCTGCCAGCCTGCGCAGAGCCATGCCCAATCCGATCCCCACGTCCTCTGCCAGGTGATGCTCGCAGAAAGTATCCGACGCACACGCGCGTACGGTGAGCCCCATTCGCCCGTGGTAAGCCATGGCATAAAGCAGGTGGTTCAGCCATCCAAGCGGTGTCTCGACTGAGACCTCCTCTGGATTGTCCAGATCAATCTTTATGTTCACGTTCGTCTCTTTGGTAACGCGTTCGTACTCGGTCGCCCTCACCCCTCGACGCCCCCTTCCAAGAGTCGCAGGAAGCGGTCATTTTCCTCAGGACTGCCCACGCTCACACGAAGATAACCCTCCAGCATAGGTTCTTCGGGATAACGCCTGACCAGTACACCGTTTTCTTTCAGGTAGTCATAAGTTCGCTCTCCGGGTGAACGAAACAACACAAAATTCGTGCTCGACGGCAGGGGAGCCAGTCCAAGACGAGCAAGGCGGCTAACCACTTTGTCCCTCTCTCTTAGAATAACTGACACCGCGCAAGTCACATGTTCCGGGCGTGATAGGATCCGCAGCGCAGCCAGGGTGGAAAATGCGCTCATGTTGTAAGGAAGTCTTACCTGCTCCATCCTTTCTATAGCTGTCTTTGAGCCTATGGCGTACCCGACCCTGAGCGCCGCAATGGCGTAGGCCTTGGAAAACGTCCGTACTACGATAACATTATCCCTCTTTAAAGCTTCTTGTTTTTGCGTCACGCCTGAAAACTCGTAGTACGCCTCATCGATACAGCACGCGAATGCAGCATCCATCAGCCTCTTTATGCTATCTGGGTCAAAAAGATTTCCAGTTGGGTTATTGGGGTTGCAGATGAAGCATACGCCGCTACCTTTTGCCAGGTGATCCAGCATGCCGCGGACGTCGATTTGATAATCGCAAGAAAGCGGTACCCTGGTCACTGAAAGACCAAGCACCCGTGCACAGTCGCCGTACATTACGAACGTGGGCGCGGGAAAGATCACCTGACGTCCAAGGCCAAAAGCTAACAGAAAGTTCAAGATCAGCTCGTCCGAGCCATTACCCAGTGTCACCTGA
>DYEP01000212.1 GCA_020725675.1 Symbiobacterium sp. | reverse complement strand
TCTTCGGTTATGCGCTGAACGACCTCGAAGTCACCGCATTTTGGGCATCTGTACTCGTACGTAGGCATCTGTTCATCCCTCCAACGATCTATTTACAGAAAAAACCCTGGCTTGTCAAGAGCGTGGCCACAGTCCCGTCAACCAATTGAAATATCTGTTGGTACTACCACAAACTGGCTGCTGCATCAGTAGAATAAAGAATGCGGCGCTTACGAACTCTACTGTTGGCGAAATATGATCGTTTTGGCAAAGGGGGTATGTACGTGCCGCTGACCGATAAGGAACTTGGCATGATCGAAGAATGCGTGCGGGCTGAAACCGTAGTGGTAAGAAAACTGCCCGCCATGATTCAGCAATGTACGGATCCGCAGTTGCGACAGCTCATGAGCGAAATCCATCAGACGCACCAAAGACACCTGGATCAGCTTTCCGGTCAGATAAGGTAACTCTCGCCACTTAAGAAAGGAGGCGCGGTTTTGGTTCAGACTTTCAGGCCAATGTCAGACCCGGAGATAGCCTTTGATATATGGTCTAATGAGAAGCTTCTGGCGGACCAGTATCATACGGCTGCGCTGGAATCCTCAAACCAGCAGGTAAAACACACATTTTTGCAGATGCACAACGATGTGCATGATCACGTGTTAAGGCTTCACCAGTATCTTCACGCGACCGGGTACTATCCGGTCAAACAGGCAGACCAGCAGACAATACATCAGACAAGGAGTATGGTGGAAAACATGATAGGTCAGGCGAGAACAGGTCAGCAATATGGCCAGCAGGCATATGGGCAGCAGTATGGCCAACCCATGTATGGTGCGCAGGGAACTTTCCAGACAGGCTACAACCCATACCAGAACGTGCCGCTGCCTGACTGGGCGCGCAGCACTTCCCAGATCCCTCAGGAGGCAGGTCCAAGCTCTATGTACCAAACCGGCGGTTACGGGTACACGGGCTCATACCAGACGGGTCAGTATGGCACCGGGCAGCAGTTCGGCACCTATAATCCCTATGCCTCGGTTCCTCTTCCCAGCTGGGCAAGGCACGTCTCACAGGCCACGAGGCAGGAGGAAATGCCTTCCCAGGCATATCAGACCGGCTTCGGCGGAGGCTACGCACAGCAGTACGGAGCATACAACCCGTACCAAAACGTGCCGCTTCCCCCCTGGGCACATTCCACCGCTTCAACCTACCAGGAGCCTGGCGCCACCTCTCAATACGGGGTCTCCAGGTACCAGGGAGGCTACCAGGCGACCGGAGGGGGGTATAACCCCTACGCAAATGTGAATCTCCCCTCCTGGGCAAGACACGCTTCCAACATAGGGGAGCAGGGGAACATTGGACAGACCGGCTATGGGTACGGTATGGGCAGCCAGTACGGTCAATACCAGAGGTAGCTCACAAGACCAATAACGAACGAGGGCCCTGACATCGGGCCCTCGCTGCACTCACATCAACCTTCGGCACTCGGCCATCGGGTGTTCCTTCACTCTCTGTAGCTTTTGATTCATCTCGCCCGTTGGGTCTACTGCGGAAAGGTCCGCGCCAGGGAACCGGGAAAGCGCATCGAGCAGATCATCCCAAGCCAGCCTGTTGATGCGGAACAGACTCCAGCGGCCTTCTTTTCTTTCAAGCACGAGCCCTGCCTCCTTAAGAATCCGCAGGTGCTGTGAAGCCCTGGGCTGGCTCATGCACATGATATCTTCGATCTCGCAAAGACACAGCTCGTTGCCGTGAAGAAGTCCCAGTATCGCCATCCTGTTGGGCTCGGCAATCGCCCGCAGCCTTTTAAGCAGCACTTGCAACTGCGTTTAAACCTCCTTCAGGGGCTGATGACCTTGACCGGGAAAAGGTGCCGTGTCTTTAGGCATATTCGCACCAGCGCGAGCATGACAGGCACTTCGATCAGTACCCCTACCACTGTGGCGAGCGCCGCACCTGAATGAAGCCCAAACAGCATAGTGGCAACAGCGATAGCCACTTCAAAATGGTTGCTGGCGCCGATCATGGCAGTAGGGGCTGCATCCTCATAAGTCAGCCCAAACACCCGGGAGGCCCAGTATCCCAAAGCGAAGATGAGGAACGTCTGGATTAAAAGGGGCAGTGCGATCATGGCGATAATGAGAGGTTGCCTGAGAATGACATGGCCTTGCAGCGTAAACAGCACTATCAGTGTGATGAGCAGCGCCACCATTGCCACTTTGCCCGTATACTTCAAGAACACCGATTCGTACCACGCGATACCTCTTCGGCGGATCAGTTCGGTCCGGGTGAAGTAACCTGCGACGAGCGGAATACCTACGTAGAACACGATAGAAAGCGCGATGGTGGCAAAGGGGATGGGGATGGAAGCCAGGCCGAGCAACAGCCTGCCAAGCGGCGCGTACAAAACAAGCATAGTGAGGGAGTTAATGGCTACCATGACCAGGGTATGGCCCATGAATCCTTTGGCGAGATAGCTCCACACAAGCACCATTGCGGTACACGGCGCGATCCCCAAAAGGATCATCCCGGCCACGTACTGCTGGGCCATCCCTTCAGGAATGAACGGGGCAAAGACCCGGGTCATGAACAACCATGCAAAAAACATCATTGTGAAAGGCTTGATTGCCCAGTTCACGATCAGAGTGATGGCGACGGGTTTTGGCGTCTTCCCCGCCATCACCACATGACGAAAGTCAATCTGCACCATAATTGGGTACATCATGAAAAATAGAAGGATAGCGATGGGGATGGATACGTGTGCGATCTGCAGTGAATTCAGAAAACCTGCAGCGCGCGGGAATGCGGAACCAAGGAGCATCCCCGCGATCATGCACAGCAGCACCCACACTGTGAGATATCGCTCAAAAACGCCAAGTCGTCTTTCTTTCGCCGTCTCTTGCAATGCGATCCCTCCTGGTATAAATATATCATGATTTAATTATACGTTGGACGTTTCCATCAGTAAAGGAGGCAAAAAGCCCTAGTTTGAGCACTTCACATGCTGCGTGTAATGCCCCAAAAACCCTCCATGAGCAGCCTCTGATTCGCAAAAAAAGGGGGCGGCATGACCTGCCCCCAGCGCTTTGAGTCTATCCCTTAGTTATCACCTGCCATTTGTTGCCGCACTCGGGGCACACCATCCAGTAGGTATGCTCATCGCCTGCTTTCAGAAAGACTATACCGATCCGGTATTCGCTGCACCGTTTGCAGCCGCATTTCGGGCAATCCCATTTAGCCATTCTCGCACCTCCGAATACGCTGTCGGGTTATCTTATGTATCAGCTGTTCTTTACGAATCATTCGCCAGAATGCCC
>DYEP01000211.1 GCA_020725675.1 Symbiobacterium sp. | reverse complement strand
GTTTCTCCATATCCTGTTGCATCTTCTGAACCTGTTTCATCATCTTGTTTATGTTGAATCCGCCCATGTGCTTGCTCATCACAAAACCTCCTCGTCATTGTCTAGTTCCAGGATCTCTCCTCCGAATAGGCTCAATGCCCGTTCGAGTAAGCTTGGCTCGCCCTTCGGCCCCCTGGTGGGGTTGCTCGCCGTGTCTCCTTCTGCGTTTGTTGCGGGTTCCAACGCAAATTCCACTTTCAATTTTCTCCCCGCTAATCTCTCCAAACGTTCTTCTATATAAGAGGTATTCTCAGGTTTTTTCATTTCGTTCAAATGAAACCGGGCTTCTCCAGGGTACAGAACTGTCAGGACCCCGTCCTCCAGTGACACCTTGCGAGCATCCCTAAGCCGCGCATGTATTATGGGACGTTTCTCGGCCTTCACTTTGTCAAGGAGACGTTTCCACAACTTCTCTGCATCCAGACGCGCTTCTGCATGGATAGTTTCTGTGCTTGCCTGCACCACTTCCTCCTTCTGGTCCAAGCACAGTTTTACCATCCCCATCTCTACCAGCAATCTCAGGTTTTGCGCATGCCTGGACTCTTTATCAATTTCAGAGAGGACTTCAAGCGCCTTGAGTATAAATGTTTTTGATAAGCCGTCACCAAGACGGCGGATGCTCGGTACAAGTGTGTTCTCCAAAGATACGTCTTCTCCGGCGATCATCGTCACGAGGATGTCTCTCGTTAAATTTAGCACGTCTCTCACGAGAAGTTTTAAGTCTTTGCCTTCTTCTACTACCCGCTGTATGAGGCGGAGCAGGGCAGGCGCATCCTGCCTGGCCATTGCTTCGATCATCTGTTCACAGGTATCAATAGGTGCTAAACCCAGTATATTTGAAACCTGGTCTGCCGTAACCACACCTTCCCCAAAAACAGCGGTCTGGTCAAAAAGCCCCAACGCGTCGCGGACGGATCCCTGAGCGTAGCGCGCGATGGACACGAGTGCCGAGTCCTCCGCCTGGATGTTTTGATCCTTGGCAACGCGGCGAAGATGCCTAACAATTTTCTCCGTGGGAATCGGCGCAAAATCAAGCCTTTGGCATCTGGATACGATAGTCAGAGGTACTTTATGAGCTTCAGTCGTGGCAAGAATGAAGATCACATGCTCAGGCGGTTCCTCCAGGGTCTTCAGCAGCGCATTGAATGCCTCAGGAGTGAGCATGTGGACTTCGTCAACAATGTAAACTCGGTACTTGCCGTGGGCGGGGGCAAACTTGACCCGTTCCCTGAGGTCACGGATCTCGTCTATACCTCTGTTTGACGCTGCATCTATCTCCAGGACATCCATGGTGTCCCCTGCATTTATGCTACGACACTGAGGGCACACGTTACACGGTTTGGCTGAACCCGTGGATGTGCAGTTGACCGCTTTTGCAAGGATTTTCGCTAAAGAAGTCTTTCCCGTACCCCTTGGCCCGCAAAAAAGGTAGGCATGCGACACTTTATCGGACTTGAGTGCGTTCTTTAAAGTCCTGACGATATGTTCCTGACCGACGACTTCGTCGAAGGTTTGAGGCCTCCACTTTCTGTACAAAGCCACATATGTCATCTGCCCCACCTCTTAAGTTTCATTCTCTCCGTTTTGTTTTGTTTCCTTCAACTAATAAGAAGGCCCCTCACGCGGAGGGGCAGCAACACTAGTTGGCCGTGCACCCGGCTTTGACATGATACCCCGGACGATACAACCGTAGGTAACTCAGGCTAGGCGTTTCCACGGCACACGGGAGTGTCCGCTTACCGTTGCTTCCTTCCGGACCTGGCGGGGTTTACGGATTCCCGTTGCGTGGGACCCGGCCGTCTTCGCCCCTTTCGGCAGCCAGCTCCACGGCGGCATGCCTCAGCCTGGGAGTTCAACCCCGCTATAGCGGATTGCGGGTTCAGGGCACCGCTACCTCCCCGTCTAGCACGGCCAATTGTATGTTCAAAACAAAATGGCGGAAGGGGTGGGATTTGAACCCACGAGACAGGTGTTTGCCCGTCTACTCGCTCTCCAGGCGAGCCCGTTCGGCCGCTCCGGCACCCTTCCACGTAGCTATTACCATGATGGCTCATCAACTTGGTGGCGGAGGGAGTGGGATTTGAACCCACGAGGCAGTTTTCGCCGCCTACCCGTTTTCGAGACGGGCCCGTTCAGCCATCTCCGGCATCCCTCCGGATTCTCTCCGCCGCTCACGGAAAAACTCCGTAAGAAGCCTCCCGCACTCATCCTCAAGTATCCCACCTATTACATCCACCGAATGATTCAACGCCGGGATACTTGCCAGGTTTAGTACCGATCCCAACGCTCCACCTTTTGAATCCCACGCGCCAAATACAACGCGTGATATCCTCGCCTGTATAATGGCCCCTGCGCACATTGCACACGGCTCAAGTGTAACGTAGAGTTCTGTATCATCCAGCCGCCAGCGTCCCAGTCTGGCCGCAGCGTCCCGTAACGCCAGTATTTCTGCGTGCGCTGTGGGATCGCCTCTGTATTCCTTCTGGTTGAAGCCGCTACCGATGACCTCGCCATCACGTACCAGTACAGCACCAACCGGGACGTCACCATGAACAAGAGCCTGTTTGGCTTGCTCTATCGCCAGCCTTAGGTATGCTTCTCTTTTCATGGGTGTTTGAGAAATGGTGCGCCCGGGAGGACTCGAACCCCCGGCACGAGGTTTAGGAAACCTCTGCTCTGTCCGCCTGAGCTACGGGCGCACATCTCCTATTGATTTGTTTTGATCACGCCATTAGTATAGTGATGGCGCGCCCGGCAGGATTCGAACCTGCGACCTGCGGATTCGTAGTCCGTCACTCTATCCAGGCTGAGCTACGG
>DYEP01000210.1 GCA_020725675.1 Symbiobacterium sp. | reverse complement strand
ATTTCTCCCTCCAGTACGAGATGGCGATAACGGAGGAGACCTTCTTGATGCCTATATGATAACATAAGCGTAGATGAAAGGCCATGAAAATCTTGGCCGCGCCTAACTCCCCAATGAATTGGGAAGAATGCGGCGCGGCGTATCTTCAAGATCTTTACGCGCAGCATCAACACGAAACCCTTCCTTCGGGTACCCGGGGTCGAGATAAAAGAGGACCCTCCAAGGTGCGGTGTACAATTGGAGAGTCCAGATCACCAATGCCCGCTCGCAAGCTCACTCAGGTTCCACTAGAGCGAAGAATCTTGCCGGGGAGGCCTCTGGTCCCATCAACTTCAAGGGCGCACCAAAGAACATAACGCGCCTACTCCCGAGGGCACCGAGGTTTGTCAGTCCTTCCATAATGACTATACCCGCTTCCATTAGTATCCTGTGGATCACGAAGTCTTCCGGTAGGAAGTCCTTTGTCTTTGCACTGTACTCTTGAAAGAAGTCAAAGCCTACAGCCTTTGGCTTTCTGTCTGCCAGCCATTTGGCACCCTGTTCGCTCAAGTAAGGCGAAGCGGTAAAGTAGTCTGAATCGCCCCATTTCCTGTCGCTCCAGCCGCTCTTCATTAATAGGATGTCGCCCTCTTTCACTTGGCTTTCATAGCGACGGAGATCGTCAAGACCTATGGGCTGCATGTCCTGAACATGCGATACGTCTAGCACTAAAGCCTCTCCGATTACCCGTTCAAGGGGCATCTGCCCGATTACGATCTGGTTTGCGAGGCAGTGAAGGGGCGAATCTACGTGCGAAGCGGTATGCGCGCTCAATGACAGCCAGGTCGCCTGCCAGTGCCCTGGCGTCCTATAGACCGTCGCAAATCTGGTTTTCTCACCCTGGGAAGGGGGTGAGGCCGTAAGCTCCTCCACAGGAAGGCTCAAATCAACAATACGATATTTCATCCTGCTCTCTCCCTTCATCTGACAAGCTTCGGTCGCGGGACTCGAGCTGTCTAGGCAATGCCAGACCAGGTACCAACCTATGCCTTACCCTGATCTGTCTCGCGCAGTGCCTTCAGGATCTTTTCGGGCGTAGCGGGCAGTTCCCGTATTCTCACACCAACTGCATCGTAAATGGCGTTAATAATAGCTGGTGCTGTAGGTAAAAGCGAAGGTTCGCCGATGCCTTTGGCGCCGAATGGGCCGGTCGGTTCAGGTCTTTCGATGATGCCCACCCGGATTTCGGGCATATCAAGAGAGGTAGGAAGAATATAGTCGGTAAACTGGGGATTCTTCACTACCCCGTTGTCCAGCACCATTTCTTCGAACAGTCCATACCCAACACCCATAGAAATGCCGCCCTCGACCTGCCCCTCAACAAGCATAGGGTTGATCGCCTTGCCACAGTCGTGGGCCGCTGCGATCCTCAGCACTTCGACTACGCCTGTTTCCGTGTCCACTTCTACCTCCGCAATCTGGGTAGCGAACACGTATGCCCCGTACGGTTTGCCGTGACCCGTTTCGGGATCGAGAAAAGTGGTGATCGGGTTAAAACTTCCAGAGCCGATAGGAGGCCTCCCCTTGCCCATCTGCGCTATGCGAGCTACCTCCGAGATCTCAAGGAAACGCTCGGGAAGACCCTTGATGTAAATCCTGCCGTCTCCTGCACAGAGGCCATCAGGACTCACTCCCAGCTTTTCGGCCGCCACTTCAAGAAGGATCCGTTTCGCTTCGTGAGCCGCCCGCTTCACAGCGTTTCCAACAATATAAGTAACTCTGCTTGCTACGGAACCCAGGTCAAACGGGGTTTTTTCCGTGTCTCCCGTCACCATGGTGATATGCTCATAACGTATACCTAGTTCTTCTGCGGCAATCTGGGCGAGGACTGTGGTGGAACCCTGTCCCATGTCTGTCGCTCCTGTGAAGACTACCGCTGTTCCGTCCTGGTTTACCTTTACAAAAGCGGACCCGGGATTAGGGTAGGAGGTGAACCCGATGGGGTAAAACATACAAGCAATTCCTTTCCCCCGCTTCTTCACTCCCATTCGACCTCCTTTTTCCAGCCCACAAGCTCTACTGCTTTCCTGACAGTCTCCCTGAGGGTAACAAACTCAAGCACTTGCCCCGTGGGCAGGGACGAGTTATCTGTAAGAAGGTTTTTGTACCTGAACTCGAGCGGATCCATGCCGATTACAGCAGCTATGTTATCCATATGGCATTCATAAGCGAACCCGACCTGGGGCACTCCGAACCCCCTCATCGCCCCGCCTATCGAATTGTTTGTATACACCAGGTAACCGTCTATCCTCACGTGAGGAATGAAGTACGGGCCTGCGGCGTGTATCGATGCCTTGCTTAGGGTAGATTCGCCCCAGGATACGTAAGCCCCCGAGTCGCTGATGATCTCCACCTGCCGGGCCACGATCTTTCCGTCCTTCGTCACTCCTGATCTGTACTTGACGATATACGGGTGGCGTACAGTGGTGCCGCAAAACTCCTCTTCCCGAGAAAGCACCATTTTCACGGGTCTTTTGGTCTTCGCAGCTAGCAGGCACACGTAAGGCTCGATGGTAATCTCGTTCTTGCCGCCGAAACCCCCGCCTATTGCTGGCGTAATGACTCTGATCTTGTTCATAGGATACTGCAAGATTCTGCTCAGATCAGAAGCGATGAGAAAAGGTCTCTGTACAGTACTCCATATCACGTACGTCCCGTCGTCGGTCAGTTCTGCAAGCGCAGCGTGTGGTTCAATGTGGCAGTGCTCTACTACCTGAGTGCGCATTACATCTTCCACAATCTCGGAGGAAATCCGCCACCCCTCGGTTACGTCGCCTGATCTGATCTTGATATGTGACACAATGTTGCTGTCACCGTGCACCTTTGGGGCGTCTGGCTTCATCGCTTCTACAGGGTCAAAGACCGCGGGCAAAGGCAGGTAGTCTACTTCGATCTGGTCAAGCGCCTCCGTCGCTGCGTCCCAGGATGTAGCTGCGACGACGGCAACCACGTCGCCCATGTAGCGCACCTTATCATCTGCCAGCACCGGCTGGTCCAGATGGGTGAAGCCGTAGCGGTTCTTTGGAACGTCTTCCGCCGTGATAACCGCTTTCACTCCAGCCAGTTTCAAGGCGCGTGACGTGTCTACTTTCAAGATTCTCGCGTGAGGGTGCCGGCTCCTGAGCGCCTTAGCGTAGAGCATACCGGGTCTTTCATAGTCATCCCCGTAAAGCGCTCTCCCGGTCACCTGCAGCACTGCGTCATGTCTGGGCCTGCTTACACCTATAGCGGAGCCGTTCATCGTCCTCCCCCCTCCGCTCCGGACATTGTGCGAGCTGCGGATGAAACAGCTTTCACGATCTTTACATAACCCGTACACCTGCAGATATTACCCGCCAGTGCTTGGCGGATGTCCATCTCGCTGGGTGCGGGGTTTTCGTCAAGCAGTGCTTTTGCCGAAAGGAGCATTCCAGGTGCGCAAAAACCACACTGCACGGCCCCGTTGTCAATGAACGCCTTTTGCAGCACGTGGAGAGAATCTGGCGTACCCAGCCCCTCTATTGTAGTGATCTGTCTGCCCTCACACCGAATAGCCAGCAGTAAACATGAATTCACCGGTTTGCCGTCCAGAAGAACGGTACACGCCCCGCACTCTCCTGTACCGCAGCCTTTTTTCGTCCCCGTCAGACGCAGTCTATCCCTAAGTACATCTACCAGGAGATCTGAAGGCTGAACCTCGACGCTATGTTCGGTGCCATTGACTACCAATATGATGGCCCGCTTCACCGCTGGTCACCCCCCAAAGCACGTTTCCATGCATGCGTTAGTGCACGTCTGACCAGGACCTTACACAGCTCTCTTCGATAATCGGCGGACGCACGGATGTCGCTGATGGGTGAGGTCTCGCCCGAGGCGACCCAAGCTGCTTCTTTCACCAATTCTTCGGACCACGTGCATCCTTTCAGCAACGCCTCAGCCTTCCTAGCACGGAGAGGAGTGGGTGCCACCGCCCCGAGAGATATGGTAGCATCCTCGACGGTGCTGCCGTCTTTCGCCAAGCACACGCTCGCGGCTGCGTTGACTATGGCGAGGGTGAGTGCTTTCCTTCTGCCTATTTTCAAGAACGCACTTCCTGAGCGATCCGGCGGGACCGGTACATCGATCCAGGCCAGGATCTCGGCCGGGGCTAGTACTGTCCGTCTCGGCCCCTGGAAGAACTCTTCCACGGGTATTGCCCTCTGCTGCCTAAGGCTGATAAGCGTGAGCCTTGCCTTCAGCACATAGAGCGCAGGTGCCGAGTCGCAAGAAGGTACTGCCGAACTCAAATTCCCACCTATAGTAGCGAGGTTTCTTGTCTGTACAGCCCCGATCGCAGAAGCAGCCTCCCGAAGCACCGGGAACATCTCACGGATGATACCACTGCGGGCCAGTTCACTAAACGTACAAGCGGCCCCGATTCTAACGAATCCATCTGTCCTCGTGATCGTATCAAGCCCCAGTCCCTGAATATCCACAAGACATGACGGTAACTGCGTTCTGGCTCTCATGGATGGGATCAGGTCGGTACCCCCAGCGATGACCCGGGCGCCCGGGCCGTGTTCTTCCAGCGCTTCCAAGGCCTTCGTTAGATCCGATGGCCTGATGTAAAGAGTTCTTGGCAACATGTTTCACACCCCCGCTTTGCAAAACCGGCGTCTCCGCCACAGACAGGAGATACCTTTTTGCCGACGGGGCCGGTCAACGACCGGCCGCGTTCAAGTACTCCTCAGCCATCACCCTGAATTCTGACGCAGTGACGAGCCCGTGCTTTTCGTACGCAAGTTTCTTTACTCTCTGAACCAGCTCTTGTATCTCGTCCTCGCTGGCGGACAGACCGAGTTTCGAGAGCCAGATGGCGATGGAATCGGCGCCGCTGTTTTTGCCGAGCACTACCTCCGGAGGCTGATGCCCAACCAGGTCCCAGTGGATGGGGCACAGTTCAAGCGGCCGATCCTGTCCGCAGTTCTTGAACCAACCTGCAATGATGCCCGATTCGATCTTGTATATCAGGTCGCCCACGATCGCTCTGTTCTGCCTGAGGGAAAGCCCGGAGATCTCCCGGACCATCTTTGACAGTTCGTACATCTTCTCGTACCTGAGCCCAAGGTCTACCCCGTACATAGTAAGTAAAGTCAAGGCTACATCTTCGTAGGCAGCGTTTCCCGCCCTTTCACCGATGGCCGTGATCGTGGTATGAGCGACTTCAGCACCTGCAGCCAGTGCGAGCACGGTGTTTGCGGAGCCCATGCCAAAATCATCGTGAAAATGCACCTCCACGGGTTT
>DYEP01000209.1 GCA_020725675.1 Symbiobacterium sp. | reverse complement strand
CACGCGCCGAAAGGTACGGACCTAAGGCAGTACGTATTCGCCATGCGGAAATTGAACAATCTCAGCGACGCAATGATACTCCCCGGACAGACCATAACGCTACCGTGACAGCGAGCGCAGTGAACGCATAATACACACCTCACCTGCAAAACCTTTGGGTGAGGTGTTTTTTGTGGCTATACCACCAAAGGACAAAAGAAGGTTGGACCACTGGCAAGATGTTTGGAACGATGACCCAATCTTAGAATACGATCCTTCAAACATGCCGACGGGATCGAGTGACGAAGATAAAAGCGAGCAAGAGCAGCAATATCCACTTGAGCCTTGTTTTGAACTCCCCGATGACAGACAGATGTTCACCGACCACCGCCTTCAGTAGCCTGGTTCCTGCAGTAGCCCTACTAAGACAAGATCGGTTACTTAACATAATGTATATTATCGGCAGTTATATCAGTGGGGAGCTTCCTCAAATGAACTTACCAGCTTGAACGTGAGACGATCTGAGATTACACTAATGTTGTAACTTAAAGAATCGGAGGAATAGCCAGATGTCACAGGAAACAGTAGTTTATTTGAACGACCGTTTTGTCGATTATGGACAGGCCCTCGTACCCGTGTTGGACAGAGGATATATCTTTGGAGACGGTGTTTACGAGGTCATCCGCGATTATGGTTGGGGCTTGTTCAGAATGCGCGAGCATCTTGAA
The DNA here is from genome assembly GCA_020725675.1 of Symbiobacterium sp. Lineage (GTDB taxonomy): Bacteria > Bacillota > Sulfobacillia > DUSP01 > DYEP01 > DYEP01. The sequence goes on along the minus strand of DYEP01000209.1, from coordinate 10,250 downwards.
CGGCTTGAAAGAAGCGCGCAGGCGGTGGAGATCCCCCTCCCCTGCTCCATCAGTGAAATGGAATCGATCATAGAAGAGGCTGTCAGCCGATATGCTCGCCCTGTCTCTCAGGTATACGTCCAGCTCACCCGCGGAGTGGCTGGCAGAACACATCGGTTCCCTCCTTCGGGTACTACTCCTACCCTTCTCATCATGGTCTACGAACCTCCCTTAATGCCATCAGAACTGTACGAAAATGGCGCCACGGTCATCACCGTGCCTGATATCCGGTGGCTCAGGTGCGACATCAAATCGATAAACCTCCTGCCCAACGTTCTTGCTAAAGAAAAGGCATCAAGATCGGGTGCTTTCGAAGCCATTTTTGTACGTGAAAACGGACGAGTTACGGAAGGGTCATCCTCAAACGTATTTCTGGTGGATGATTCTGGCAGGATCGTAACAGCGCCCGCCACTTCTCTGATCCTCAGTGGAATTACCAGAGCCGCCGTCATCGAATGCGCTCTTGAAGCAGGCTATGAACTGGAACAACGCTTCCCTTCTCTTGACGAACTCTACTCATCAAAAGAAGTGTTCTTTACCTGTTCCTCCTCAAAGGTCATGCCAGTGACATGCGTGGACGGCAGGACTATAGGCGATGGCAAACCGGGCCCCGTTACCCGGGATCTCATGAACAGATACGACGTCCTGTGCAGAAACGGCAAACCCTTATAGAAGCTAAAAGAAGCCGCCCTTCTTACGGGCGGGCCTCGACCGAGCGTTTACGCGAGCGCGGTCTTACGGTTGGAAGAGAGGCTAGCTGCCGGATCTGTTCTCCGGGGATGCTCTCCTCTTCTAGCAGTTTAGCGGCTATCTCTTCCAGGGCCTTCCTATGTCTGGTAAGGAGGGTCCTTACTCGTTGTATTTGGCCTTGCGTGATGGCAGTTATCGTCCTGTGTATCACATCAGATGGTATCAGCTGGATATCTACGATCCCAAGATCGGACATGCCGCACATCACCATCTGCCTTGCAGTACGGGTTGCCTTGTCATAATCATCCGCCGACCCAGTACTGCTCTCACCGAACACTTCCATTTCGGCCACCCCGCCTGCAACCAATATGGCCACATCCTTTTCCATTTCTGAACGGGGTTGAATATATATGTCATCTTGAGGCGAATGCCTGACGTACCCGAGCGCATTGCTCCGTGGTGAGATCGTAACCGAGTCCACTGAACCCGGCCGCAAGATTTCTGAGACAATGGCATGCCCAGCTTCGTGAACTGCAACCCTGTGCTTTTCGATCTCCGTCTGCTTTCTTGTCACTTTCTCGCCCAGCATTACCTTGTCAATGGCCTCTCGCAGGTGCGCCTGGCGGATCTTGTTCTCTCCGGCACGTCTTGCAAGTATGGCCGCCTCATTCGCCACACTCTCAAGGTGCGCTCCAGAAAACCCGAAGGTTTCGCGGGCGATCGCCGCGAGGTCCACATCTTCCGCCAGTGGCTTGTTTGCTGTGTGGAGCTTTAGAATCTCGTAACGTCCCTCACGATCGGGCAGTCCCACCCGTACAACCCGGTCGAATCTACCGGGACGAAGCAGCGCAGGATCAACAAGGTCAATCCTGTTGGTGGCCCCTATCACAAGCGTTCGAATTTCATCCCGGCTTGAGAGACCGTCCATCTCTACGAGCAATTGGTTGAGCGTCTGGTCGTACTCCAGGTGGCTTGAGTGCTTGCCCCTGTAGCCCGCCAGTACTTCCATCTCATCGATGAAAATGATTGCGCTCTTTTTTGACTCTGCCTTGGCCATGTCTTTGGCTTGTTTGAAAAGGGTCCGGATGCGTTGGGCACCCACTCCGGCATACATCTCGACAAACTCGCTGCCTGATGCAGACAGGAACACCGAGTTAGTGTAGGTAGCGGCCGCTTTCGCCAGGAGCGTCTTGCCTGTCCCGGGCGGCCCCGAGAGCATGATACCCTTGAGCGGTCTGATGCCCAGAGCTTCCACTGCTTCGGGATGTGCCAGAAAATCGAGCGCCTCCTGCAGCTCAGTCGCAGCCGTCTTCTGACCGCCAATCTTGTCAAATGTAACCCGGTTAGCCGTCCCTACGCCCCTGCCCACGCGGGTGAATCCCTTTTGAAACGGTAGGCCACCGTTCATTCTCACTATGAAATATAGCAAGCCGCCCAGCAGTACAATGGGCCACAAGTTAAACCCTCTGAAAGACAGAAACACAATCACTGCAAGACAGGCGCCAGCCACTGCATCGTATATCACGGAGCGTCACCTCCCGCCCCCTTGGAGTCAACGGGCACTACCCGGTGCAGGTATCCTCCATCGTTCCACAATTGTACAAAAATGTAGTCAGCGCTGACCGTGAGCTTCCACCGGTCCACGTTAAGCGACGGTGCTTCGAGTTTGAACGCTTCTCGCATCCTGCCGTAGTTGCCTGTGCGCGCCGCCTCAAATACGTGATAGTGTAGTTCTTGATATGCCTGATCAAGGCCATTGCTCGCCGCATCATTAAGTTCTATCCTGTAGCTGCCGTGCTTTAGGGATCTGGATGCCGTGTTCACCACTTGAAGGTAAACGCCGGGAAGGTCCTCCACGTCAGAAAGCGTAACGGTCACTGTGGTCTTGCCTGCCACAGTCTCGAGGTCCGCATGCATGACCCCGGGGATGGACTTGAATTCAGACCCCAGTCTTTGGCTCATGGGTCCTTGCGCCCACCACCCCGCCAGGAGTGAGCTGGCAACAAGCGTGAGTGCAAAAGCAGTCAGGAGGACTACTCCTCGCTTTACTATCACCGGCATGAAAGAATCCCTCCGCATTTTACATAACACGCAGGGATATTATATCATGTGAGCCCAATGCCTGTCTCTGTTACTATTTTACCAGCATACTATGGATTTTCTACTCTACCAAGTACATCCAGACGGCGAGTCTTATAAAGCAACACCTCGTGCATCTTCCCTGGAGGTAGCTGGGCGTTCACAAATACACAGCCGTCCACTTCGGGCGCTTGGAATGCGGCGCGGCACCTTGAAGTACCGTCCTGTGACGATGCGCAGAGCACTTCCTGGCGCGATGGGAGCCTCTCTTTCAACTTCTTCAGCGTGATGCCCGTCTGAACACTCCTTACTATAGAAAGGCGTCTCCTCTTCTCACTGTACGATACCTGATCCGGAAAATCGAACGCACGAGTACCTTCTTCTTTCGAGTATGCAAAGAAGCCCGCATAGTCCAGCTCTGCTCTGGTCAGGAAATTGATGAGCACGTCAAGATCCCCAGGGGTCTCTCCAGGGAAACCCACCATGAAGGTACTCCGGATAGCAACCCCATCCACTGCTGATCTCAAATTGTTGATCAAACGCAAATAATCATCAGCATGACCAGGACGCCCCATCCGTCTTAGCACAGATTCTGAAGCATGCTGCATGGGTATGTCAATATACCGACAGATTTTCTCGCTTTCTGCCATCTGTCGGATAAGCGCCTGCGTTACCCGTGCCGGATGAGCGTAAAGTAGCCTTATCCAACGAAGTCCATCAATACGCTCGAGCGCTCGAAGCAGACTGACAAGATCGGTACCTATATCTCCTCCGTAATCTGTTGTGTCTTGTGCGATAAGCACAAGCTCTAACACTCCCAAGTCTGCCAGCATCCTCGCTTCTTGCAAAAGCGCATTGGGAGGAATCGACCGCCTTCTGCCCCGCAGGCCAGGTATCACACAGTACGCGCAGCAATTATCGCAACCCTCGGAGATCCTAAGGTATGCCGTGCCGGGCTCAGAGGTTAGCATGCGCGCCCTGCTCACCGGTGTACCCGTCTCTGGGTCAGACACCTCAAGTACCCTCTCTCCACCAAAAGCGCGCTCAAGGCTTTCCACAAGCTTCTGCGAGTCAAAGACACCGAGCAAGACATCAACTTCTGGCAGTTCTGCCCACAACTCTTTGGGATAACGCTGTGCCAGGCAGCCCGTGACTGCTATCTTGGAAACGCGGCGCTGACGCTTAAGATCAGCCATTTCGACGATGAGATCGATGGCTTCCCGCTTGGCAGGGCCGATAAACCCGCAAGTGTTAATCACAACCGCATCCGCGCCATCTGCTGTTGGCACATGTACGTAACCTGACATACACAACTGCGCAAGCATTTGTTCCGAATCAACCCTGTTTTTTGCACAACCCAGCGACACAAGGTGAAAAGTCCGTTGCAAGTGCGTTTCCCCCTTTGGCACAGCTATTATATCCCCGTGCCAATTAAGTTGCAACGGCAGGACTTAATCAAACGGTGCTCGAATCTAAGAGACAAACACCAGTTCAGTGCAACAAGGCGGTGCAGTCCCTTGACGGTAGACGCGATACTTGAGTTATTGAAAAGCGACAAGAGTTTCTGGAATAACGTAACACACCATTGCGTCATACCCGGCCAGGCCGCAGTCTCCGAGCCTTTAGGAACACGCATGCATCCTTCGCTAGCTGGAGTACTCAAAAAGCGCGGTATCGATCGCCTGTACATACACCAACAAGAGGCGTTTGACCTGGCCGAAAGCGGTCACAATCTAGTTGTAGTCACTCCCACTGCATCCGGAAAGACACTCTGCTATAACCTTCCGGTGCTAAACCGCATTCTACACGACCCTCGGACCCGTGCGCTGTACATCTTCCCTACGAAGGCACTAGCGTACGATCAGTACTCCGAGCTTCAGGAGCTGGTCGATGGGTTGAACGCGCAGATCGGAGTATTTACATACGATGGCGATACCTCACCCGAGGTACGCAAGAAAGTAAGGCAGGCCGGACACATTGTGCTTACAAATCCCGATATGCTGCATCAGGCGATCCTGCCCCACCATACCAAATGGATGAAACTATTTGAGAACCTGCAATTCGTTGTACTGGACGAGCTGCACAGCTACCGGGGCGTTTTCGGGTCCCATATGGCCAATGTGCTCAGGCGGCTTAACCGTGTTGCCGCATTCTACGGCAGTCATCCCGTTTACCTCTGTTCTTCCGCCACGATAAGAAACCCGGGTGAACTTGCGTCCATGCTCACCCAAAAACAAATCCGGGTTATTGATAGAAACGGGGCTCCGAGCAGCACCAGGCATTTCCTCATATATAACCCGCCGGTAATCTCTCCTCAGCTCGGAATCAGGAAAAGCGCCATACTCGAGGCCTCGCGGCTTGCATCTCGCCTCATTTCACACGACATACAGACCATCGTATTTGCACGAAGCCGTGTGTCCGTAGAAATCCTTACAACCTATCTTCAAAATGCATCGGGCACCAGGCTCGTGAAAGGCTACCGGGGCGGGTATCTGCCCCGCGAACGGCGGGAGATAGAGTCGGGGCTTCGCTCCGGCAAGATCATGGGGGTAGTGAGTACCAATGCGCTTGAACTGGGTGTAGATATTGGGGGTCTTGATGCGTCGGTACTGGTTGGCTACCCCGGTACCATCGCTAGCACATGGCAGCAGGCAGGCAGAGCGGGCAGACGAACCGGGACCGCGCTCACCATCATGATCGCCACCAGCAGCCCGCTTGACCAATTCATCGCAGCTAATCCAGAGTATCTGTTCTCGGCGTCGCCGGAAATGGGCCTCATTAACCCGGATAATCTTTACATACTGTCAAGCCATTTAAAGTGTGCGGCGTTTGAGCTGCCCTTTCGACGTGGAGAGAACTTCGGCGTGGAGACCACTGATGCCATCCTTTCGTTCTTGGAGGAGCAAGGAATGTTGCACCTGGCCGGGGATACCTACCACTGGGCAGACCAGTCATTCCCCGCGGAATCTATCAGCCTGCGCTCCGCCTCCCGTGAGAATGTGGTGATCATCGACAGGACTGCGGGCGCCCGTGTGATCGGCGAGGTGGATCTCTTCTCCGCACCTATGCTGGTGCACACAGATGCCATCTACATTCACCAGGGTAGGCAGTACCACGTTGATTACCTCGATTATGCGGAGAAGAAGGCCTACGTCACCGCGGTGGACGTGGACTACTATACCGATGCCAGCCTGTCTGTAGACCTCTCGGTGCTGGAAGAGGAGCAGGCGCCTTCCCCTCCAGGGACTTATGCATCTACTGGAGAACTCAAAGTCACGGCGCTTGTTACGATGTTCAAGAAGATCAAGATGTATACCCACGAAAACATCGGCAGCGGACCTGTACATCTTCCGGAGCAAGAAATGCATACCGAAGGTTTCTGGCTTTCATTGGACGAGCGTACGCTGGAATCAATCGGGATCTCATCTGTTCAGACAGGGCTATTGGGCATCTCTCACCTCCTATCTAACGTGGCCACAGTCTACCTTATGTGCGACCCCAAAGATATCTCGGTAGTTGCCCAAGTCAAAGCGCGCCACAACGGGCTTCCCACCATATTCGTATACGACAACTACCCCGGCGGAGTGGGTTTCTCCAAACGTCTCCCCGCCATGCTGACAGATATTCTGGCTGACTGCATGTCGCTGCTGGCAGCATGCCCTTGTCCAGACGGTTGCCCAGGGTGCGTCGGTCCGCTCACCCAGGTGGAAACTGGGGCCAAAGCACACACCCGAAAATTGCTCTTGACTCTCATCAGCCAGGCTCAAGGAGGAGTCTCGCATTGAGCCAGGACAAACTGGAGAGGCTTCGTCGCATATTGAGTGAAGCTAAAGAAGCGCGCTCTGAAAAAGTAAAGGCGCCTTCTCCCGGCCAATCCCAGTGCGTATTCGTTCACCGCTTCCCGCGCAGTAGGTTTTACGGGAACTACCCGCTTACCATCCCCGACCGTGCGGCAGAGCTGCTGAACGCGTTTTTCAGGTGCCCTCCTCCCTCCCAGCTGGCTTTTCTTGACCTTGAGACCACAGGGCTCTCGGCAGGAACAGGCAATTATGTGTTTCTTGCAGGGATCGGCCGCTATGTCCCGGAGGGTTTTGCCATTACACAAGTGTTGCTCTCGGACGTTTCAAACGAGCGCCATTTCCTGCAAGAACTGTTATCTCTCCTCGCTGGCGCAGATGGTCTCGTTACTTATAACGGCCGCGTGTTTGATTGGCCTCTCCTTGAAACCAGACTCAGGCTAAACCGAATGCCCGAACCTGAGATGTCCTTTCACGTGGATCTACTCTATCCCGCACGAAGGCTCTTCTCCGGATCGTTTCGCTCATGCAGTTTACAGCACATTGAGTATTACGTTTTGAACGCAATGCGTGAGGACGACATACCCTCCCACCTCATTCCGGCAATGTTCTGGCAGTACCAGCGGACACGTGATGTTGCAGCCCTCGCACCGGTACTGGAACACAACAAGCGAGACGTACTCGCGCTCGCTTCCTTTCTATCGGCGTTGGCTTGCATGGCGGAGAACCCGCAGGCAATCACACAAGCCAGTGTGCTACTCGGTCTTGGCCGCGCTGCGTGCGACAGCGGAAACCCCGAAAGAGGGTTGCCTTTGGTGTCGCAGGCTATTGAAAAAGGCATACCCGAACCGCATCTCAGCCGCGCGCTGCGTCATCTTTCCAGATCGCTTAAGCGTGCCGGTCTTTTCCATCTCGCACTTCAGCTTTGGGAAAGCCACGTCCATCCAGTTTGTCTTATCGAAATGGCCAAGTACTTCGAGCACACGCTGTGCGACATCGAAAGCGCACTCTACTGCACCGAGCTCTGCATAAGGTGTTTTGGGAAGGATGTAGATGGCACCCTCACGCGGCGGCGCTTGCGCCTGCTAAAGAAACTTGCCAGATCATCCCAACTCTGCTCCTCGTAATAACCTCCGAGGTCCACAATATCTATAACATAGGAACTCTAAATGGAGGTTACGGGGATGATAGTGCTCAAGCTACCGAGAAACAAAAGAATCAGGGCCTTCGCCTTCGTGTTTCTCTTTTTGCTCGCGCTGGTTCTACGCGCGGCAGGTCCGCAGACGTGGCTTGCAGTCAGCAGTACGCTGAAGCCCCTTGACAGGGTGCGTACCACCGAGCGGCAGGTAGCCATTACAATAGATATCACGTGGGGTGAGTCAGTACCTGCCAAGGTACTCGAAGCGCTCAAAGACACCGGTATTGATGCCTCACTATTCTTCTCAGGACCGTGGTGCGAGACGTACCCCGAAATGCTCGCGACCGCAGCGAAGGAAGGCTATGAAATCGGCAACCTGGGTTACCGCTACGTACAAATGACAAGGCTAGACCAATCCGAGATCGCGTCAGAAATCGCTTCCACCCATGAGATCATATCCCAGATAACAGGCACGGCTCCTAAGCTATTCAGACCTCCTGCAGGCGCTTACAACGACGCGGTGATCTCCGCTGCTCTGGACAACGGATACGTCACAGTCACTTACAGCCTTGACGCGTCACGATGGCTGCGCCAAGGTGCTGAAGGCATGGCAAAACAAATCGCAAAACGAGTTAGACCCGGAGACATTATCGTTTTCGCAGGCTCTGACGGCTGCCCAGAGACCCCCGATGCGATACGACACCTGGTTCCATTACTGCGAAACAAGGGGTTTGAACCGGTCGCAGTAGGGGACTTACTTAAGCTCAATACCGACTAGAAGGGAGAGCGCAGTTTTCGCATGCGCCCAAATGGACTTGGCATCGGCGCCCTCAACTTTATAAAGTGTATCGCTTAGTTTCACTATGGAATCTTCAGGAGGAATATCTGCAAGCCAGAAAAGGCAACCCCCGTTCCTCAGATCGCGGATGATACGCTCGACCTTGTCCTTCTCAACGGCTTTGGCCACAGCTATCACACGTTGGCGGATCTCCTGTGGAGGTCTGCCCGGATAATACCTTTCCGCACCAGCAGCAATGTTCCCGACTGCAAGAGCTCTGGGTAACAATCGGTGCCTGGGCAGCTGTCCCAGGAACCTTGCCTCGAGTTCCACTTCCACCGCCTTGCGCACCAGAAACTGGACCAGTTCCTCCTGTCCAGGCAGTTCCTTGAGTGACCATGCGGTCCTGAGCGCTTTCTTACTATCCTCCTGCAAACCGTGAAACCCCTGAATGAGAGCAGATAGCGGCACATCCGCAGCATTAGTTGGCAGGTGGATGCGAATCCTTCCCTGTGCATCCATTGACAGTTGACCGCCGTTTCTTTCAACCGCTGATTTGAGCAAGTCAAACAGCTGTGGCTCCTCAATGTACCGGTCTGAGGTTACGGTAATACAGACTTGTCCACTATCCCTCGCGTACGAGGCATGTACTTCCATCATCCGGAATGACTGTGAGGCAACGTGGCACAGAATAGCGGACAGCACACCGCGGATCTTTTGCCTGTCAAGCAGCACCTCCGGCATCTCTGGATCAAGTTTTAGCATGCTCTGGACCCCTTTTGCCCGAAGAGACAGGGCCATCGACCCAATGATGGACTCAAGCATCTCTTTTGGGTTTAGCGACACTGCGCTGATCTCCAAAGAAAGCTCTGCGTACACCTTCAGGGCTTCTGCCCCGGCCCTGATGCCCAGCGAGTCAGCGGCAACCTGCTTGCAGGTTGCAGAAAGCGATCCACCGTGACCGACCTTCTCCAGAGCATCTCCGGCGCTGCCTGCAAGTTGAAGCATGGAATCGCCTACCTCCCACACGACCTGCGCGTGTTGCTGCGCAGAGCGTTCACGCGCATATCTGTACCTAGCAAGAAGGGAACACGCAAGTTCGTGGCCAGATCCGACCTCCCTTGAGAGATCAAAAAGAGACCCCACCTCCCTCCTTTCCCGGAAGTCCACGTTCAGTACACCTTCGCCGCCCCAAAGATGCCCTCCAGACGAAGCCATGATGCGCAACAGCGGTTCATACGCGGCGGAAGAGGGCTGCCACGGCACGATGCAAACGTGACTCGCTTTCCCCAGTACCTCAACAGGCTCCCCGTGACTTTGAAGCAGTTCTGCGATGGCTCTGTAAGTGACTTCGACCGGTACCTCCACTTCATCCTGCGGGAACTCGCCCTTGACAGGGACCCCAGGAAAGCCATCGAGCGCACCAAGCCATAGGATCTCCTGTGAGACCTTCTCTCTCTTAAAACCGTACTCCCAGGCTGTGTCCTTCAGACTAGCGACCGCCTCCCTCAAGGCTTTCCAGTCCTCGATAGTGCGTCTAATGGCTTCGCCCGCGGCCATACTCCCTCCCAAAAGCTCGGCGTTGGACGTTTCAAGCCTTCCGACAGCCGCTGCTATGGCCTCGCACCTTCGCCCCACAGACACAAGCAACTGCTCCCCGGAACGGTGCGCACGTGACATCACCCTGTCCAACAGCTCAGTGGCGACCGCATCCTGGCATAATAATTTT